>CADBQN010000068.1 GCA_902796855.1 uncultured Bacillota bacterium | reverse complement strand
TCTTATGACTCGGAGACGTCGATCTGATCACTGCCAAAGGCCTTTCAATGGCTTTGGGCAGTGTTTTTATTTCCTCAACGGTAAAGGAATGTCCGTCGTGATAATTGACCGCGGTCAGGAAATGGTAAATGCCCAAAGTCACGGGGAGATCATCCAGGCCGATCTTCTGTAAAAGCTCCGGCGTATCACCGAGCAGAAACGTGTCCGAAGCGTGGAATTTACCCGCCAGGTAATCTTCAATCTGCCGGGAAAAGGATTTGCTGAAATCATAAGGTGTTTCCGGATTCAGCTTTTCGGAAACGGCCCAAATATATTCCGGCTTCTTATCCTTCTTATTCTTCCGCTTATACCATCCTGTTTCTTTGACGATATCCTCTTTGGAGTATCCAAGCTCTTCCATGCGCTTCGCTCTGTGCATCGCGTATACGGACGGATGCGGATCCCGTTTTTCTCCCTTTGCGTACGCCACCGCAGTTTCCGCGGCGGTTTTTTCATTTTCGCCTTTCCGTTCCGCTTCCAGCGCTTTCAGCCACTTCGTCCGGACGTCGGCCAAAAACCGCGTTTCCTTCCCGCCGAGGCCCTTCTGGATCACGCTGTTGATCCCGCGGACAATCACGTTCGCGAACCGTTCCCCGGCTTTGCCGTTCTCGGTCATAAAGCTGTGGATCCACGCCGCGTCCGTCAAAAGCTTCTGCTCGGCAAAGTGAGCCAAAACTTCCTCATCCAGTTCCTCCTCATTGTAGCCGTAGCCCCTCAGCACGTCCTTTTGATGCTCAAAGGAATCTTTGTAGTACCGTTTCACCTCGTCCAGCATCACGTCAAAGGCCTTCGTCCCCTTCATGGCGTGGGTCATCTCGTGGGCGATCACCGTCTGTGTCGGCGTGTCGTTGGCGATGTTCACATAGATTTTCCCGCCTTTGATGTAGCCGCGTTCCCCGTGGTCTTCCCAGGCCTCTCTCCCGTCATAAAAAATCACGTCCCGGCCAAAGTGTTCACTCAGCGCCGAAGTCTCTCTGATAACGTCCTCCCGCAGCATCCCGCTTTTAAGCTGAGTTTCTTTAAATTATTAAGAATTTCCAGCCAACAAAAACACACCATAAAACAAAGAAAAACCGCAGTTCAAAGTGATTATCTCACAATGTACTGCGGTTTATCTATGGCGGAGAGAACAGGATTCGAACCTGCGAGGCTGTTACACCAACACGATTTCCAGTCGTGCGCCTTAAGCCAAACTCGGCCATCTCTCCAAAGCTTCGCAACGGATATTATTATAATAGAGAATGAGGAAAAAAGCAAGCTTTTTTTCCGCCTTTTTTCTATTTTTTTATTTCCCTCTCCTTCCCTATTATAACGGTTTTTCCCGTTTTTATCAGCGAAGATCAAAAACGCTTCATCACCAACTGATTCACGAGGCCGCCGTCGGCTTTGCCCTTCACTTTGGGCATCAGCGTCTTCATGATTTTTCCCTTTGCCATCGGTTGGAGCGGTTCGTTCAGGCCCAGTTCGGCAATGGTTTCATCGATGAGCTTCTCGATTTCCGCTTCGTCCATGAACTTCGGCGCGAAAACGTCGTAAACGGCAAGGCGGTTTTTGCACTGTTCAATGATATCCGTTCTGTCGGCGGGAGCGCTTTCCATCGTCTCTTTCGTCTGTTTGATTTCCTTCAGGATGATGGCGTTTTCCTCTTCTTCCGTCAGCGCCTCTCTCTTGTCTTTGGCCTTGGCCTTCAGGGCCGACAGCAGCAGCGTGAGACTTTCCTTGCGTTCTTTGTCCTTCGCCTTCATGGCGGCGATCATTTCTTTCTGAACCGATTCTGTCTTTGTCATCTCATAACCTCTTTTCTTTAAATCGCTCATAGACGCGCTTCATCTCATCATCGAGATACGCGAGCGCTCTCTCTTCCATGGTCTTCGGAATCTCATAATAGGCCTCGGCGATGCTCCCGGCGATGGCGGCCAGCGTATCGCTGTCGCCGCCGAGGGAGACGGCGTTGCGGATACAGTCCTCAAAACTGTCGCTGTCCAAAAAACAGACGATGGCGGCGGGAACCGTGCCCTGACAGCTGATATCGAAAGAATAGCCGGAGCGAATCTCCTCCACGGTGAAATTGAGATCGTAACGGTATACGCCACGGATATAGTTTTTCAGCTCCGTTTTCGTCTTGCCCTGCCGCAGCAGGAAAATCGCGGCGGCCACCGCCTCGGCGCCGCGGACGCCCTCGGGATGATTGTGGCTGACCTCGGCGGAATAACGGGCATGATCCGTTGTCAGCTGGATCGTCGGATAGAGCCAGCCGGCGGCGGAGACCCGCATCGCCGAACCGTTGCCCCAACTGTTATAGGGCTTTGGCTGTTCTTCCCCGAGCCAGGATGTGAACCTCGCGCCGTAGCCTGCGTCGGGACAGCGTCTGCCCCATTTTTGCATCGCCTCGACGACGGCGGCGCGGACGTGTTTGGGCCCTTTCCCCAGGGTATTCAGCAGACCTTCCGCCACGGCAATGGTCATGACGGAATCGTCGGTCAGGCCGCAGCCCGGGGAAAACAGGGGAAAGTCTTTTGTTTTGATTGGCCGGTGCTCATAGACACTGCCGGCGATATCACCAATGACGGCTCCCAACATAGCGCATCCCTCCGCTGTTTATTATACCACATCGCGGCGAAACAGAAAACAGAAACTTCTCTTTGCCCTAAAAAGCAGATTCAGACGGGCAGAGCCGTCTGAATCTGAACAAAAAAATTGGTCGGAGTGAAAGGATTTGAACCTTCGGCCTCTGCGTCCCGAACGCAGCGCTCTACCAAGCTGAGCCACACTCCGACTAGAAATAAAACCTTAAAAAGCAAAAGATGGTGTGAAAATGAAAAAACTGCAATATTATTATAGTCAAGTCGAGGGCTTTTGTCAATGGCCATTTTGAATTTTTTATGATGATTAAATGGAATCAATCCATGAATGGCCAGTTAGAGGCGATCATTTATAATTTCGAACGTTTTGTTTTTTTCTGACCCAAACGGTGAAGGAGCACAAAGCGCCGGCACGGCTCAGACAAGATGGGGGAAACCAAGCTGACGCAGGGCCTCGTAGGCGGCGATTGCCACGGAATTGGAAAGATTCAGCGAGCGGATCTCCCGGCCCATGGGGATGCGGACGGCTTTGCCGTAGCCGTCGCGGATCTCCGGCGGCAGCCCCCGTGTCTCCGGCCCGAAAACGAGATAATCATCGAACCGGTACGACACGTCGGCGTAATTCGCCTCGGCGTGGGTGGAAAACATATAGAGATTGGCGTCGGGGTTTTCGGCGAGAAACGATTCAAAATTCTCATGGATGCGCAGATCAAGTTTATCCCAGTAATCCAGCCCGGCCCGTTTCAGATAGCGATCCGCCAGGGAAAAGCCAAGGGGCTTGATCAAATGAAGGGTGAGCCCGGCGACGGCGCAGGTTCTGGAAATATTGCCGGTATTGGACGGGATTTCCGGCTCAAATAAGACGATGTGCATTTAGTTTTTTCCTTTCCGCGCGATGACGAGAACGCGGTTCGTCTCGTCGGCGGCGTCTTCCTGATAAAACATCCTCCACACGGCGGCAATTTCCATATGGTGCCGCCGCAGTGCCGCGCGAACCTCACCGAAATCGTGATTTTTTTCCTCGTGTATCTCCTCGAATTTTCGGTAGAGCTCCCCTTCCCTCAAAAAACCGGTGAGTCTGATGCGCCAGATGCGTTCCGCGGCGCGGTACTCGTTCTCATAAACGAGGTACATATCATCCAACTCCACGACGGTGGTATCGGAATCGGAATAGTGATCCACACGGTTCAGATCAAAGAGGAAAAAACCGTTTTCACACAGATTCTTTTCCACCGCGGCGGCAAGACGGTCGAAGTCCCCCTCCCCGGTCAGATAATTGATGCCGTCCTGAAAGGAAACGATCATGTCAAAGGGAGCGGGAAAATCCATTTCCAACATATTCATCTCAACAAAATCGACATCGAGACCGGCGTCAGCCGCTTTCTTCCGGGCAATCTCCAGCATGGCCGGAGCGAGATCAAGACCGGTGGCGCTCAGTCCTCTTTTCGCCAGCGGCAGCGTCGTACTGCCGGTGCCGCAGGCAAGATCCAGCACGGTGCGGGGCTCGGAACCGAAACGACGGGCGGCGGCAAGGATATAATCGGCCCAGCCTTCGTAATCCACACCGCTCATCATAAAATCATATATTTTTGAAAGACCTTCGTAATTACTCATGTTCTTTTTCCCGAAAGCAAGGGAGCGTGGTGCCGCCGACGGTCATGCAGTACACACCGGCGGGCTCTCCTTTTTCCTTCTCCATTTTAGCCAAAGCGGCGTTATACGCCGTCTGCAGATCGTCAAAAGGCGTTACATAGAGTTTCTCCGCCATTTCCTTCGGCAAAGAGGAAACGAGATAGACATCGGCTTTCTTCGTTACTTTGGCGATGGCGGCGGCTTTATGCCCGCCGAGACGAAATTCCCGGCCGATGCGGTCAATGAGCTCATCGGGAGAATTCGCCTCACTGAGCCAGGCGGCGAACGTCGCCTCGCCGTAGCCTTCCCGGCACTCGCCGACGAGGATGATGATCCCGCCGTCTTTCACGGCCCACTGGGCGTTATCCAACGCTTTCTGCGTTTGATAGACGTTCAGATCCTTCGGCAGACCGCCGGGAGAAGCGATCACGATATCCGCCAAGCGGTCGATGTATTGTTTATACACCCGGTCCAATATGGCGCATCCCTCCCGGTGCGCCCTGACGGGGTGGCCCGCCACGGCGGCGGCGATTTCCTTTTTCTCGTTCAATATCACGTTGACCATAAAATCGATGGAGAGGTAATTCAATATTTCCTCGATGTCGGCGCGCACCGGGTTCCCGTCGGCTTTGCCGACGCGGGCGTCATCCAGGAGCATCATGCTGTGGTTGCGCTCAATCGTCGCCCTGGTGCAGACACCGGGAACGATGGCTTTGCAGCCGCCGCTGTAACCGGCGAAATAGTGATAATCAATATTGCCGATCACAACGCGGACATCGGCCTCGGCGACGGGGCGGAACACGTCAAAAGGCGTCCCGTGGGAACTGACGCCGACTTGGACGCAGTCTTCGGGATCCGAATCAATGACACGGACGCGTCGAAAAACCTCCGCGCCGACAAGACGCTCCCGTTCCGCGTCGGTCTGCTTCCGATGGGAACCGAGACCGCTGACGATGAGGATATCCTCATCTTTAACGCCGGCGCCGTTCAGCTCCGCGAGGACGGATGGGAGAATTTTATAACTGGGACAGGGGCGCGTCACGTCGCTGATGACAACGGCGACGCTCTGACCGGAAGAAATGATCTCCCGCAGTTTTTGGGTGCCGATGGGGGAAGCCATGGCCTTCGCCACGACCTCTTTTTCAGCGGCGGCCTCCCCTTCGCTCCGCGGCATCAATGAGGCGATGAGGTTTTTTTCTTCTATTTCCACGGTCATTTTGCCGTGACCGTAACCGAACTCAATGATTGACATTTGCTTTTAAATCCTCCTCTTCCTGCAGGAGCACCGGTATTTCGGAACTCAGACGGATTTCATCAACGGTGACATCGGTATCGTAAGCCATCACGATCACGCCGGCTTTTGCCGCCAATACAAGATTCCGGGCAAAGGCCGGGTCGCGCTCGACATGGGGGCGGAACAGCCGCGGCCCTTTCATCTGCACGACAAAGAGGGCGTAGGCGCCGTACCCTTCTTCCTTCGCTTTGATCAGCTCCGCGAGATGGCGCGCGCCCCGTTCCGTCGGGGCGTCGGGGAACATGGCGACGCCGTTCTCTTCCAGCGTAACGCCTTTTACTTCCATAAAACAGGTCTGTTTCCCTTTTTGAAAGCGAAAATCAAAGCGCGATTTCGAAAAGGTCTTTTCCCGCTCCACGGCGGAGATATCCTCCAGCCCCCGGAGCGCGCCGCTTTGCAGCGCTTCCTCCGCGAGGCGATTCGCGCCGGCGGAATCGATATGAACAAGCATGCCGCCTTTTTCCACGGCGCAAAGCGTATAGGGATATTTGCGGGCCGTGTTTTCCGAACGCTGAACGTAAGCGGCGGCGCCGGGGACGAATAACTCCCGGCAGCGGCCTGTATTCGGCACATGAACGGCCACAGGGCTCCCGTTCAGCTCCACTTCGGCGACGAAGCGATTTTTGCGCTCCAAAAAGACCGCTTTTTCAAGATGGCGATAACGCATTGATAAAAAAACGCCTCCCGGCTCATACTATCATCAAAACGACATGAGGTGAACTGATTTTGAGACTCAGCAGCGACTTTCAGGAAAATGTCCGTCGTTTTCGCGCCGCCGCCGTCGATTGTCCTGATTATATCATAAATGAGCTGAAATTAAAAGACGAAACCAAACTGCTTTTGTTTTATGTCGACAATATGATCCAAACGGACATCCTTTATTTACAGGTCCTGCCGATCCTTCTTGAGACAAGCGCCGACGATCTGCGCCTGGCGAAACTGCCCTTTGCCGACGTAACGGTCACCGCCACGGTAGAGGACGCCTTAAACGGCGTCGGCACCGGCGGCGTGTTCTTTTTGACAGAGGGAAAGGATCACGGTTTCCAGGTACGGATTGAAAACCTCGTCGGCAGAGGGCCCGAGAGCACCGACACCGAAAAGAACGTCCGCGGCGCGAAAGACAGTTTTGTCGAGAACATCCGCATCAATATGGCCATCATGCGGACGAAGATCTGCAACCATAACCTGAAATTCAAAGAATATCACCTCGGCGCGTCCACCCACCAAACCGCCGCCATCGCCTATCTCAATGGCATCGCTGACCCGGAGATGCTGGCCGAAATCGGCCGCAGGCTGGAAAAGATTGACTACGACGGTTTCCTTGACACCGCGTACATCGAGCAGATGATCGCCGATCACGCCAATTCCGTTTTTCCCCAGTGCAACGTCACGGAACGAACGGATAAAGCCGAGGCGGCACTGTTGGAAGGCCGGTTTGTCCTCTTTTTAACGGGCTCCCCCAACGTCCTGATCCTGCCGGCGAATTTCTGGAGCTTCTTTCACGCCGTCGACGACTACAATCATCCGCCGGCGCTGGCCAGCTTTTTGGGAATGCTCCGCCTGACGGGGCTCGGGATCTCCCTTTTCCTGCCGGCGGTCTACATCGCCGTCCTCTCCTATCATTATTATGTGATTCCGCTGAATCTCCTTTCCAACCTTGCCGCCTCGCGGACGCTGGTCATTTTCAGCCCGCTGATCGAGGCGTTCATTATGGAGTTCCTCTTTGAGGTCATCCGGGAGGCGGCGATTCGCCTTCCCTCCTATATCGGGAACACCATCGGCATCGTCGGCGGTATCATCATCGGTCAGGCCGCCGTTGAAGCGGGGCTCGTCAGCAACCTCATGGTCATCGTCGTTTCGGTAACGGCCATTGCCGGTTTTGTCATCCCCTCCCAGGATATGGCGCAGTCGCTCCGGTTCACCCGCTTTTTCATGATGATCTTCGCCGGTGTTTTCGGCCTCTGCGGCCTCGTGATCGCGGCGAGCCTGCTTTTCATCAACCTGCTGAGGATGACGACGCTGAACCGTCCCTACCTGCTGCCGATTCTGCCGCTCAGCGTCCGATCCCTCGGCAGTACCATCATCCGTCTGCCTTTTCAGCGGCTGCGCCGCCGCAATGAACTGGCGAAACCGGTGGATACCATCAGGGGGACCGGCAAATGAAAAACACGATTTCATCCTATCAATGGCTGGCGACGCTCACCGCGCCGGTCACCTCTATTCTGATGACGAGCTATGTCATGATGACTGTCCGCGCCGCCGGCCGGGGCGCGTATATCATCGCCGCTATCGTCGGGAGCACGACTATTCTTCTGCTCGCCGTCGTGCTCCTGCTGACACGAAAGAACGCGTATGCTCCCGTTCACGCCGTCGCGGGGAGCCTCTTCGGGAGCACCGCCGCCAGGGCGCTCTGCGCTCTTTCCGCGCTGTTTTTTCTCTTCCATTCCGTGGAAGCGCTGAATCTCTATGTCTACATCGTCAAACTTTTCTTTCTCCCAAAAACACCGGTTCCCGTGCTCTCCGCGCTCCTCTTTCTGCCGGCGGCTTATATGGCCTGCTGCGGCTTTCGCACCTTCACCTATATGACAACGGCGTCCCTCCTGGCTTTCATCATGTTTTTGCTGCTGTTTTTCATGACAAAGAATAATTACCTGGTCTCAAATCTCTTCCCGCTGAACGAGTTTGACCCCGCAGAGATCCTCCGCGCTGTACCGACGCTCTTTCTGCCGGCGCCGGCCATCGCCGCTTCTTTTTTTACACTCCCGCTCTGCGGGGATCATCATGGACTTTTTCAAAAAGCGCTGTTTTATTCGGTGCTCCTCACTTTGATGATGGAATTCATTTACGCCATGGGCATGATGTATTTCGGAGAGGAAATCGTCGCCAAAATGGTGCTCCCGTTCTACAACCTGAACCCCTTTTTCAAAGGGAATCTGCTGGAACGGTTTGATATCCTCTTTATGCTGGCGCTCCTGCCTATCATCAGTATCATGACGGCCTTTGGCATCTCTCTCTTTTCCGTCATCGAGGAGGAACTCCACCCCCAAAGGAACAAACGGCAAAACGCTGTCATTCCCGCCGCCGCGGCCGCCGTCGTTCTGCTGACCGATCTCACGCTGAATCGACTCCCGCTGTGGCGGTGCTATCTTTGGAGCAACGCCGCCGCGCTGACGCTTTGCGCGCTGCTCATCACGGTGTACGCCGCCGCGGCACGGAGGAGGAGAAAAATATGAGGAAAAAAGCGATCTCCCTTCTTCTTCTCTTCGCGCTGTCCCTTCTCTGCGGCGGCTGCTACGACCGGCAGATTTTTGAAAACACCGCGGTCATCATCTACGCCGGGGCGGAAAAAGGGAGCGGCGGCAAAATCCTTTACAGCTTTGCCGCCGCCGAAAACAACAACGAAAAAAATCTACTCGTCATTTCCGAGGAAAATGATTTGATGGAAAGCGCCGTCGCCGATCTGACAGCCTCAACGGAAAACCCGCTCCGGGCGGGAAAAATCCAGAATCTGATCTTTTCGGAGGAATTGGCGAAAGAAGGTATCTTAAATGTCCGCGACGCCAATCGCCTGGAAGTCACCAATCGTTTTCTCGCCGACTACGCCGTCGTCAAAGGCAGCCCGCTGACTCTGCTTAAAATTTTGGAAAACATGAACAGCGGCAGCGGCGTCTACTGTTACCTCGATAAAATGTTGGAGAACGGCGCCAACGCCGGCGTCTGTCCCAACACGCTGCGCCACGAATTCAACATTGATTTCGAGACGAAAGGCATCGACCCGATCCTTCCCCTCCTCGTTTGTGACGAGGAGCAAAACGAGATAAGAATCGCAGGCACCGCCCTGTTCACCGATGACCGCTGCACCGGTACGCTGACGAAAAACGAAAGCCGTTTCCTCTCTATGATGGCCGCTTCCGCGGAGACCATATCAGTGGAAATGAACGGTCTGCGCTCGGCAAACGATAAGACGACGATGAATATCGTCAAATGCGGGCGAAAAATCGAGATCGAGACGGCGGGAGACGAGGTTTTCATCACGCTTCGCCTGAAACTCCGCTCCAATTTTGATATCAGCGACTGGACGGAGATTTCCGACACCGCCCAAGGCGATATCAACAAAAAGATCGAAAGAGACCTGGAACAACGCTGCGAAACCGTTTTTCAAAAGATTCAGAGCACCGGCTGTGACCCTTTCGGTGTCGAGGCACGTTTACGGGCGTATCATCCGGATTTCTTCGCCACTCACGACGCGAAAGAAGCTTATAAAAACGGGAAAATCCAAATAGAGATCAGGAATCGGATCATCAACCAAAAGAACCCGTAATCGTCTTTCAGAGCCGCGATCAAAGCCCCTCTTTTCTCGCAAAAAACGAAGCACCCTTTTAAAGGATGCTTCGTATGGAGCGGGCAAAGAGATTCGAACTCTCGACGTCCACCTTGGCAAGGTGGCACTCTACCACTGAGTTATACCCGCGTATGAACTTAAAAAAGGTGGCGACGCAGATGGGGCTCGAACCCACGACCTTCGGCGTGACAGGCCGACGCTCTAACCAGCTGAGCTACTGCGCCACATGAAAGGTGATATGAAGAGCCTGCTCCTGTACGGAACAGGCTCTTTTGGAGCGGGCAAAGAGATTCGAACTCTCGACGTCCACCTTGGCAAGGTGGCACTCTACCACTGAGTTATACCCGCAATAAAAACGATATGGTGCTTCGGGGCGGAATCGAACCACCGACACGGGGATTTTCAGTCCCCTGCTCTACCGACTGAGCTACCGAAGCGGATTGGCGACGCAGATGGGGCTCGAACCCACGACCTTCGGCGTGACAGGCCGACGCTCTAACCAGCTGAGCTACTGCGCCACATGGTGGGCGATGACAGGATCGAACTGCCGACATCCTGCTTGTAAGGCAGGCGCTCTCCCATCTGAGCTAATCACCCAAGGCACAGCAACGATTCTATCACATCTAAAACGGTTTGTCAACTGTTTTTTGAGGGGCAGACGCCAAACAGCAGTGACAAAACGCACCCGAACTTTCATCGAAAGTAAACTAATTGTACCGCATTCAGCCCCGTTTGTCAATACTTTTTTGTGAACAATTCTCACCAAATGCCGAAAGAACGGGGGAGAGCGGCCCGGCAGGAGCTCCCCTCCCCCTCTTTTTTACTCGGAAATCAGCTTTTCGACAAAAGGCGGCAGAACAAAAGCGGCAAAGTGCATATCGGGACTGTAATATTTCGTATCCAACGCCGGGATGTCCTCTTTTTTCACATTCAGCGGATCATACTTTTTAGATCCCATTGTAAATCCCCACATGCTGCCGGGATACGTCGGGATCGCCGCCAGATACTCTCTGGTAACGGGGAAGAGAGACTCAATGGAGTGATAGACGCCGGGAACGATTTCGGGATAGACGAAAGGCGATTCCGTCTGAGCCACGAAAAGACCGTCTTCCTTTAAAGCGTCGTAAACGCACTGATAGAATTCCTTTTGGAAAAGCCCTTCGGCAGGGCCGACGGGATCGGTGGAATCGACGATGATCACGTCAAAATAGTTCCGATGCTCCTTGATGTGCTTTACGCCGTCAGCGAAGAGCACTTCCACTTTGGGGTCGTCCAGACCGCAGGCGATCTGCGGGAAATATTCCTTCGCCGCGCGGACGACGGCTTCGTCGATCTCGCAGAGCGTGGCGGATTTGACAGCGTCATGTTTGACGACTTCCCGAATCACGCCGCCGTCGCCCCCGCCGATGACCAGCACCCGTTCGGGATTGGGATGCGTGTTCAGGGCGATGTGGCTGATCATTTCGTGGTAGATGAATTCATCCCGGTCCGTCGTCATGATGCAGCGGTCAAGAAACAGCGCCCTGCCCCAAACATCGGTATCGACAACTTCCAAAAATTGGAACGGCGTCTGTTCCTCATAGAGCTTCGTTTTGATCTTTAAACTGATATTGATGCCGGGGATCCAGTTTTCTGTGTACCAAAGTCCATCCATTCTTTTCGGTTCTCCTTACTTTTTCAGATAGAGGCGGGGACATAAAGACCCGACGGGGCATTCGCCGCAGAGAGGACGCTGCGCTTTGCAGCAGCGGCGGCCGTGGAAAATCAGCCAATGATGCGCCGCGGCCCAGTCTTCCCGGGGCACGGCGGCCATGAGGTCTTCTTCCACTTTGCGCACGTCACCGCCGTCGGAAAAGCCCATGCGGCGGCTGACGCGAAAAACGTGGGTATCCACGGCCAGCGCCGGGATGCCGAAAGCGACGCTCATGACGACATTGGCGCTTTTTCGGCCGATGCCGGGGAGCTGTTCCAGATCCTCCCGGGCCGAGGGGACCTCGCCGCCGTACTCTTCCGTGAGAATACGGCTGAGCGCGGCGATGTTTTTCGCCTTGTTCTTATAAAGACCGCAGGATTTGATCGTCTCCCGGATCTCCTCCTCGCCGAGGGCCGCCATGGCGGCGGCGTCCGGCGCCTTTCGAAAGAGCTCATCCGTCACGATATTGACTCGTTCGTCGGTGCACTGCGCCGAAAGCAAAACGGCGACGAGAAGCTCAAACGGGTTTTGATACTTCAACGCCGGTTTCGCGTCGGGATAAGCTGCCGCCAGCAGGCGCAGCATTTCTTTTGTTGTCTTCTCGTCAAGTTTTTTCCCCATAATAGTAAAATTATACCTTAAGGTGACGGAAAAGTAAATATTTCGCGGATAAAAGTTTTTCCCACGGGCATACTAAAAACGTAAACCATTTCATCAAGAGGAGGTGTGACCATGGAAAACATCGTTTGCAAAGTTGAGGAATGCAAGTATAACCACGGAAGAGGCTGTTCCGCTCAGGAAATCACCGTCGGCACCAGCGCGCCCCAGCAGAAAGCCAGCTGCGCCGGGGATACCGCCTGCGAAAAATTTGAGTGCAGATAAGCGGGTTGAACCGATTTTTCCAAACGCTCAGACGGGAAAACGCGAACCGAAACTCTCGATTCGCGTTTTTTCTTTTTATGACTCTTCCAAACCGCTGAGATCGGCGTATGGGTCTTCCAGGGAACTCAGGTCCGCTGCGGCGCCGGCGGCGAAAATCAGCGCCATCGCCGCGGGGAAATCCGCCGCTTCCGGCAAAAGCGATTCCGGAGGGACGACGGAACGCAGCAGTTTCAGAAGGGATTCCGCCATAAAATCGGTCTTATAACCGACACAGCGTTTCTTCACGTTCCAGCGGGTAAACATCAGACCGGAAAAGAAGACGGTATCCATATTCGTCAAAACGGCAAAGGTCTTTTCGCCGATCTGATAGTTCTCCTCCGTCACCTCGTAAAGCGCGACGATCACGCCGGCGTGGTAACAATGGAGCGCCGTTTCCTTCAGCAGCGAATCGCCGTCGGGACAGGTTTCCCTCACCTCCGGGGAAGCGGAAAAAGCGGCGGCGTAGCGGCGGCCGATCTCCATCAATGGCTCGTCGCCGATCTTGTTTTCCATTTCCGTGAGGCGAAAGCGGCGGCGCGCCTCGGCAACAAACGTTTCTTTCCAGGAATCCGTGTTGTTCATAAAATGTTCCTCTCCCGTTTTTTCCCTTATTTTCTCATTTTTGTATTATAGTATACCAGGAATAAGGAAAAAACGCAAAAGAATTACGGCGGATTTTGCCGCTTTTTTTCGATTTTAAACGGGTCTTCTTTTTAGATACACAGAATCTTTTCTTGCCTAATGATCGTTTTTATGTTTAAATAGTAAAGTAAAAACTTTTCAGCACACCATCAAAAAAGGAGGATTTATGAAAAAACGCGTTTTTCTGCATTCCATTCTGCTCTGCTGTTTTCTGCTGTCCGTTTTTTCACTCGGAGCGGCGGCAAAGAATACCGACAGCTCCGCCGGCGCGGATGATATCGATATGATGAGCTTTTACGCCGACGAGGAGTCCGGCGACGGCGTTGACGGCGAGATCACACTGCCGATCCATAACGGCTTCCGCCCCGCCGCTGTGGACGGCAACTTAGTTGTCGTCATCGATCCGGGACACGGCGGTTCCGACTCCGGCGCCGTGGGCAACGGCGCTTATGAGCGCAATCTCAACCTCGCCGTATCGAAATACTGCAAGGCTTATCTGGAAGAGAACTACGGCAACGTTACGGTATATCTGACAAGGCCCGATAATTCCACCTACTATTCCCTGACCCAAAGGGCCGCTATCGCTGCCTCTTACGACGCCGATGTCATGCTCAGTTTTCATTTTAATTCCGCCTCGAGCAGCGGCGCCAACGGCGTGGAAGTATACGTTTCCCGCCTGGATGAATACGCCATGACCGAATTGGCGCAGGGCATTTTAAACAACCTCGGGGAACTCGGCATCCGCAAAATCGGCGTAAAAACGAGAACTTCGGAAACAAATACCCTCTGGCGGGACGGCAAACGGCTCGCCGATTACTACGGCATCATCAAACACCCCGCGAAACTGGAGATCCCTTCGATGATCGTGGAACACTGCTTCATCAGCAGCGCTTCGGATTACAGCCGCTTCGCTGATTCCGAGGAGAAAATAAAGAAGCTCGGCGAAGCCGACGCCAAAGCCATCGCCGCCTATTTCCGCCTGGGACAGAATACCGGCGCGTCTTCGCTGGAAAGCAAAAAAGCGGACGCTCTGACGCAGATGCGTGAAGCATTCCTCTCCGTAAATCTCGGGAAATACAGCGCCGGTGTCCAATCCATGCTGACCGACATCTATCAGACGGCCGAAGCGCGGATTTCCGCCGCGAACAACGTCGGCAAGATCGACCAGAACCTAAATCGTGTTTTAAAAACGCTGGCGAACTATGATCAAATTCCGTCGACCGCCACAAAATTCGCCGACGTAAAAACGACGAACTGGTTCTGCGACGCCGTCATCTACACCAACGACAAAGGTCTCTTCTTCGGGACGTCGGCGGTGACCTTCTCGCCGCAGCAAGCCATTACGAGGGGCATGTTCATTTCCGTCATCGGCCGCATGGCCGGAGCTGACAGCGCCACTCCGGCGGAAACGCCGTTCAGCGACGTATCCCCGTCAAAATATTACGCTCCCTTCATCAAATGGGGCGCGGAACAGAACATCGTCTCCGGTATGGGGGACAATCAATACGCGCCCGATCAGGAGATCCGCCGGGAAGACCTGATGCGCATCCTCCACAACTACTGCGTCAGTGCCGGCATTGAACTCGCCGACGCTTCCGAAAAGACCATCGCCGATTTCAATGACAGCGACCGTGTCGACGCCTGGGGCATCGACGGCATGAACTGGGGCATCCAAAAAGGGATCCTCCACGGCGATAACTACGGGAATCTGAATCCCAGAGACAACGCCACCCGGGCCGAAGTGGCGCAGATCATGATGAACTTCTGCAAAAGCGCCGGAAAATAACAAACTAAAAACGAACCATCACCAAAGAACCTCGGGAAAGCCCTTCCCGAGGTTCTTCGCGTTCGGCGGGGTTTTCAGGCGAGTCCGTTTCAGTCATTCAAGACCGCCGGCAGACCGATTCTATTATTGTAAAAAAAGGCAGCTTTCGACGATTCACCCACATAAGACATAAAGAAAAGACCTGCGGAACAAGACGTTCAGCAGGTCTTTTCTTTGGAGGCGCCACCCAGATTCGAACTGGGGCATAAAGGATTTGCAGTCCTCTGCCTTCCCACTTGGCTATGGCGCCATGGGACGGTTCATATAATATCATAAACGAAATAAAATTTCAAGTCCTTTTTATGTATATTTTCGTGATTCCGGAAAAAAATAATACCACCAAAACGGAAAACGGAGGTATCATCGTGAGATATTGCAAACCCCTGCTCGCCCTCGTCCTTTTCGTCGCGGCGCTGGGCTGGATCACTTTTGATCATAACAGCGTTGAGGAAACGGCGGCGGCCATGACGTACAACGAAAAGGTCACGCTGCTTTCCAGAGCCATCCACGCCGAAGCCGAAGGCGAACCGTACATCGGCAAAGTGGCCGTCGGCGCTGTCCTCCTCAACCGCGTCAACCACTCGGATTTTCCCAACACTTTAAGCGGCGTGATCTACCAGACGAACGCCCTGGAATCCGTCAGCAACGGGCGCATGTCCACCGCCGCCGGTCAGGAGTCGGTCAAAGCGGCCCGGGACGCCTTAAACGGCTGGGATCCGACGTACGGCGCGCTTTTCTTCTGGAACCCCTATAAACCGGTGAATAAATGGATGTGGACACGAACGATCACCGTTCAGTACGGCGCTCACGTCTTCGCCAGATGAAACAGAGAATAAGGAGGAAGAAATGAGACAAAAACCCGCGATCTTTTTTTTAACGGCGCTGACGGTCATCGGTTTTTCCTGGGGATTTTTTGAACTCAGCCAGGCCAATAAAGCCGCCGCCCTCGTTGAGACCGACGCTTCCCGCGCTTTTTACGAACTGATGAACGCCGCCGACGAACTGACCGTGTTAACGGCCAAAGCCGCCGTGGCCGCGGACGGCGACAATCGCGCCGATCTTTACGCCGAAATCAGCCGCAAAGCCTATGTCGCTCAGGAAAACCTTTCGATGCTCCCGGTCTACAACAACACCCTTTCAAAGACGGAGCATTTTCTGAATCAGATCGGCGATTACTCCGCCTCCCTGGTGCCGAAAGCCGCGCGGTCGGAGCGTGCCGACGCCGAAGAGGCCAAGGCGATCCGTTCCCTCAACAAGAACGTCACCGACATCGCGTCGTCCCTGCACGACCTTGAGGAACGGGATCACAATGCCTTTTCCTATAAAGCCATTCAAACAGCGTCCAAAAGCATCCGCAAAAGCGATTACGCCAACGCCGGCAGCGCCGCCGCAAGTTTATCGGACATCAGCGACGCCGTGGCCAAATCGCCCTCGCTGATTTATGACGGCCCCTATTCCGATCATTTGGAAAACAAGGGACAGATTCGCCTCGACGGCGAAAAAATCAACTGGAAAACGGCGCTGAAAACAGCGGAAAAACTCTTTGGCAAAAGCTATCACTATTCCGCCTACGGGAAGAGCTCCGAAGCGGCGGGCATCGCCGTCTGCACCGTTGCCCTGCGGAAAAGCGAGAACGACGAGCCCTTCGCTTACCTGGATCTCACCGCCAACGGCGGTCATCCGGCGCAGTACACCGCGGCGAGTGAGGACGGCCCCGCCGTCTTCAGCGAAAAACAGGCTCTGGCCGCCGCCGAGGATTTCCTCAAAAAAGCAGGCTATGAAGGACTTAAAGCCGGATATCATATCACCTCCGGCAGCAAGATCACGATGAACTTTACGTCGATGATCGGGGAGACCATCGTCTACCCGGATATGATCAAAGTTTCCGTCGATCTCAACAGCGGCGCCGTCACCGGTCTCGACGCCAAGAATTATCTTGAGTTCCACAAAGAACGTGTGCTCCCCTCCCTGACGCTGACGGAAGAAGCCGCCGCGGAGCATCTCCCCGACGGTGTCACGCCGGTGGCGGTCCACACCGCCGTCATTCCCAAAGCGGATCAAAGCGAGGTTTTCTGTTATGAATTCCGTTTTCGGGAAAACGACACCGACTATCTGATCTACATCAACGCGGAAACGGGCAAGGAGGAAGACGTCCTCGTCATCATCGACGGCAAAAACGGCACCTTCACCATGTAATTTCCAACCCTTCTTCATAAAAGGACCCCGCCGGGAAACCGGCGGGGATCCGCTTTTGCGGGAGTAAAAGAACGGCGTTTCGTCATTCGTTATAATTCTCAATGACCTCTCCCGTCCAATCGGCCTGCACCTCTTTCTGTATGGCGGCGTGCTCCTCAAAGGTTTCAGCAAAGTAGAGATGACCATTTTGATCCGATTGGAAATAGTAATAATTATTATCGGCGTGATGAATCGTCGCCTCCACCGAATCCTTTCCGGGACAGCAGATAGGCCCCACCGGCAGACCGGGATACATATAGGTGTTGTAGGGAGAGTCAAACTGGGTATCCTGATAGGAAATAATGGATTTTTTGATTCCCATGGCGTATTCCACCGTGACACAGGACTGGAGTTTTGTATAAGCGGGGTTCGTCAGGCGGTTCAGGAACACGGCGGCGACGGTCTCCCTGTCTTCCCTGGTGGAAGCTTCGCTCTCCACGATGGAAGAGAGAATGATCAGCTCGTCAAAGGAAAGTCCCCGCTCCTTCGCGCCGTCGATGTATTCGGGAAGATAGAGACACTCCTCAAAACGGTCGAGCATCGCCCGGATGACCTCGTCGGGATCGGAGTCTTTCTCAAAAAAATAGGTATCGGGGAACAAGTAGCCTTCCAGCGGGTTCTCGTGATGGATTCCGGCAAGGAAGGGATAATCAAAGGAATGCGTATTCGCCGCCTCAAGGAAAGCGGCGGCGGAACAGATGCCGGCTTCTTCCAAGATCTTCGCGATTTGGCGTATCTGCTTCCCTTCGGGGATCAGCACCGTTTCCGCGGCGTTGGCCGGGGAGGTCAGCAGCGCGCAGAGATCTCCGTAGCCCATATCCTCGGTCACGGTGAACGTCCCCTTCTGCCACTTCTCATCATACCCTTTGAGCCGCGCGTAAAGGGAAAAAACTTTCGGATGACCGATCACGCCTTCGCCGCGGAGAGCGGCGGCCACCGCCAGCGTTCCGTCGCCGGGTTCAACAACGACTTCCGCCGATTCCGCTTTCAGCGAACCGGAAGCGATATCCGACCCGAAAACAAAACCGCAGACGACCGCGGCGGCGACAATGACAAGACAAAGGAGCGGGAGGACTTTGCGTTTTATCATAAAAAACCTCGTTAAAAATTGCTTCTGTTCAATCGCATAAACGGCGGCGAAACAGGGCACGCTAAAAATACAGCCGCAAATACCATCATTTCCATCCAACCGTTTTCAGGCCGCCGCTCATGCACGAGCGGCGGCCCCTTTTTCCCCTCTGCACCGCAAACCGTTCAGAGGGGCATTATTCGCGGTCTCGGATCATCCTTCCTCGGCAGCGTCCACAAAGTCTTCGACGATCTCTTCCTCAACGACGCCGCTCTTTTTCTTTTTGATCGGCATATTCTTCGCGAATTTGATCACGCTGTCCACAATGGCGTCGACATTGCCGGCGGGGCTGGTATCGTCAATGTGAATGAACTTCACGTCGTCGGCGGTGACGGCGATAAACCCAAGAGGATGAATACTGAGGCCGCCGCCGGTGCCGCCGCCAAAGGGCAGTTTCGCTTCGGTCCCCTGCTTGCCGTATTCCCCGCCGCCGCAGCCAAAGCCGCAGGCGAGCTTTGTCACGGGGATGATCGACGTGCCGTTGGGCAGATTCATCGGCTCACCGATGACGGTGTTGGCGTCGACCACCTTTTTTAAATTTTCCAATACGCTTGCCATCAAACCTTCAATCGGATGTTCACTCATTTTTTTACCTCCGTATTTTTCTTTCGTTTGGGAATCAGTTTTATGATATCCGGGAGCATCGGCCCGAACATAACCAGGGCGGAAAGCGCGTTGACGCGGACGTCGCCGCTGACGGAAGCGGCGGTCTCTTCCACGCACCAAAGGGGATAAAACCGCAGTTTCCAGCGGCTTTTGCGGGTATCGCCAAAAAGCGGCGGCAAAAGGGCGTAGATCGCGCCGGTGACCTCGCCGGTTCTCGACGGATCGGGGAACCCGTACTCAAAATCGAGCCGGATCCTGAGACGTTTGACGCGGCGTTTGAATTTGCCCAGGAGCTCAATAACGGTAAGGATCAGCTCATAAACGGGCGCCATCTGCCGCGGTTGTTTCTCTTTTTGTTTTTTTTCGGATTCCGTCTTCTTTTTATCTTCTTTATCCTTTGTCTTTTTCCTCTTTTTTTTTCGCTCTTTTTTCGGCTTTTCCGTATCCAGCAAAGTTACGGCGACGGAACGGAGCGTCAGCAGAGGATGGAGCCGCAGCCAGCCGCTGTTTTTGCCGTCGCCGTGAGCGAAGGAAAAGGTCAGCCGCAGCGGGTAAAGGAAAAGGAGCAGAAACAGACTCAAAAGGACGATACCGATGATTTTCAGGATCATAGGTCACTCCCCGTTCTTGTTATCCTCAAAGATTTCCTCATCTTTATGTTCCGCGTTGATTTCATCCATGTCCCCGCGGAGCCGCTTTTCATCTTCGGTCGCCACCGCGGGCAGATCGTTCAGGGAATTGATGCCGAGGAGCTCCAGAAATTTTTCCGAAGTTCCGTAGAGGATCGGCTTCCCCGGCGTGTCCTTGCGGCCTTCTTCCTTTAAAAAGCCCTTTTCGTAAAGGCCGGCCACAATGGCGTCGGCGTTGACGCCGCGAATGCGTTCAATCTCCCCTCGCGTCACGGGCTGACAATAGGCGATGATCGCCAGTGTTTCCATGGCGGCCTTGCTGAGGCGATGCACCTTCGGCTGATACATCCGCTCCAAAAAGGGATACACCGTCTCGTCGGTCATGAACTGCCAGCCGCCGGCGACTTCCTCCAAATGAAAGCCGCGGTCGGCGTAGAATTCGACGAGTTCTTTCACGATCTCTCCGGCGGTCTCGATGTCGCATTGGGCGAAGGAAGCGATGTCTTTGATATTGAGGGGTTCGCATGCCGAAAACAGCAGTGCCTCGACGGCCTTACGGATTTCGGCGCTGAAAAACGGTTCCATCAGATTTTTTTCACTCTTTCCGCGGGGAACAGCAGGATTTCCCCGTAATTTTCTTTTTGCAGGACGACGGCGCGGCCGCGGCGGATCAGTTCCAGCAAAGCCAGGAACAGGACGATGACGCGGACACGATCGGTTTCCCCTTCATAGAGGGAACAAAAGCGCAGTCCCTCCGGGGAGGAGGCGAGCTTCAGCTCAAGCAAGCGGAGCTGGTCGTCAATGGTGATATTCTCCCGCCGGACGTTGTGGATGATGTCCCGCTGAGAGAGCCGTTCCACGACACCGGTCATCGCCTCTCCCAAACGCTCCACGGAAAAGCCTTTATAGACCTCGTTCTCATGGAGCAACGAAACATAGATCTCTTCCTCGTTGGGGCGGAGCATTTTCCGGCTCCGCGTTTCCGCCAGGGAAGAGAAGGACTCGGCCAGTTCCCGGTATTTTTTATACTCTAAAATCTGGCGGACGAGATCGCAGCGGGGGTCGTCCTCCTCCTCATAGTACCCTTCGGGAAAAGCGCCGTCATCATCCTTCCGGGTCACCGGCAGGAGCATCTTCGTTTTAATGGCGATCAGCGTCGCCGCCAGCACCAGAAACTCGCTGGCGACCTCAAGATCCAGCTCAGCCATACGGTCGAGATAGGCAAGGTACTGACGGGTGATCTCGGCGATGGGGATATCGTAAATATCCACCTGATTCTCATCGAGGAGGTGGCAGAGAAGGTCAAAGGGCCCTTCAAAATTTTCCAGTCGGATCGAGAGCGCCATCAGACATTCATCGCGTTTCTGACCAGCTCGATGGTTTTGCCGGCCGTTTTCCTGGCGCGCTCGTCGCCGGCGGCGATGATTTCTTTCAGCCGTTCGGGGTCTTCCGCCAGCTGATTGCGGCGGTCCCGCATCGGCGCCATAAATTCCGAAAGGACTTTCGCCAGCCGTTTTTTACAGGCGACGCAGCCGATGGTCCCCTCTTTGCAGCGACACTCGATATCCGGCGCTTCCTCTTTGTTATAGAACGTATGGTACGTATGGACGGTGCAGATATCGGGATGTCCCGGATCGTCCTTGCGGATGCGGGCGGGATCCGTCACCATGGTGCTGACGCGCTGACGGATCAGCTGATCGTCGGCGTCGAGGGGGATATCGTTGCCGTAGCTTTTGCTCATTTTGCGGTTGTCGGTGCCGGGCAGCAGTTTGATCTTGGCAAAGAGCGCCTTCGGTTCCGGGAAGAGATCGGTCTCATAGAGGTGGTTGAAACGGCGGGCAAGCTCCCGGGTGAACTCAAGGTGCGCCGACTGATCTTCGCCGACGGGAACGGCGGTGCCGCGGTAGACCATGATATCGCAGGCCATCAGCAGCGGATAGCCGAGAAAACCGTGGGTGGAAATGTCCTTTCCCTCTTTGCCGAACTGGGCGATCTGATCCTTAAAGGTAGGTACCCTTTCCAGCCAGCTCAGCGGGGTAATCATCGACATCAGCAGATTCAGCTCGGCGTGCTCCTTGACGTGGCTCTGAACAAAAATCGCGCTGTGCTCCGGATCAATGCCGGCGGCGAGATAATCCAGCACCATATCCCTGATGTTTTCCCGGATCTTCGACGTATCGTTAAAACCCGTCGTCAGCGTGTGCCAATCGGCGACCATATAATAATTCTCGTTGCCTTCCTGAAGTCTCGCCCAGTTCTCGAGAACGCTCAGGTGACCGAGATGCAGTTTGCCGGTGGGACGCATCCCGCTCAAAATGATTTCTTTTGCCATTTGTTTTCTCCTTCTTTCGTGTCGTGTTTTATGCCGTAAGGCCGGCTAAGGAATAGATGAGATTCGTCAACCATTCCACCGGCGTGTTTAAGATCCAGCTGATGACCGTTGTCCCGCCGATGGGGATAACGCAGAGCGCCAAAAGGATCATCGTGCCGTATCGCTCGATCAGGTTATAGCGGAACCGCGCCTCGGCGGGTAAAAACACCGAAACAATGCGGGAACCGTCCAGCGGCGGCAGCGGAATCAGATTGAAGATCATCAGAACGATGTTGATCTGAATAAAATACAGGAAAAACAGGCCGAAATAGAGCGGCGCGGTATAGCCCGCCGCCCAAAGCCAATCGTAGCCGACCACTTTCAGGTAGATCATCAGCAAAATACCGCCAATCAGCGCCATGCAGAGGTTGGAGGCGGGGCCCGCCGCGGCGACCCAGGCCATGCCCGTTTTCGGCTTTTTGGTCAGGGCGTAGGGATTCACCGGCACCGGCTTCGCCCAGCCGAAACCGACAAAGAGCAGGCAGAGCGTACCGACGACATCCAAATGACGCAGGGGATTCAGGCTGAGGCGTCCCATGCTTTTGGCGGTGGCGTCGCCCAGTCCGTAGGCGACGAGACCGTGCGACACTTCGTGAAACGTCAGGGCGATCAGAATGGCGGGAATCAGCGCCAGTTTCTGAAACAGCCACATCATACTGAAATCAAACATAAAAAATCGTAAAACTCCTTTTCGGCAAAGTACCGCCGGACGGCGAACCGATCAGTCTCTTTCGGCGCTTTGCTTTAAATACGCTTCGATCCAGCGCAGTTCTTCTTCTTTCGTTTCGGCTTTTCCTTCTTTTTTCGCTTCCAGCAGGTCCGTCAGGATCCCGTTCATCATACCGCGCTCATATCCTTTCAAAGCGCGGATCTCTTTTTTCTCGCAGAAGACGCGGTGCTCCCGATAAAAGCGGAAGGCGCGGAGGATTCGCTTCCGCCACAGCGGCGCCGATTTGATATAGGCGGCAATGATCACTTCCACCGGGGCGTTTTCCACGAGCCGGTACCACTGCAGCTCCGTCATGTCGTCATCCGCGCCGTCATACAGATCGAAAGCGGTCCGCAGCATCGACACGGCGGAACGGACATGGCGGGGCATCTGCACTTCCTCAAAAAAGAGATCCAGCTCATCCTTTTCCATGGGGGAAAGGATCAGAAGACAGCGCACCAGGCTGAGATCGGGCTTTCGCGCCAATTCCCCGAAGAAGCCCTTCCATTCAGCGAGAAGCGCGAACTCCTCCTCCCAATGGGGGTCAAAGGGATAATCCGGGAAGAGGAACGGCCAGACGCCGTATTCGTCCAGCGACGCCAAAATCGTATACGCGCAGCTTTCCTCCAGGGAAAGACGGATCTCGTGCCAGAGACGAAGACGGGACAGCCGCGCCGGTACGCCGTCGGCCACGGCGCTGCGGGCGAATTCTTCCGTTTCATCGGAGAGATGAAAACCGTATCTGGCGGCGAAGCGCAGCGCCCGGACGATCCGGGTGGGGTCTTCCACAAAGCTTAAATTATGCAGGACGCGGATGGTCTTCCCCGCGATATCGTCGCGGCCGTTGTAGTAATCGATGAGCTGACAGAACGAGGCGTAGTTCAGCGAGAGGGCCATGGCGTTGATGGTGAAATCGCGGCGGAAGAGATCCTGCTTCAGGGAGCTTTCCTCGATCTGGGGCTTTGCCGCGGGGTATTCGTAAAACTCCGTTCGCGCCCCGGCGATGTCAATCTTCACGACGCCGTTCACGGTGACCGTCGCCGTGCCGAATTTCGGGTAGGAAGAGACCTTTCCCGCCAGCGCGGCGCCGACTTTTTCGGCAAAGGCGATACCGTCGCCTTCCACGACGATATCCAGATCGACGCTTCGCCGCCCCATCAGCAGATCGCGGACGAGACCGCCGACGAGAAAAGCGGAAATATTCTCCTCATCGGCGAGAAGGGCGACGCTGCGCAGCGCCGAAAACATCTTTTCGGGCAGGAATTTTTTAAGTCCCTCGCTGAGCGAGACGATGTGCTCCCCGCCGGCGCGGGGAATAAAGGTGGTGCGGTGCTCCCCGCGGATTTCCGTGCCGTAGAGCAGTTCCAGGAGATCCGTCCGGGAGACGATGCCAACGAGCTCCCCTTTATCGACGACGGGCAGACGCCCGATGTTCCGTTCCACCATCAGCCGCCGCACTTCCGAGACGGTCATATCCGGCGCGGCGGTGACCACGTGGGACGACATATATCCTTTCACGGGCACGTTGCCGAGACCGTGATATTTGCATTTTTCGATGTCACGATGGGTAATGATGCCGATGAGCTTTCCGTTCTCAACGACGGGATAACCGGAGTGACCGTAGCGGACGAGGTATTCGCCGACTTCGTTGACGGTGATATCGGCGCTGATGGTCTTCACCGGCGAACTCATGATATCCTTTACCCGTAGCGAAGGCGCGATGTAGTTCGGCAGGGAAGACTCGATTTCCGACACGATTTCCTCAACGGAACGCTGTTCCTCTTTGAGCATGGCCGAAGCGGCCAGTCTGTGACCGCGGCCGCCGTAAGGCGCGAGAATGTCCCTGACGCTGATTTCCTTCAGCGAACTGCGGCCCACGATGTAGACGCGCTTGTCCATGCGCACGACGGCAAAGACGGCGTCAACGGCAAAGGTCTCCTTGAGCTTCATCGTCAGCACCGAAAGATCGCTGACAAAATGATCCGTTTCCGCGGCGGCAAAGAGAACATCCCGCTGCTCCGCGCTGACGACGCGGCTCCGGTGCAAAAGAAGCTGAAACAGTTCGCTCTGCTCCCCGCTGAGCGCCGCCGACGTATATTCGGAGATCACCGGCAGACTGGCGCCCTGTTCCAAAAGCCAGGCGGCGGCCAGCATGTCACGGACCGTCGTCGAGGGAAAGAGAAGCGAACCGGTATCGTCATAGATGCCAAGGGCGTACATCGTCGCTTCCTGGGCGGAAACGGGGAGACCCCGTTCCCGGATCCGCTCCACCAGCTGCGTGACGTTGGCGCCGAGAGGCTCAAAATGAAGCTCCGCGCCGCTCACGTCGTCGCCGCCGTCTTCGTGATGATCGTAAACAATGACTTTAAGGCCATCGTTTTCCAAAACGGCGCCGTACCCATTGAGGCGCCCGGCGGAACGGGTATCGACCATAATCAAAGTGTCGATCTCTTTTTTGTTGATGTAATTGCGAATCTCAATAAAATCGCCGTGCATGGCGATAAAATCCTTCACGCCGGTTCTCAGCTTGCCGATGGTGACGAGCACGGCGTCGGGATAGAGCTTTTGCGCCGCCGCCATCGAAGCCAGGGCGTCAAAATCAAGATTCGGATGGGCAATGATCGCTTTCATACGGCCTCCCTTAAAGTCATATTATACCAAAAAAACATCGTTATGGAAAGAGCCGGTTTCCGAAAGTTTTCTTTTACGAAAAAACGGCGGTTCCGAAGACGCGAAGCAAATCCGCTTTCCCCGCCCTGTTCGCGCCGGTGGAAACGGAAGAGACGGAGACCGCCCGGCGAAAAACAGAATTTTCCCGACAAAATGTTTTCCCCAAATATCGTCGGATTTTTAAAAAAATGTTTTATTTCCAACATATTCCGTTATTTTGTCGATAGATTTTTCAATTTTTTTATTGTATAATAAGGGTTGGTTTTTAAAGACATAAATAATATGTAAAAATTTCCGACGGGAAAAGGAGTACATAAGATTTTGGAAAAGAGAAAACCCATTTGCCGTCTCGGTCTCGATATCGGCTCCACAACTGTAAAAGTGATCCTTTTGGACGAAAACGATCAGTGCCTTTTCCGCTGTTACCAGCGGCATTTTTCTGATGTCCGCGCCACCGTCGAGGACGTGCTGAAACAGGCGAAAGACGCCGTCGGCGATATGGAACTGAAACTGGCCATCACCGGCAGCGGCGGCCTGAGCCTGGCGGAACGCCTCGGCGTGGAATTCTTCCAGGAAGTCATTGCCTGCACCAAAGCGGTGGAACATTTCATCCCCGAAACCGACGTCGTCATTGAGCTCGGCGGCGAGGACGCGAAGATCACCTATTTCGGCCACGTCATGGAGCAGCGGATGAACGGCGCCTGCGCCGGCGGCACCGGCGCGTTCATCGATCAGATGGCGCTGCTGCTACAGACCGACGCCATGGGCCTCAATGAACTGGCGAAACATTACAAAGTCATTCATCCCATCGCCTCCCGCTGCGGCGTCTTCGCGAAAACGGATATCCAACCCCTGCTCAATCAGGGCGCGGCAAAGGAAGATATCGCCGCCTCGATTTTCCAGGCCGTCGTCAATCAGACCATCAGCGGTCTGGCCTGCGGCAAACCGATCCGCGGCAACGTCGCCTTTCTCGGCGGGCCCCTGCACTTTTTGCCGGAGCTGCGCAGAGCCTTTATCCGCACGCTGAACCTGACGGAAGAAAGCGCCATCCTGCCGGAAAACGCCCATTATTACGTCGCCCACGGCTGCGCCCTCGCCGCCGCCGAAGAGGGAGACGACGCCGTTTTCCCCATCTCTCACTACATCGCGAAGCTGGAAAACCTGCTGGAAACGGAAGAATCCGGTCATAAAGCGCTGGAGCCCCTCTTTAAAGACGAGGCGGAGCTGGCATCTTTCCGCGAGCGGCACGGCAGGACGAAAGTCGGCGAAAAACCGCTGAAGGAAGCGGCGGGCGGCCTCTTCCTCGGCATCGACGCCGGTTCCACGACGTCAAAAGCGGTGCTCATCGACGGCGACAAAAACATTCTCTTCTCCCACTATGAAAACAACAAAGGGGAGCCCCTCGACGTCTGCGTCAAGATCCTGGAAGAGATTTACGGCAAACTCCCCGAAAGCTGTCATATCGCCAACGCCGCCGTCACCGGCTACGGCGAGGATCTGATCAAATCCGCCCTGAAAGCCGACATCGGCGAGGTGGAAACGATGGCGCACTTCAAAGCCGCCAATCACTTCCTCCCCGGAGTCGAGTTCATCCTCGACATCGGCGGTCAGGACATGAAGGCCATCCGCATCAAAAACAACGTCATCGAGAGCATCATTCTGAACGAAGCCTGCTCTTCCGGGTGCGGCTCCTTTATTGAAACCTTTGCCAAGAGCCTCGATATGAGCGTCAGTGAGTTCGCCGCCAGGGCCATCGACTCCAAAAAACCGACGGATCTCGGCAACCGCTGCACCGTCTTTATGAACTCCAAAGTCAAACAGGCGCAGAAGGAAGGCGCGACGGTGGAGGATATCTCCGCCGGTCTCTCCTATTCCGTCATCAAAAACGCCCTCTACAAAGTCATCAAAATTCGCCGCCCCGAGGATTACGGCGAAAAGATGCTGGCGCAGGGCGGCACGTTCTATAACGAAGCCGTGCTCCGGGCCTTTGAAAAGGAAACGGGAAGAGAGATCGTCCGCCCCGACATCGCCGGCCTCATGGGCGCTTACGGCGCGGCCATCATCGCCGCCGAACGCTGGGACAAACAGAGCCGCTCCACGCTGATCGGCCCGGAAGAACTGAAATCGTTCCGCTACGAAAAATCATTCCGTCACTGCGGCAAATGCCCCAACAACTGTTTGCTCACCGTCATGGAATTCACCGACGGACGGCACTTCACCTCCGGCAACCGCTGTGAGCGCGGTGCCGATATCGAAATCAAAAAGAGCGATATTCCCAATCTCTTTGACTATAAATACAAGCGGCTCTTCCGCTATCCTTCCCTTAAAGAAAGCGAAGCGAAGCGGGGCCGCATCGGCGTGCCCCGGGTGCTCAATATGTACGAGAACTACCCCTTCTGGCACACCTTCCTGACGGAACTCGGTTATTCCGTCGTGCTCTCGGGAAAGAGCGACAAAAAAATGTTCGAGCTGGGAATGGAGACCATCCCTTCCGAAGCCGTCTGCTACCCGGCGAAGCTCGCCCACGGACACATCATCGCTCTGATCAACAAAGGGGTCGATACCATCTTCTATCCCGCCGTCGTCTATGAGCATTTGGAATACGACGGCAGCGACAACAACTTTAACTGCCCCGTCGTTTCCGGCTATCCCGAGGTCATCAAAAACAACGTCGAGGCCCTCCGCGACCTGAACATCCGCTTGATTCATCCCATCCTCACATTGGAAGAAAAAGACCGTCTCGACACGGCGCTGACCCAGGCCTTTGCCGCGGAAGGAATCAGCCGCGCCGAAATCGCCGGGGCCACGGAAAAAGCGTATCGGGAAAATGAGGCCTTTAAAGCCGATATCCGCCGGGAAGGCGAAAGAGCCCTCCGCTATATCGAGGAGAAGAACATCCACGGCGTCGTTCTCGCCGGCCGCCCCTACCACGTCGATCCCGAAATCAACCACGGTCTGGCCAACATCGTCACCCACCAGGGGATGGCCGTTCTCACCGAAGACAGCGTCGCTCATCTGACAGAACCGGAGCGCCCGCTCCGCGTCCGCGACCAGTGGGCCTTCCATTCCCGCCTCTATGCCGCCGCCACCTACGTCGCCCAACGGGACGACCTCGACCTGATTCAGCTGACCTCTTTCGGCTGCGGTCTCGACGCCGTTAC
>CADBQN010000067.1 GCA_902796855.1 uncultured Bacillota bacterium | reverse complement strand
CGGAATGAACTTCGAGGATCACTTGATATTTTTTGTCGCTGTGTCGGAAAGTGCCGGACTTATCGCCGCGCGGCATAAACTTCGAGTCCTTCTGAATTTTCTATACCAAAAGAAATACCCTCCCGCTTTGCGGGAGGGTATTTCTTTTGGTGGAGACAGCTGGACTCGAACCAGCGACCCCCTGCATGTGAGGCAGGTACTCTAACCAGCTGAGCTATGCCTCCGTTTCCGTGGCTTCTATTATATCACTCTCCCCGCGAAAAAACAAGTGCCATTCCAAAGACGTTTTTCCCTTTTTTCGGCGATCGCCCCGATTTTATGTGTTTTTTTGATGTTTTTTTGGAATAATCTGCCGGTTTGCCCTTTTTCGACAAAAAAACACACACCCAACAAACACGGTGATACAGTCGTGTTTTCCTCGGCGGGGACGGCGGCGGGAAGTGTCGCGGCGATGGAGTTTTCATGGCATACCTTGTCAAAGCTGGGATTTTATGCTATAATGTCGGGTATGAATGGGAAGCGTTCCCTTTTTTGGAAAGCGCTGACGGAGTCGGCGCCGCCTTTAGGGGAAAGAAAGAGAGAGTTTTATGAATAACTTCTATCGCATACAAAACCGCCACCATTTATTATACCGTGGTTTTTTCCTGACCGTTGCCGTTCTGCTCCTTCTGCTGGTCTCCGCCGCCTCCGTCTCGGCCTATTCGCTGAACGGCACCGCCACGGGGAACCTGCTGGTCAATGGTTACGCGGCGGAAGCCGACGGTCTTTCTGTTTACGCCGATACCGAAAACGGCTATGCCCTGACGCTGTCCGCGGCGGACGGCGACATCGTCGCCGACCCGGACAACGCCCAGTACATCAACATCGTCGGCGATCAGGTCTACTATACCTCCATCAACGGGGAAGCGAAACAGACGGAACTGCGCCGTTATGACACCGTCAGCGGCGAAATCACGACGATTTATACCGTTCCCTTCGCCGAAGGGCTCAAGAACCTCATCGTCCTCGACGGCGAGCTGCTCTTTATCTCCGACGGCGCCGTCTGCGGCATCGACGTTCAGACCGGCGCTTTGAGGCCGATCCTCAGCGGCGAGGTGCGGGAGTTCATCCCCGCCGCCGGCGGTTATCTCTATACCCTCAACGGCGGCGACGACCTTTGGTTCTACGATCCCGTTGCCAATATGAGCCGCCATTTGGCCGACGGCGTCCTTTCCTTTGACACCGACGGCACCGACGTCTATTACTCCGACGGCAAAAGCGGCATCTTCCGCGCGGCCATCGCCGGCGGCACGGCGGCGCGCGTCGCCGACGGCGGCGCCAACATCGTCTATGGCGACGACCTCTGCTGGAAAGAGGACGCCGCGTTCCGTTCCCTTTCCGGCGGCGTGAAAGCCGAGGCGGAATACACCGAAGGCGCCACCTTTACCCTGCTCAGCGACGGTGTGAACGTCGTTGAGGAAGAAGTCGTCAGCGAAGACGCCCTCAGCGTCTACACCACGTCGGCGGCGTATCTCAGCGCCCTGCCCGCCGGGGAATACAAAGAGTGGAAGCAGAGCGACCCCCGCTGGGGCGGGAATAAAATGGGCTCTTCCACCATCGCGAAGGCCGGATGTCTCGTGACGTCCGTTTCCATCCTCCTCGTCGGCAGCGGCGCGGAAAAGGACAGCTACCTCGCCGGCGACTTTGACCCCGGCGTTTTCGTGAAATGGCTCAACAACAACGGCGGTTTCATCGGCGCCGGCCTCGTCTGGGGCGCCGTGGAGAAATTCGAGCCGAAATTCAAGCTCTATACCGACACGCGGAGCAGCGGCAGCAACTTCTCGAGCCTGAGCAAATCCGCGAAGATCTCGGCCATCAGCGGCCATTTAAGAGCCGGGCGCTTCATCGTCATCTGCGTCCATAACCCCAGCACCGGCAATACCCACTGGGTCGCCGTGGACGAGGTCGACGGCGACGACGTCCTCATCTGCGACCCCGGCTACCGCACGAAGACCGGCCGCCTCTTTGAGGACTATTCCACGATCCAGCGGGCCGTGATCTTCAGCTATTCCGGCACCGTGTGGAAGGACGACAGCGGCAGCGCCAACAACCCCGTGAAGACGACGGCGACGCCGAAGATCATCGCCGTCGACAGCGGCGCCGGCAAGAAAGTGACCATCACCTGCGCCACCTCGGGCGCGGCGATCTACTATACCCTCGACGGCTCCGCGCCGACGACTTCCTCCAAAAAATACACCGGCGCTTTCACCCTGGACAAAATCGCCACGGTGAAGGCCATGGCCGTCGCGGGCGGCTATAAGCAGAGCGCCGTCACCTCCGTCCAGATCATCGGCTGGCAGAACCCCTTTAAGGACGTCAGCACCGCCAGATGGTACTACAACACCATCGCCCAGGTCTGCGAATACGGCCTCTTTGTCGGCACGAGCCCCACGACCTTCGCTCCGGACAGGAACATGACCCGGGCCGAGTTCGTCAACGTCCTCGCCAGGATGATCCCCGGCGGCGGCGCGGCTGACAGTACGACCGATATCGATTTTGACGAATACATCGGCGTGAAGGACTTTGAAGACGTGGACGACAGCGCCTGGTACGCGGCGCGCCTCTATTGGGCCGCGGCCAAGGACATCATGGTGGGCCACGACAGCGCCTTCCGTCCCAACGACCCCATTGAGCGGCAGGAAATCTGCGCCGTGCTGATCCGCCTCGCCAATCACCTCGGCGTCAACCTGAAGAACACCGAGACCGCCGTCACCTTCTCGGACAGCAAGCAGATCGCCTCCTGGGCCAAGGACGACGTGGCCAAAGCCCAAAGAGCCGGCATCATCTACGGCAGGAGCAGCAAGATTCTGGATCCCCAAGGGGAAGCGACCCGGGCCGAAGTGGCCGCGATGATTTTAAGACTGATGGAAAAAATGTGAAAAAACGATTGACAACGGCTTGGTTCTGTGGTATGATAATCAAGCTGAATGCCACCGTAGCTCAGTAGGTAGAGCGCATCCTTGGTAAGGATGAGGTCAGCAGTTCAACTCTGCTCGGCGGCTCCAGAT
>CADBQN010000066.1 GCA_902796855.1 uncultured Bacillota bacterium | reverse complement strand
GGCGATACCGACGCCTCTCCAGAAGTAAGATCTTTTCTCGGCTTTGTACTTCTGCTTCGCCAAGCTTTGAGTGTTAACTCCCATTTTAAAAATCCCTTCTTTCTTCTGTCAATGTTATAAATACAGTTCCCATGGGTTGTCTCCATCTTAACACAGCAGGTATAAAGTGTACAACGAATGATTTTGGTAGTATCACCACAAAAAATTATCAATTTTTTTGGAAAACTGTGTTTTCTTGCTAATTTTTGCACAAAAAATTTAATAAAAACACAATTCTTCTTTTTTTTATCGAAAAAATCTGCTACAATCACAAAATGGGACTAAACGAGGAAGAAGGGAACAGCATGGACATCAACAGCATGCGCTATTTCATCGCCGCGGCGGAACATCTGAATTTCACCAAAGCGGCCCACGCGTGCTATATCACGCAGACGGCGATGAGCGCCGCCATCGCCAAGATGGAAAAGGAGCTCGGCGCCACGCTCTTTCACCGCTCCAACAAAAAAGTGGAGCTCACCGAGGCCGGAACGGTCTTTCTGCGCCAGGCGGAGGAGATCGTCCGCTCCTACGACGACGCCATTCATCTGGTGCAGGACGCCGAAAGGATCCCCGACCGGGACCTGACGGTGTTTTTCAGCGGCAGCGCCGAAGCGGCGCTGTTCGCCCCGACGATCCGTCGCTTCCGGCGGAAATACCCCGAAGCGAAACTGAATGTCAAAATCGCCGCGGCGGATCGTCTCTGCGCCCGGATCCTGCGGGAGCCCAACGCCGTGGCCGTCACCGCCGCCGTCTTCGACAGCGGCGACGAGCCGGAGATCAGCAGCGTGCCGGTGACCTCCTACGTGGAGAACATCTTTATGGAGAAGCACCATCCCCTGGCGGGGCGGATGTCCATTTCCCCGGAGGAGCTCCAAAACGAGACCATTGTTTCCATCCGTCCGGAGAACATACCCAAAAACTATGAGCCCGTCCGCGCCAAGCTGGAGCAGGCCGCCCTCACGGCGGGAAAGACGGAATACCGCGACACGCTCAGCGATGTGTACCTCGCCCTGCAGTTCGAGGGCCGCGTTACCGCCATGCCCGCCTATTACCGGAAGATCGCCCCCGACGCCATCGTCTCGGTGCCGGTGCGGCGGGAGCGGCCGATTTTGATCCCCCTTTCGGCCTACTACCCAAAGGACCGGCTGACGCCGGAGATCAAGGCGCTCCTTGCCGAGGCCCATCTCCTGCCGAACCATTTTTTCTTCCGCAAGCGCGAAACGAGAATCAAAAAGGCGCTGAATCCCACCTCATAAAGAAAAGCGCTCACCGATACCGCCCACACAAAAAACACGATTCCCTCGGAACCGTGTTTTTTTCTTCTATAATATAATACGTCTGCTACCGTTTCAGCCGCTTGTCGGAACGGGCGGCCCATTTGTCGCCGACGGTCTGAAAGATCTGCACCAGAACGATGAGCAGGATGACGGCGACGAACATGATGAGATATTTATAGCGATAGTAACCGTAGTTGATGGCGATCTTCCCGAGACCGCCGCCGCCGATGATGCCGCTCATCGCCGAATAGCCCAGAATCGTCGTGATGGCGATGGTGAAATTGGAGATCAGCGACGGCACGCTTTCCGGGATCATCACCTTCATGATGATCTGCGCCGGGGAAGCGCCCATGGACTGGGCCGCCTCGATGATGTTGGGGTCCAGCTCCCTCAAACTGCTTTCCACGAGACGGGCGACGAAGGGAAAGGCCGCGATGACCAAAGGCACGATGGAGGCCACGGTGCCGACGGTGGTGCCGACGATGAGCCGGGTCAGCGGGAAGACGAGGATCATCAAAATCAAAAAGGGCACCGAGCGCAGCAGGTTGATGATGACGCCGAGGGCGGACATGACGCCCTTGTTCAAAGGCAGCACGCCGTTTTTGTCCCCGGCGACGAGGAGCACGCCGAGGGGCAGGCCGATGACGATGGCGAAGGCCGTGGAGAGGATCGTCACATAGACCGTCTCCCAGACCGCCAGCGGGAACTCGTTGAGAAGGATCGGCAGCGCGTCCTGAAGGGATTCCATTGTAAATGCGCCGTTAAACATCGTTCTTCACCTCCTCCACAACGACGTCGGCCACGGACGTCAGATAGGCCGCGGCGTCGGCCACGGTCTCGTCGCCGCCGGCGATGCCCAGCAGCATGTTGCCGAAGACTTTGTCGCCGATGCAGCGGGTCGAGGCCGAAAGGATGTTGGCGGCGATGTTCCGGTCGATGGCCATTTGAGTGATCAGCGGCGTTTTCGTGGCCTTGGCGCCGTTGAAGACGACGCGGAGGCGGCGTTCGCCGCTGTCCTCACCGGGGAGGACGGCCTCGGCGCCGTCGGGGAAGACGAGGCGGCGGGCGGCGTCGGAGCGGGGATTGGCAAAAACGGTGCCGACCTCCCCTTCCTCAACGACGACACCGTTATCGAGGATGGCGACGCGGTCGCAGGTCTCCTCGATGACGCTCATCTGATGGGTGATGATGATGACGGTGATGCCGGTCTCCCGGTTGATGCGGCGGATCAGCTCCAAAATGGAGTGGGTCGTTTTCGGGTCCAGGGCGCTGGTGGCCTCGTCGCAGAGGAGCACCTTCGGGTCGGTGGCGAGGGCCCTGGCGATGGCGACGCGCTGTTTCTGGCCGCCGGAAAGCTGGGCCGGATAGGAATTGGCCTTATCGGGCAGGCCCACGGTGGCAAGGAGCTCCATGGCCCTGGCTCTGGCCTCGTGGCGCTTCATCCCGGCGAGCTCCAGCGGGAAGCAGACGTTCTTCAGGCAGGTGCGCTGCATCAGCAGGTTGAACCCCTGAAAGATCATGGTGACGCTGCGGCGGACGTTCCGCAGCTCCGCTTCGGAGAGGGCGCCGATGTCCCGGCCGTCGATCTCCACGGAACCGTCGCTGGGGCGTTCCAGCATATTGACGCACCGCACCAGGGTGCTCTTGCCGGCGCCGCTCATGCCGATGATGCCGTAGATCTCCCCGTCGCGGATGGTGAGGTTCACGTCGGTCAGCGCCTCGACGGTGCCGTCGGCGGTGGTAAATCGTTTGGATACGTGTTTCAGTTCGATCATCTGTCCTACATCCTGTTTTTCCTGGGAATATGGTGCCGCCCAAAAAGGCCGGCACGGAAAAGAAGGACGCCGATCGGCTTGCGACCGGCGTCAGCCCTTTCTATTATAGGAGATTTCTCCTGTACCGTCAAGAGCTCCCGCCGCGAAAGCGGCGGTCTCCCCCGGTTTTTTTACCGTCCGTTATTGGATGGCGTCGAGGCTGCTCTGTTTGCCGCCGTAGATGCCGAGGGGTTCCACGTGGATGGCGGCGACGGAGACGATGTGGGTGCCGTTTTCGGCGTTAAAGTCGTCGAGATAGGGGGTGTGCTGGAAGTAGTTGGCGTCGATCTCGCCGCTGTCAACGACGTTGTTGGGCTGGACATAGTCGGTGAATTCCTTCACGTCGAGGGTGATGTCCTTGGCGGCCAGGATGTCCTTGGCGATGGCGAGGATTTCGGCGTGGGGCGTCGGCGAGGCGGCCACGGTGATGGTGGTGCCGGCCAGAGCGTCGTAGTCGATGGCCGCGTCATAGCCGTCGCCGGGGTTTTCCACCACGCTGACGACAGCGCCGTCATAGGTATCGGTGATGTAGTCGGCGACCTGCTGGCTTTCGAGGGCGGCGACGAGGGCTTTCACGGCGTCGGAGGTCTCATTCCCTTCCTTCACGGCGAGGATGTTGCTGTAAGCCGAGGAGGAACCTTCCAGGGCGAGAGCGTCCTCGGTGGGGTTCAGGTCGGCCTCAATGGCGTAGTTGGAGTTGATAACGGCGTAGTCCACGTCCTGGAGAACGTTGGGGAGCTGGGCCGCTTCCACTTCTTTAAAGGTGATGTTGTAGGGGTTGTCGGTGATGTCGTTGATGGTGGCGGTGATGCCGGCGTTTTCATCGAGGGTGATGTAGCCCAGTTCCTGAAGGAGCAGGAGGGCGCGGGCTTCGTTGGTGGTGTCGTTGGGCACGGCGATGGTGACTTCGGCGGCGGCGCCTTCGTCGCCGTCGCTGCCGCTGCCGCAGGCGGTGAGACCGACGAGGGCCGTGACGCACAGGGCGGCGGTGAGGATGAGGGAAAGCAATTTCTTCTTCATAGTGATGTTTCTCCTTTAATTAATTTTTTTAATATATGGTTTTCATTTAAAACGGCGCTGAGATCCGGCACGCGGCGTCACATTCGGCCGTTGCCGAAATTCACACGGAACGGTTCCGCCATAGGGCACCATCCTTTCTTTCGGATCGTTTTTTTAAGGACAACAAAAAAAGAGAGGCCGGCTTCGGCCTCTCTCGATCCTTCAGGGGAAATGCCGCGCTGACGCGGCGGCGGACGGAAAAAGCGAAGCCGAAAATTATCCGCGGCAAACCATGCCCATGGGGCAGGTGCCCATACGCATGTCCATTCTCACCATGGTCTTCACGGACGCTTTCATTTCGCGTTTCCTTCCTTTCAACAAACTTCATTGATAGGGCAATTATAGCACCGGGGAACGTCCTTGTCAACCGGAAATTCAAAGAAAAATCGGGATAAAAATTCCGTATGAGAAAAGGAGGACCGGCAGATACTTAAAAAAAAGGAGGAGGACGTTTTATGCGCAAAATCGGCACGGCGCTGATCCTCGCCGCCGTCGGCGGCGGCTGCTACTGCGCCATCGAGACGGTCTGGCGGGGGAAAAGCCATTGGACGATGTTCATCGTCGGCGGCGTCTGCTTTTTGCTCCTCTGCGCCGTGGACGGCGCTTTCAGGGAGAAACTGCCGCGGCCGGGGCGCTGGTTCCTCGGGGCGGCGGCGGTGACCGCCGTGGAGTTCGTCTCCGGCTGTCTGCTGAACCTCTGCGCCCGGTGGCACGTATGGGATTACAGCGGCCGGCGGCTGAACCTGCTGGGGCAGATCTGCCCCCGCAGCGCCGTCTATTGGCTGCTGCTGGCCATTCCCGCCATGCTCCTCGGGGAGCACCTGCTCAAAGCCGTCAATCATCTGTTCCGCCGCCGTCAGCCGCGCTGACGTAAGCGTTGGCCAAGGCGGCGAACTCCGCAAAGGACAGCGTCTCGCCGCGGCGGCGGCCGTCGATGCCGCACGCTTCCAGCAGGGCGGCGGCGCCGTTCTTTTCGGCGAAGAGGCCGCTGTTTTTCAAAGCGTTGCTCAGCGTCTTCCGCCGCTGGCCGAAGGCGGCCTTGACCACGGCGCGGAAGATTTTTTTATCCGCGACAAAGCAGGGGGGATGCTCCCGCTTCGTTAGGCGGAGCACGGCGGAATCCACGGCGGGCCGGGGATAAAAATCCGCGGCGGGGACGGTAAAAAGGATCTCGGGGTCGGCGTCAAAGGCGCTCATCAGCGTCAGCACACCGCAGTCCTTGCTGCCGGGGGCGGCCACGACCCGTTCCGCCACTTCTTTCTGGACCATGATAACCATCTCGCTCCAATGCTCCCGCCGCTCCAAAAAGGAAAAGAGCAGCGGCGTCGTGATGTAATAGGGCAGGTTCGCCACGATCTTGAAGGGGCCGGGGAACCCCGCCGCCGCCGTTTCCGAAGCCAGGGCGGAGATGTCGAGGCGCAGGGCGTCGCCGTGGACGACGCGGACGTTGTCCGCCGCGGAAAACTGATCCGTCAGGATCTCACAGAGCGTCGCGTCGAGCTCCACGGCGGTGACGGAGCCGAAGGCCGCGGCGAGCTTTTCCGTGAGAAAGCCCATGCCGGGGCCGATCTCCAGCGCCTTTTCCGCTTTGGAGGGAGCCGCCCCGGCGACGATGCGGTCGAGAACGGCTTCGTTGATCAGAAAGTTCTGCCCCAGGTTCCGGTCGAAGCGAAAGTGATATTTGTTCATCCATACGCTGATACGCGTTTCGTAAGAAAATTCCATCATGGCCCCATTATATCATCTTCCCCCGCCGTCATCAACCGCAAAATGAGCGCTTTCAGAAGCGGAGCACCTTTTCGGCGATTTTCGGGTAGCCGCGGCGAAAGCAGCCCCGGGTCTCCACGCCGCCGATGCCCGCGGCCCCGGTGACGCTGGCCTTCACCGCCTCTTCCGCCGGGAGCACCTCCTTAATGGAGGTAAAGGCGATCCGCTCGATGACGAGGACGGGGTCAAAGATGTGGATAAAGACCCGCTCCGGCGACGAGGCGAAATTGGCCCCGGCCCGGATCAGCTCCTCGTAGCAGCTCTGGCAGGCCCCGGCGAAGATGACAAGACCGTCCCGGTCGGGCTGGTACTGCCGCGCCCGGCGGACGGCCTCGGCGAAATGGAACGAGGCGCGGTACAGATCGAGGTCCCGCCGGTCTTTGGCGTCGCGGATCAGGCTGTCGTGGCCGGTGAGGACGAGGATCTCCGGCCTGTAGCGGGCCAGATAGTAGCCGACGGCCTCGGGCTGATCCTTTTCGGGGACGGCGAGGCCGACGTGGGGGATCCCCAATTTTTCATAGGCGGCGGCGCACTTTTTCAGATACTCGCCGTCGCCGTCGAGATGGAGCACGAGGCCGGGGTAGTCGAAGGTGCGGCCGCCGCGGAAAAGCCCCTCGCCGCTCCGGCGGGCCAGCGCCGCCAAAAGCCGCGCCTCTCCCTCCCCTTCCGGGCCGTTGTTTCGCGCTTCCTCCTCGCTGAGGCGTTCCAGATCGGTCAGAGGGGCGTCGGCGATGAGGCGGACGGCCACCCCTTTCAGCACCGCCGCCGCTTCCCCGTTCTCGTCCCGGTAGATCTGAGTGACACGGAACACGATGTCCTTGGCGTATGACAGGCGGGCGACGTAATCGCCGCTCTTGAGCGTCATCGGATCATCCCCTTTTTTTCTCATGGATTCAGACCATTTTATGAAAAAAAAGCGGCGAATGTCACGAAGCCCGCCGCTTTCCGGCGAAGTTCTTAAGAATTTTTTGTTTTATATGAAGAATCCCCTTTCCTTTCCGTCTTTTTTTTGCTATAATAGCAATGAATATAATGCCAGAAATGTGTAACGCGCCAAAAAGGCCCCCAAAACGACGGGGCCGCCGCGCGCTGCCCTTACAGAAATATACAAACAAATACCCTGCGCATTCAAGGGGGAACAGGTTTTGTCCAAGTTAATCATCCGGGGCGGTAACGATCTCACCGGCTCCGTTAAGATCAACGGCGCGAAGAACTCCGCCGTTGCCGTGATTGCCGCTGCCATCCTATGCCGCGGTACGACCATTCTCGAAAACGTACCGCAGATTAGCGACGTGAAAATACTGCTCAATATCATGAAAAAACTCGGCATCGCCATCGAGTGGGTCGAAAAGGACGCCGTCTCGATCACCGCCGACGACGACATCGACTCTTCCGCCATCTATCAGGAAGTCAGCAGCCTGCGCGCTTCCAATCTCCTCCTCGGCTCCCTGCTGGGGCGGACGGGCAAGGCCGCCGTGGCGCTCCCCGGCGGCTGCGACCTCGGCGAACGGCCGATGGATCTCCACATCAAAGGCTTCACCCAGCTCGGCGCCGTCTGCGGCACCGTGGAGAGCCGCTACATCCAGGCGGAAGCCCAAAACGGCCTCAAAGGCGCCGTTATCTACCTCGACTTTCCCAGCGTCGGCGCGACGGAAAACATCATGATGGCCGCCGCCGTCGCCGAAGGTCAGACCGTCATTGAGAACGTCGCCAAAGAGCCGGAAATCGTCGACCTCGCCAACTTCCTCAACGGCGCCGGAGCCAAAGTCCGCGGCGCCGGCACCGACATCATCCGCGTGGAAGGCGTCAAAGAGCTCAAAGGCCGCCGTCACAGCATCATCCCCGACCGCATCGAGGCCGGGACGTTCATGTCCGTGGCCGCCGTCACCGGCAGCCGCCTGCGGCTGGAGAACGTCATCTCCGCCCACTTAAAGCCCGTCATCGCCAAAATGCGGGAGACCGGCACCGAAATCCGCTGCGCCGGCAGCAATATGTATGTCACCGGGCCCAAGCGGCTGAAAGCCGTTTCCATCCAGACCTTGGCCCACCCGGGGTTCCCCACCGACATGCAGCCACAGATGATGGCCATGGCCACCCTGGCCAAGGGCACCAGCGTCATCGTGGAAAATATCTTTGAAAAGCGGATGAAAGCCGCCGCCGAACTGACCAAAATGGGGGCGGACATCGCCATCGACGGCAAAACCGCCATCGTCAAAGGCGTGGAAAGGCTCCACGGCGCCACCGTCCGGGCCCACGATCTCCGCGCCGGGGCGGCCCTCGTCGCCGCGGCCCTCGCCGCCGAGGGCGAGACCGTCATCGAGAACCTCAACATCATCGACAGGGGCTACTGGCAGATCGCCGAAAAGCTCACCGACATCGGCGGCGACGTCCGGAGGATCGACGAATGATCGCCTTCGCGACGCTTTTCAGCAGCAGCCGCGGCAATTCCGTCTTCGTCTCCTCGGGAAAGACCAGCGTCCTCGTGGACGCCGGCTGCGCCCTGTGCCACCTGGAAAAAGCCATGGCCGAGATCGGCGAAAAGATGGAAGATCTTTCCGCCCTGCTCATCACCCACGAACATCAGGATCACATCAAAAGCGCCGGGAGCCTGTCCCGGCGCTATGACCTTCCCATCTACGCCGCGCCGAAACTTTGGGAAAATTATCGCGGTTTCGGACATATCAGCGAGCGAAATCAGAGAAGATATGAGTATGGTATGACCATCGGCGACCTCTCCTTTGATTTCTTCAAAACGTTCCACGACGCCATCCAGCCCGTGGGGCTGATCGTCCGCAGCGGCGGCACGAAGCTGGGCATCTGCACCGATACCGGCATCGTCACGCCAAAGATGATCGAAATGCTCGCCAACGCCGACGGCCTCGTTTTCGAGTCCAACCACGACCGGGAGATGCTCCGCACCGGCCGTTACGCGCCGTCGCTGAAAGCGCGGATCGCCGGCAGCCGCGGCCACCTCTCCAACGAGGACGCCGCCGGCGCCTTAAAGCAGATCGTCGGCCCCGCCACGAGAGAGATCCTTCTCGCCCATCTCAGCGAGGAGAACAACCGCCCGGAACTGGCCTTTGAATCGGCCCTGACGGGCTTAAAGGAGCTCGGCAGAGCGGACAGCGTCCGCCTCGCCGTCGCGCCGCCGGGTCATGCCTCCAATATCATAAAACTGCCATGATAATGAGGTGAGCCCATGCGAAACAAAGAACACCGCAGCTTAACGCTGCTGATTGCCGCCATCGCCGCCGCCGCCGTTATCGGCGGCGCTTTCGGTTTTTTAGGGGCCATGCTCCGGAATCCCGAAGACGCCCCCGCTCCGGCGGAAACGGCCCAAAGCGAAAGCGGCGAAAGCGGCACCGCCGCCGCGGCGCGGATCCTCCCTTCCGTCGTCGGCGTCCGCGCCGCCGGCGAGAGCGAACAGGACATCGGCGCGTTTTTCGAGAGCAGCGGCAGCGGCGTCGTCATCGACGGCCGCGGCTACATCGTCACCAACCACCACGTCATCGCCGGAGCGGACCGCGTCAGCGTGACCTTCGCCGACGGCGGCGAGAGCGAAGCCGCCGTCGTCGGCAGCGACCCCCGGACCGACCTGGCGCTGCTGAAAACGGAAAAGAGCGGCCTTACCGCCGCCCGGTTCAGCGAGGAAACCGCCAAAGTCGGCGAAACAGTCTACGCCGTCGGCAACCCCGGCGGCGGCGACTTCGCCGGCACCGTTACCCGGGGCATCGTCAGCGGCGTCGACCGCGTCCTCGTCACCGACGACGGCGCGTCCTTCTCCCTGCTCCAGACCGACGCCGCCATCAACCCCGGCAATTCCGGCGGCGCCCTCTGCGACAGCGGCGGCGCCGTCATCGGCATCAACGCCGTCAAGATCAGCGAGATCGGCTTCGAGGGCATGGGCTTCGCCATCCCCGCCGCCACGGTGCGGGAGATCACCGCGGAGCTTTTGGATCACGGCACGGTGCGCCGGGGAGCGCTCGGCGTCTATCTCCTGGCGGAAGTTGACAAATCCTTCGCCGTTGAGTATAATACCGGCATCGACCATGGCGTCGTCGTCTCCCCCCGGGAGGACGGCGCCGCCGCCAACGCGGGCCTCGCGGCCTGGGACATCATCACCGCCGTCAACGGTGATGCCACCGACGACATCGCCGCCCTGCAGCGGGCCGTTTTCGCCCTGGACGCCGGCGACCTCGTCACGGTGACCTACTGGCGGGACGGCGCCTTTCACGAGGCGGACATCGTTTTGGAGGAACTGAGGGACGAATGAGAATCCGGATCCTGGCCATCGGCCGGCTGAAAGAAAAATACTGGCGGGAGGCGTTCGCGGAATACGCCAAGCGGCTCAGGCCCTACGCCCGCTTTGAGGCGCTGGAAGGCCCCGAGGCCGACACCGGCCGGGAGAGCAACGACCGCGAAAAAGAACTCGTTTTAGAGAAGGAAGGACGCTTTTTTCTCGGCAAAATCAGCGAAGACGACTACAACATCGCTTTGGATCTCGACGGCGACATGGTGACCTCTGAGGAGCTCGCCGCCGTCATCGAGAGGGAAGCCATGATGAAGGGGAAGAACGTCAACTTTCTCATCGGCGGCTCCCTGGGCATGAGCGACGCGGTAAAGCGCCGGTGCCACCGGCGGATTGCCTTTGGCCGTACCACCTTCCCCCATCAGATGATCCGCGTTTTTTTAGCGGAGCAGATCTACCGCGGCTTTAAGATCATCCGCGGCGAGCCCTACCATAAATAAGGAGAGGAGCGGGAGCATGAAACCGAGAACCACCAACACATCGTATACGGCGCTGGCCGCCGGGATCATGTCCGTCATCACGGTCTTCGGCGGGATCACGGTGTTTTTGGGCGTGCTGTTCGCCCTCTTCGGCGTCTTTGCCGGGGTGAGAGGCAGGCGGAGCGAGCCCACCGCCGCGGCGGGCTGGGCCGTGACGGTCTCTGTCCTCGGCCTGCTCCTGACGCTGGCCGTCAGCGCGGTCTACATCGGCCTCTACGTCTGCGGCACGGTAACGCCGGAGCTGAATTTCACGCCGACGGATCTCTACGAGAAAGGGAAAGAGCTGCTGATCCGGCTCATCGAGAAAATTTAAAAACCCGCGGCGGCAGCCATCCTTCCGGATGACCGCCGCCGTTTTTTATGCCCCAAAACCCCCCACGCCCCTCTCCTTCCAAACACCCCCGCTCAAACCGCGTTTTGCCGCTCCATACAATGCAGGGGAGGGTCATGCTCTGCATCGCCTGTCCTGTGATGGAGCCTGCGGCTCCCTCTCAGGTCAGCCAGACCCGACCCTCCCGCGCGGACAAAACTTCCTCCAACAGCAAAACAAAACGGCGACGCAGAACCTTCCTTCCTCCAAACCGTCCCGCGCCTCTCCTTTCAAGCAAATCCCCACTTAAAACATACTTTGCCGCTCCATACAATGTAGGGGAGGGTCTCCCGACCCTCCCGCGCGGACAAAACTTCCTCCAACAGCGAAACAAACCGGCGACGCAGAAACCTTCCTCCCAAGACCCGCCGCGCCCATAAGACCGCCCCGCCGCCGCGAAACCGCGCTCCGGCCGGGAGCACGCCCCCGGCCGGAGCCGGGCGGCTCCGCCTGCCGCAGCGTTCAGAGGCGGCAGGTGTAATAACCTGCCGCCCCTTAAAAAAGTTGGTTTTATCATTGAATTTATTCCAAAACATGGACGGTGACGTTCTTTACGCCCCATTCCACGCACTCGGCCTCGGAATCGAGATAGACGTCGATCCGGTTGCCTTTGATCAGCCTGCCGGTGTCCTCGGCGACACAATAGCCGTACCCTTCCACATAGAGCTCGGTTCCCAGCGGTATTACGCGGGGATCCACGGCCACGGCGCCGACGCGGGACAGCGTACCGCTCTTGGTGAGGGAACCCGGGGGTTCGTGGTATGCCGTCGCCTTCATCGTGACGACCTTGGCGGAGGTCATATCCGCCGATATGGCTTTGTCGGAAGCAGTGGATTTTTCATCCTCACGCGCCATCTTTGTTTCATTCGTTGCTGCGGCGGACGTTTCCGCGCCGGTCAAAACGGTATCACCGGTACCGACGGCGACGATCTCGGTCACGGGATCGGTCACGGAGGAAGCGATCAGCTCCTCGCTGTAAAACTCCCCGTCGCAGTATGTCACTCGGTACGTATCGCTCCGCAGCCCGGTCTGACCGGGGCGGATGACGATCTGATCACCGGAAACAACAGCGTCGTCCTTCTTTTTTTCTACGGAATATGCCAACTCTGTTTCTCTGACTTCGTCTTTTATAATCACTCTGCGGACGTCGATGACGAGTCCGTCGGCGGCGGGAGTGTCGAGAGAAGGTTCCACGATATCCTCATCGTTCAGGATGACGCCGGCTTTGTCCAGCACGTCGGCGACGGTACCGGCCGCGGCGGAGACGTCGTGTGTCCTGCCGTCGACCCGGACGCGATAGTCGCCGACAAATTCCACCACGAGCCGTTCGCCGTCGCGAAGGGCGGCGCTGAGGTCAAGGTTGGAATCGGAGATCTTTTCCGCGGCGATGTCCCGCTCCTCCAGAAAATCGGAGACGGTGTTCGCGTATGTCTTCACGGTGATCTCGCTGCCATTGACGTTCAAAGATATCTCTTTTTCTTCCGACAGAATCCACGCGCCGCAGATGAGCCCGATCGCGATGACCACCGCGAAGGAGCAGAGAGCGACCATGATTTTTCGGGAATTGAAAAGTTCGGACCAAATCTTCCTTGTTGACATATACACCTCCTTCCAACTTTGAATAAACTATACCATAATCCCCGCGGAAAAGTCAAATCCGAGCAAAAAAAAGACGGCCTGCTATACAGTGCCGCCGCATAAAACAAACATGTTTTTTTTAAAAACTTTCATTCGATTCCTACCCGTAAAAAGCCTGCTATAAATAGCTCATATGGTGCTGCTTCATAAAAATTCCCCCGCGGTTTCGCCATCGCGGCCCAAAAAGTTCCCCGGCGGCGAAACCCCTGTTAAACTGGTGCGGAGTTTTTTGAAAATACGGTGCAGGAACGGTGGATAAAACGTAAGTTCTTATAATATCTCTTTTATTAAACAAAAAATGCGTTTTAATAAATATGAATTTCCGACATATTCATACATTTCTCCCCCGTTTTCCCTGCTCCCCGCCGCGATCCGCCGCGGAGGCAAAACAGAAAAACGGCGGGATCCGCCGCCGTTTCCGCAAGCCGCCCCTTTGAGGAGGGGCGGCTTTTGTTCATTTTCTTCCGAACAGCGCGAGGCCGTTCCGGTACGTCCGCTCGGCGGCCTCCTCGGCGCTGACACCGCGGATCTCGCCGAGTTTCGCGGCGATGTGGGCCACATAGGCCGGCTCGTTGCGGCGGCCCCGCACCGGTTCCGGCGCCATGTAGGGGCAGTCGGTCTCGATGAGGAGCCGGTCAAAGGGAGCGTTGGCCGCGACCCGCACCGGCTTTTTGGCGTTTTTAAAGGTCAGCGGCCCGTCGAAACCGAGGAAGAACCCAAGGTCAAGACATTCCTCCGCCTGCTCCCAGCTGCCGGAAAAGCAGTGGAACACGCCGGCGGGGAGCCCCCCGGCGGCTTCCTCCTCCCGAAGGATCCTCAGCGTGTCCTCCATGGCGTCGCGGCAGTGGATCACCACCGGGAGCACCAGCTCACGGCCGAGTTTCAGCTGGCGGCGAAAGACCTCCCGCTGGAGCTCGGGGGCGAGGCTGTCGTCATAGTGATAGTCCAGCCCGATCTCGCCGATGGCGACGACCTTTTCTTCCTCCGCCGCCCAGCGGCGCAGCTTTTCCTCAAAGGCGTCGTCATAGCGGTCGGCGTCGGAGGGGTGGACGCCGACGACGGCGTAAACGGCAGCGAAGCGCCGGGCCATTGTCACCGCCGCCGCCGAGGATGCGGGGTCACAGCCCACGACGTTGAGGCGGCGCACACCGGCGGCCTCGGCCCGGGCCACGGCCTCCGCCGCGTCGTCGGCAAAGGCCTCGTCGTTGAGGTGGGCGTGGGTATCGTAGAGGTTCAACGGATCGTCCCTCCGTCGGCGATGGTGTCCACGGTAATCAGCTCCAGCTCATCGCCGTTTTCGGCGCAGAGGAGCATGCCGCGGCTCTCGATGCCGCGAAGCCGCGCCGGTTTCAGATTGGCAACGACGGCGACGTTCTTGCCGACGACGTCGTCGGGAGCGTAGAACTTGGCGATGCCGGAGACGATGGTGCGTTCCTCCTCCCCGACGCGGACGGTGAGTTTCAGCAGCTTATCGGCGTTCTCCACCTTTTCGGCGGCGAGGACTTTGCCGACTTTCAGCCGCACCTTGGCGAAATCGTCTATGGTGATGACGCCTTCGGCGGGCTCCTCTTTCGCCGCGGCCTGTTCCTTTTTGGCCTCGGCCTTGTTCTTTTTGTTCTTCTTTTCCTGTTTCTGCGGCGCCGCTTCCTTTTCCGTCTCGATCCGGGGGAAGATCGGCTCGCCGCGGCGGATGACCGTACCGGCGGGGAGCGCGCCGTAGGTCAGGGCGTCCCAGGCGGCCAGTTCCGGCTTGTCCTCAAGGCCCAGCTGGGCGAAGACCTTCGCCGGGGTGTTGGGCATCACCGGCGTCAGCAGGATCGTGGCGATGCGGATGGCCTCGGCCATGTTGTAGAGCACCGTGGCCAGTTTTTCCGTTTCGCCGTTCTTGTTCAGCGCCCAGGGGGCGCATTCGTCGATGTATTTGTTGGCCTTCGTCACGATCTTCCAGACGGCGGCGAGGGCGTTGTGGAATTCCAGTTTTTCCATGGCCTCTTCCATCTCGCCGGGGACGCCGCGGAAGAGCGCCAGCAGCTCGTCATCGAATTCGGTCTTGGCGCCGGGGGCCTTGATGACGCCGCCCTGGAATTTCTCGATCATCGCCGTGGTGCGGGAGAGGAGGTTGCCGAAGTCGTTGGCCAGGTCGACGTTGACGCGGCTGATGAGGACGTCCTCGGAGTAGTTGCCGTCGGTGCCGAAGATGAACTCCCGCAGCAAAAAGTAGCGGAGGGCGTCGGTGCTGTAGCGGTCGGCGAGGATCATCGGGTCGACGACGTTCCCCTTGCTCTTCGACATTTTCCCCTCGTTGACGAGGATCCAGCCGTGGGCGAAGACCTTCTTCGGCAGCGGCAGACCGAGGGCCATCAGCATGATCGGCCAGATGATGGTATGGAAGCGGACGATGTCCTTGCCGACGAGGTGGACGTCGGCGGGCCAATAGCGCTCAAAGCGCTCGTCGCCCTTGGTGTAACCCAGGGCGGAGATATAGTTCGTCAGGGCGTCGAGCCAGACGTAGATGACGTGTTTCGGGTCGTCGGGGACGGGGATGCCCCAGGAGAAGGTGGTGCGGCTGATGCTGAGATCCTCCAGCCCCTGTTTGATGAAGTTCACCATCTCGTTCCGGCGGGAAACGGGCTGGATGAAATCGGGGTGGCTCTCGATGTGCGCCAGGAGGCGGTCGGCGTATTTGTCCATCTTAAAGAAGTAGCTTTCTTCCTTAACGATGTCCACGTGGCCGCCGCAGTCGGGGCAGACGCCGCCGGCGTCTTTGATCTGGGTCTCGGTAAAGAAGGTCTCGCAGGAGACGCAGTAGTGGCCCTCGTAGGCGCCGAGGTAGATATCGCCCTGATCGCGGAGTCTGCGGAAGATCTCGGCGACGACTTCCTCGTGGCGCGGTTCGGTGGTGCGGATGAAGTCGCTGTAATCGATATCGAATTTCCGCCAGAGCTCTTGGAACGAGGCGATGATGCCGTCGACGTAGCGGATGGGTTCCATCCCCGCGGCGGCGGCGGCGCGTTCGATTTTCTGGCCGTGCTCGTCGGAGCCGGTGAGGAAATAGGCGTCGTAACCGCGCATCTTCTTATAGCGGGTCATCGTGTCCGCGGCGACGGTGGTGTAACAGTGGCCGATATGCAGCGTGGCGCTGGGGTAGTAGATCGGCGTCGTAATGTAAAAGGTCGGTTTCGGCATGGTGGTTCATTCTCCTTCTTCAGCGTCGATGGTATACGGATAAATCTGGTTCTTTCTCATATGATAGCGCTCGGCGACGATGCGGGCGGCGGTCTTGGCGGGGACGCCGTCCCGGAGCAGCACGCGGACTTCCTCTTTCAGCGTCGCCTCGTCGGGGGGCGGCGCGCCGCCTTCCGCGGCGGCGACGACCAGGGCCATTTCCCCCTTGAGCTCCTGCTCCCCTGCGAGTTCCCGCAGGGAGCCGAGGGTGCCGTAATAAAAGGTCTCGTGGAGCTTCGTCATCTCCCGGCAGAGCGCCGCCGGACGGTCGCCGCAGGCGGCGGCGAGATCACGAAGATCCTCCCTCAAACGGTGAGGCGAAATATAGAGCACCGTCGTCAGCGGCGACGACGATACGGCGGCGAGGCGCTCGTTCCGTTCTTTTTTCACCCGGGGCAAAAAGCCCTCAAAGGCGAAGCGGCGGCAGGGGAGCCCCGAGGCGATCACCGCCGAAAGCACGGCGTTGCCGCCGGGAACGGGGTGGATCGGGATGCCCTCCTTCGCCGCGGCGGCGGCGAGATCCGCGCCGGGATCGGAGATTCCCGGCGTCCCGGCATCGCTGATCAGGGCGACGCTGCCGCCGTCCCGCAGCCGGGCCAAAAGCTCCGGCCGCCGTTTGGCCTCGTTGTGCTCATGATAGCTCAAAAGCGGCGTTTTGATCTGATAGTGATCCAGCAGCACGCGGCTGCGGCGGGTGTCCTCGGCGCCGATGACGTCGACGTTCTTCAGCACCTCCACGCCGCGATAGGTCATATCACCGAGGTTGCCGATGGGCGTCGCCACAAGATAAAGTCCCTGTTCCATTCAATCCTCCAAAACATCAGCCCGTCACGCTCCCGTCCGCGTGAATTCCAGCAGCACGCGGCCGTTCAGCGGCGTTTCCCGCCGGGCCGGCGTCAGTCCCGCTTCCCGCGCCAGGGCGGTCATTTCCCCTTCCCGCTGGGCGAGGTGACTCATAAAGAGGGCGCCGCCGGTCTTCAGCACCGCGGCGGCCTCGGTCAGCGCCTTCGCCGGGTCCCAGAACCGCTCCGTTTTCGCGGCGGCGGCGTCCTCGTCCCGGGGCGGGCGGCAGCGTCCCGCCGGGTAATACGGCGGGTTCGTCACGACGAGATCAAAGCTCCCTTTCGGGAAGAGCGCCGCGGCGTTCATGGCGTCGCCGCGGATGATCCGCGCTTTCACGCCGTTGGCGGATACGTTCCGCGCCGCCAGCGCCGCCGGGCGTTCCCGCAGCTCCAGACCGTAAAGGATGAGGCCGGGCTCCCGTTTGGCCAGCAGCAGCGTCACAGCGCCGCAGCCGCAGCCCAGGTCGAGGACGGTCATCCCCGGCCGCAGCGGCGGAAAGGCGGCGAGACAGACGGCGTCCTCGCCAAAGCGGTAGCCCCGTTTCGGCTGATACAGAAAGAAGCCGCCGCCGAGATCGTCCCGGGTCAGTTCCGCTTCGGTCATGGCTCATTCTTCCTCGTGGCGCAGCGGTTCCTTATCCAGGAGCGAGGCGCAGAAGAGACAGTCGCCGTCGCGGGTCTCGCCAAAATGGGCGGAGCAGACGTGGAACCCGGCGTCAAAGAGAGCCAGCAGATTGGCTTTCCCCGAGGTGCGCAGGTTCTTCCCGCGGATGATCGCCTCCATCGAGGCGTTGTCCTGTTCCAGCCGCTCCACATAGCGGCGGATCGTTTCCAGCTCCTCGGCCATGATCCTGATTTTTTCTTCCAGTTCGCCAATGGCTTCCGCTAACATATCCGCCTCCGATCAGTCTTCCAGTTGTTTCAGTTCTTCATCAACTTCGCCTTCGGCGGCGGCTTTGTTCTTTTTGCCGCGGCGGCGGGGCGGTTCGTCGTAGCTTTCGTATTTCAGGCAGCACATCAGCCGTCCGCAGATCCCCGAGATCTTGCTGGGGTTCAGCGACAGGTTCTGCTGTTTCGCCATGCGGATGGAGACGGGCTGGAACTCATCGAGGACGCTGTGGCAGCAGAGCACCCGGCCGCAGGAGGCGATGCCGCCGACCATTTTGGCCTCGTCGCGGACGCCGATCTGGCGGAGCTCGATGCGGGTGCGGAAGACGCTGACGAGGTCTTTCACCAGTTCCCGAAAGTCCACCCGGCCGTCGGCGGTAAAGCAGAAAATGATCTTGCTGCCGTCAAAGGTATATTCCACGTCGACGAGCTTCATTTCCAGGCCGTTCTTCCGGATCTTTTCCAGGCAGACGGCAAAGGCCTCTTTTTCCTTGATCCGGTTGTCCTCGTTGCGGCGCTCATCCTCTTCGGTGGCCTTGCGGATGACCTCTTTCAGCGGTTTCACCACCTTTTTTTCCGGGACTTTCCCCGGGGCGATGACGACGGTGCCGAACTCGGTGCCCCGGGCGGTTTCGACGATGACGTGATCTTTGAGGGCGAGATCGTGTCTGCCGGGGCTGAAGTAATATATTTTGCCCGCTTTTTTAAAGCGTACACCCACTACGGTTTCCATAAAATGTGCCTCCGTTTCTGTATATCCCGCCGCGGCGCGGCGAGGAACGTTCCGAGGCGGAACGGGCCGTTCCGTGCCTCAGCTTCTTTTGAGCGTGAGGAGAAAATTCTCCAAAATCAGCCGGTGCTGAATGGCGTGGTCAAGCAAAACCGGCGCGTTGACGGCAAAGCGCCAGCCCTCAAAGAGGGCGTCCTCGCTCCATTCCGCCGGGGGCAGGAGCGTTTTCGGCTCCTTCGCGCCGCGGCGAAAGGCGTAGCTGCCGCCGAGGATCGCCGCGGCCGTCTCGAAAAAGGCGGCGATGTCCTCGCGGCTCTTCCCGGCGGCGAAGGTTTCCGCCAGCTTTAAGATGGCGGCGTAAGACCCGGTCCGCCCGAGGCGGAGCGCGCGCAGAACGTCTTCCTCGTCGGCGGCGGTGCCGCCGTTCCGGGGCAGCCGGATCACGCGGCAGCGGGAGAGGATCGTCTCGGCGACGCGGTCGTCGTTTTCGGCGGTGAGCAGAAAGACGGTGTTCGCCGCCGGTTCTTCCAACGTTTTCAGCAAGCTGTCGGAGCAGATTTCTCCCAAAGCGTCGGCTTTTTTCAGCCAGAAAACGCGGGTCTCGCCGCCGGTGAGGGCGGTATATTTCAGCATCTCGCTGATCTGTTTTTTCAGATAGGTCTTTTTTTCCGGTTCCAGCGTCACCAGCTCGGCGAACTGTCCGGCCTGACGCTGACGGCAGCGGCGGCAGGAGCCGCAGGCCATGCCGTCAACGGGGGTCTCGCAGTGCAGCGCCGCGGCGAATTCATAGGCCTCGGCCTCGGCGGCGGCGGTGTCGCCGAAGATCAGATAAGCGTGGCCGAAGCGGCTGCCGCGGATGTCGCCGCGCAGTGTTTCAATCATAAAACCGCCTCCAAAGCGGCGCGGACGGCGTCAAAGATCCCGTCGGCGTCGCCGCGGCCGTCGATGACGGCAACGGTGCCGTCGCCCTCGGCCTCGGTGAGATAGCCTCGGCGGACGCGTTCAAAAAACTCAATTTCTTCCCGTTCCAGCCGGTCTTTGCCCTCGCCCCGGCGGCCGCCGACGCGTTCCGCGCCGACTTCGGCGGGGACGTCGATGACGAGGGTGAGGTCGGGCTCCACACCGCCGGCGGCGGCGCGGTGAACGGCGGCGATGCGCTCCAGGTCGAGGCCGCGGCCGTAGCCCTGATAGGCGGCGGTGGAGAGGCCGAAACGGTCGCAGAGCACCGCCTTCCCCTCCGCCAGGGCCGGGGCGATGATTTCCGCCACGTGCTGGGCCCGGGAGGCGGCGTAGAGCAGCAGCTCGCAGCCGTCGCACATATCGCCGTTGGCGGTGTCCAGCAGCAGGCCGCGGATCTTCTCGCCGATGGCGGTGCCGCCGGGTTCCCTGGTCACGACGACCTCACGGCCGCGTTCCGCCAAAAAAGCCCGGGCTTTTTCCAGCTGGGTCGTTTTTCCCGAGCCGTCGATCCCCTCAAAGACGATAAACACACCGCGTTCCACGCTTTTCACTGCCTTTCCAATCCTTTTTTAAAAAAACAAATGCGTATTCAATATATTATCTCATATTTTCCCCCGAAATTCAAGAGCTCAAACGCCTTTTCGGCGGAAAACCGGGAGCGCGCGGCGATTTGCTATTGATTCTCCCTTTTCGTTTCTGTATAATATAAGGCAGAGCCGCGGTCCACGCGGCGCGGAAAGAAGGTTGAGACAGAGATGAAACTATGGGGCGGGCGCTTCGCCAAAGGCAACGACCACCTGATGGAGGACTTCCATTCCTCCATCACCTTTGATAAACGCTTATATAAGGAAGACATCACCGGTTCCCTGGCGCACAGCGCGATGCTGGCGAAACAGGGCATCATCAGCGCCGAGGAGGGCGAACTCATCGCCGGGGCCCTCAAAGAGATCTTAGCGGAGATCGAAAGCGGCAAAGCCGAGTTCGACGTCGCCGCCGAGGATATCCACATGAACGTGGAGACGATGCTCATCGCCAAAATCGGCGACGTGGGCAAAAAGCTCCACACGGCCAGGAGCCGCAACGACCAGGTGGCCTTGGACTGCCGCCTATACCTGCTGAAAGAGACGGACAGCGTCATCGCCCTTTTAAAGGAGTTAGAGGAAACGCTCCTCACCATGGCCGGGGAGCACACCGAAACGGTGATGCCCGGCTACACCCATCTGCAAAAGGCCCAGCCCGTCACCTTTGCCCATCATCTGCTGGCCTATTTTGAGATGTTCCTCCGGGACATCGGCCGCCTGAACGACAGCAAAAAGCGGCTTTCGGTGATGCCCCTGGGCAGCGGCGCCCTGGCGGGCACCGTCTTCCCGCTGGATCGGGAATTCGTCGGCCGCGAGCTGGGCTTTGAGGCGATCTCCGCCAACAGCATGGACGGCGTTTCCGACCGGGATTTCGTCATCGAGTTCCTCAGCGCCGCGGCGCTGATCATGGCGCACCTTTCCCGCTTCTGCGAGGAAGTGATCCTCTGGGCCACCGGGGAATTCGCCTTTGTCAGCCTGGACGACGCCTATTCCACCGGTTCCTCGATCATGCCGCAGAAAAAGAACCCCGACGCCGCCGAGCTGATCCGGGGGAAGACCGGCCGCGTCTACGGCGACCTGATGACGCTGCTGACGGTGATGAAAGGCCTGCCCCTGGCCTACAACAAGGACATGCAGGAGGATAAGGAAGCGCTCTTCGACGCCGTGGACACGGTGAAGGGCTGCCTGATGGTGTTCCGCCCGATGCTGGCCACGCTGACCATCCGCGAAGAGGAAATGCGCGAAAAGGCCGAAGGCGGCTTCATCAACGCCACCGACGCCGCCGATTACCTGGCCGAGCGGGGCGTTCCCTTCCGCGAGGCCCACGCCGTCATCGGCAACATCGTCCTGACCTGCGAACGACAGGGCAAAGCCTTAAAAGACCTGACCCTCGCGGAGTGGCAAAGCTTCCACCCCGTTTTCGGCGAGGACATCTACGAGTTCATCGCTATCGAGAACAGCGTCAAACGCCGGGACATCCCCGGCGCTCCCGCTCCCGCCCAAACAAAAAAAGCCCTCGCCGACGCCAAAAAGCGCCTCAGCGAAGCCTAAAAAAACCGCCGCGGCAGCCCCGCGGCGTTTTCCATCACCGGAGCACCACACCACCCAAAGACCGGCCCGCGCCCGGTCTTTTTTTCGCGCGCCCATCATCCCCAAAAAACCGTGCTCCCGACAAGCGGGAGCACGACAATCTGACTGCCATATGAAATTACACTACTCTCAAACGCCTTCCCAGGCTTTTCGCCAGTTCCCGGTGTTTGACTACCATATGAAATTACACTACTCTCAAACGCAACGGTCATTCTGTTCTTGTTCGTCATGGTTTGACTACCATATGAAATTACACTACTCTCAAACGAATGGCCCTGTAATCAAAGCTTGCGTTGTGTTTGACTACCATATGAAATTACACTACTCTCAAACACGTACTCCCGCGGCAAGGTGGTGTTGTCGGGTTTGACTACCATATGAAATTACACTACTCTCAAACGAATAGCCCTGTAATCAAAACTTGCATTGTGTTTGACTACCATATGAAATTACACTACTCTCAAACAATCTACCTTGCATGATTCAGCCTCCTTTAGTTTGACTACCATATGAAATTACACTACTCTCAAACTTGACTTTGTAATCTTCGATAACGGGTGTTGGTTTGACTACCATATGAAATTACACTACTCTCAAACCGTCGCCTGTATCAACGACGCAAACCCGAGGTTTGACTACCATATGAAATTACACTACTCTCAAACGCTGCCGTGGAAGCCGGCTGCCTGGAAACGGTTTGACTACCATATGAAATTACACTACTCTCAAACTTGGTCATGGTATCATTTCCTTTCTTGGTTGTTTGACTACCATATGAAATTACACTACTCTCAAACATAGACGCTCTCTCTCGTGGAAATAATCCAGTTTGACTACCATATGAAATTACACTACTCTCAAACTCGTAGACGGTCAGTGTTGATCCGTCGATGAGTTTGACTACCATATGAAATTACACTACTCTCAAACGTCATAGTTAAAATCCAGTGTATTGTCTTTGTTTGACTACCATATGAAATTACACTACTCTCAAACGCTCCGTAGCAAGGAAGAACCTATTACCGCGTTTGACTACCATATGAAATTACACTACTCTCAAACGGCATGCTGGTTTTCGTGGAAGTTAAAGACGTTTGACTACCATATGAAATTACACTACTCTCAAACGGAGGGTGGCGGTTTCACAATCAAAAATAAGTTTGACTACCATATGAAATTACACTACTCTCAAACGAGTTCCTCAGCTTGATATCAGCGACGACAGTTTGACTACCATATGAAATTACACTACTCTCAAACTCAATCCATCTCAAATGCTCATGTACGTTAGTTTGACTACCATATGAAATTACACTACTCTCAAACAATCTTCCTTGCATAATTTAGCCTCCTTTAGTTTGACTACCATATGAAATTACACTACTCTCAAACCTCAGAAGGTGACCGCAATGCTCCGCAAAAGTTTGACTACCATATGAAATTACACTACTCTCAAACGTCTGCCGCCTTTTTTGCCGTTTCTTCGGTGTTTGACTACCATATGAAATTACACTACTCTCAAACCACCGTTGCTGATGAATATATCGAGATTGAGTTTGACTACCATATGAAATTACACTACTCTCAAACAAGGCAATGAGCGCGGTTTGCATGTGGTTAGTTTGACTACCATATGAAATTACACTACTCTCAAACACGCCGATAATCCGGACGAAAGGCCGATTAGTTTGACTACCATATGAAATTACACTACTCTCAAACAGGCGCTGACTTGAGCAAAACCGGATAGACGTTTGACTACCATATGAAATTACACTACTCTCAAACCGCAGTACATAGCTCCGCTTATAGTGGGGGGGGTTGACTACCATATGAAATTACACTACTCTCAAACGGCTTCGGTCGCATATGTAAGCGGGCTTGTGGTTGACTACCATATGAAATTACACTACTCTCAAACTGACGTTCCGAGAAAGGATCCCTTGCCGTTGTTTGACTACCATATGAAATTACACTACTCTCAAACCGGTGAATCGTATTAGCCGTTCTGCATCTGGTTTGACTACCATATGAAATTACACTACTCTCAAACGCGTCATAGCGAGCCTGGGCTTTCTTTTCTGTTTGACTACCATATGAAATTACACTACTCTCAAACTGCCGCCGCACGTGAAGAAGGCGGGACTTCGTTTGACTACCATATGAAATTACACTACTCTCAAACTGAATCGTGAAGTCTTTGAGTTTTTCAACAGTTTGACTACCATATGAAATTACACTACTCTCAAACGGTTGATCTCGGACAAGCGCACTACTCTCTGTTTGACTACCATATGAAATTACACTACTCTCAAACGCTCTTCGGTAAGAGCTTCTTTTATTTCTTTGTTTGACTACCATATGAAATTACACTACTCTCAAACACGCTCTCGAAATTTAAGATCGCCTTGCCTGTTTGACTACCATATGAAATTACACTACTCTCAAACTGGGCCTTGCGGACCTTTTCGGCCAGCTGCGTTTGACTACCATATGAAATTACACTACTCTCAAACAAGCTCATCAACGGCTACGAATTGGATTGAGTTTGACTACCATATGAAATTACACTACTCTCAAACGTTTCTTACCGTGGAGGTAGGCCGTGATCTGTTTGACTACCATATGAAATTACACTACTCTCAAACGCGCACCGCGACGCGATAACACAACGGCAGAGTTTGACTACCATATGAAATTACACTACTCTCAAACGCGATAGGGAAGCACTGTGGCAGGAAACGCGTTTGACTACCATATGAAATTACACTACTCTCAAACGCTGACGGTGCTCAGACCTTTTAGCAGATCGTTTGACTACCATATGAAATTACACTACTCTCAAACAGCGCACCGCGACGCGATAACACAACGGCAGTTTGACTACCATATGAAATTACACTACTCTCAAACCACTTGCTGTTCGAGCTTGTAATCGTTTTCAGTTTGACTACCATATGAAATTACACTACTCTCAAACGGTTTCAGTCGCATATGTAAGCGGGCTTGTGTTTGACTACCATATGAAATTACACTACTCTCAAACGGGGTACTTCAATTTTTACGGTTCTATAACGTTTGACTACCATATGAAATTACACTACTCTCAAACTGAGTGTGTCTGATACGTTAACTGACTATTGTTTGACTACCATATGAAATTACACTACTCTCAAACTTGCCGCTCAGCTCGGCGATTCGCTCGTCCGTTTGACTACCATATGAAATTACACTACTCTCAAACCAGATGCCGCCGCTTTTTTTCCGCATATATGTTTGACTACCATATGAAATTACACTACTCTCAAACAAGGGTGAGGTATTGTTATGTGCCGCTATGGTTTGACTACCATATGAAATTACACTACTCTCAAACCATGGTTATCAAGTATGCAGAGAAACACGGGGTTTGACTACCATATGAAATTACACTACTCTCAAACCGGACTTTTGACCCGTCTCCGTTT
>CADBQN010000065.1 GCA_902796855.1 uncultured Bacillota bacterium | reverse complement strand
GGCGGGGAGTATACTCCCCGCCGCCTGACATCTTATGCGTAGATCAGATCGTTGTTGACCACCTCCATGGCTCGATTCCGGATATTGTTCATCCGTTGCACCCACAGCATTTGATTTTGCGCCTTAAGTTGTTCGGTGACGCCCTCACGAGCGGTCATTTGTTCTATCTATTATCAAATCGTTATCAACGCTGACAGACGAAAACAGCAGACACTCCGAAGAATGCCTGATGTTTAATGCTATTCAGGATAATTCAGCTCATTCCAAGTCAAAAGGTGTATTATTCCCACTCAATGGTGGCCGGGGGTTTTTGGGTGATGTCGTAGACGACGCGGTTGATGTGGTCGACCTCGTTGGTGATCCGGTTGGAGATTTTGCGGAGCAGGTCGTGGGGGATGTCCGCCCAGTCGGCAGTCATGAAGTCCGTCGTCGTCACGGCGCGGAGCGCCAGCAGATAATCGTAGGTGCGGCCGTCGCCCATTACGCCGACGCTGCGCATGTCGGTAAGGACGGCGAAATATTGGTCGATGGCCTTCGCCGCGCCGTTTTCTTCCAGCTCTGCGCGGAAAATGGCGTCGGCGTCCTTTAAAATGCGGAGCTTTTCGGCGGTGATCTCGCCGATGACGCGGACGGCCAGGCCCGGCCCGGGGAAGGGCTGACGGTTCACGAGGAATTCCGGGATCCCCAGCTCCAGACCGACGGCGCGGACTTCGTCCTTAAAGAGGTTCCGCAGCGGTTCCACCACGGCTTTGAAATCCATGACCTCCGGCAGGCCGCCGACGTTGTGATGGCTCTTGATGACCTGGGCCGAGGGGCCGCCGCTTTCAATGACGTCGGGGTAGATCGTCCCCTGAATCAGGATGTCGCAGCGGCCCAGCCGCTTCGCTTCTTCCTCAAAGACGTTGATGAACTCGGCGCCGATGATCTTTCGTTTTTCTTCCGGCTCTCTGACGCCGGCCAGCTTTTGGAGGAACCGCTCTTCGCAGTTGACGCGGACCAGCTCCATATCGAAGTCCTTCCGGAAAACGGCTTCCACCTGGTCGCCCTCGTCCCTGCGGAGCAGACCGTGATCGAGGAACACGCAGGTGAGGTCTTTGCCGATGGCTTTGTGGGTGAGCACCGCCGCCACCGAGGAATCGACGCCGCCGGAGAGGGCGCAGAGGACTTTATGGCCCTTGAGCTCTTCCCTGAGGGAGGCCACGCACTCTTTGACGAAGCCGCCGACGTGCCAGTCGCCGGAGCATCCGCAGATATCGTACAGGAAGCGGCGGAGCATGTCGCCGCCGAAGGGGGTGTGCTCCACCTCGGGGTGGAACTGAACACCGAAGAAGCGCCGCTCGGTGTCCATCACCGCGGCGTTGGGGCAGGTCTCGGTGCGGGCGGCGGAGACGAACCCCGCCGGGGCGGTCTCGACCTGGTCGGTGTGGCTCATCCAGCAGGTCGTTTTTGTCTCGGGGCCAAGGAACAGCGGCGAGGGTTTCAGGACGATGTCTTTTTTGCCGTATTCCCGTTTTTCGGCTTTGGCGATCTTCCCGCCGAGGACATGGCACATGCTCTGCATGCCGTAGCAGATGCCGAGGACGGGCACGCCGAGGCTGAAAACGGCTTTGTCCGGCAGCGGCGCGTCGGGAGCGTAAACGCTGGCGGGGCCGCCGGTGAGGATGATCCCCTTCGGTTCAAGGGCTTTGATTTTCTCAATATCGCTGTTCCAGGGGAGCAGCTCACAGTAGACGTTGGCTTCGCGGACGCGCCGGGCAATGAGCTGGTTGTACTGGGCGCCGAAATCCAAAAGGACGATGGTTTCGTTTTTCATGTCGGTTCCGTTCCTTTTCTTGTTTCATTGTTATACCTATATTTTAATCAATTTTCACCCGGATTACAATAGCGGGATCGTGAAATCCTTCTCCGCCGCGGAAAAAAAGAGGTGGTATTTTTTATGAATCCGTGGTAAGATTATTTTTATGAATGAGAACGGGAAGCTTTTGGGTTCTTCCCGAAACGGAAAGGACGGAGCGTGTCTTGATTCTTCCCTATATTTTACTGATTGTCGGTTTTGTTTTGCTGATCAAAGGCGCCGATTTGGCGGTGTCCGGCGGCAGCGGCGTGGCGGAGCATTTTCGCATCTCCCCGGTGATCATCGGTCTCACCGTTATCGCCTTCGGCACCAGCCTGCCGGAAATGGCCGTTTCGGTCACGGGCAGCCTCTCGGGGCAAAGCGGCATCGCCGTCGGCAATGTTCTCGGCTCCAATGTGTTCAATCTCCTCGTCGTCGGCGGCCTCTCGGCGCTGATGCGCCCGATGAGCGTCGACCGCAATCTGCTGAAACGGGATATGCCCGTTTCCCTGGCCGCCGCTGTCCTCGTGGCGATTTTCGCCGCTCCGGCCTTCTTCCGCGGGGAAGAGGTCTTTCAGATCGGCCGCGTCGGCGGTCTGGTGATGCTGGCGCTCTTTGCCGGGTTCATGGCGATGCTGCTGGCGGCGGCAAAAAAGGACCGCGCCGAAACGGAAGCTCCCGCCGCCGAAACCCGGCGGCTCTGGCTCAATGTGGTGCTCACCGTCTGCGGTCTGGCCGCCATCGTCGTCGGCAGCGACCTCGTCGTCGATTCCGCGACGAAGATCGCCTATTCCTTCGGGCTCAGCGAGACCTTTGTAGGCCTCACCATCGTTTCCGTGGGGACGAGCCTGCCGGAGCTGGTGACCTCCCTGATCGCCGCCAAAAAGGGCAGCAACGACATCGCCCTCGGCAACATCATCGGTTCCAATATCTTCAATATTCTGCTGGTCCTCGCCCTCGCCGCCGCCATTTCCCCGGTGACGGTGCCGTCCTACCTCTTCATCGACGCGGCGCTGCTCATCGCCGTGACCGTGGCGACGATGATCTTCTGCGGCAGAGACCAAAAGCTGGGTCGCTGGGAAGGGCTCGGCCTCTTCCTCGTCTATGTCGTTTACTTCGTTTATATCTTCATGCGGGGCTGAATCCCCCGCAAAAACGGCGTATCCACCGCGGATATGTCGTTTTTTTGTGCTCACCGTGTTCTCTTGTATGTAGATTTATGTAGGAAATGTCTTCTTTTTTGCGGCAAATGGGGAGCGTAGCCCCGTATTTTTTACATTGACACCATCATAAATAGCCAGTATAATGAAAGATAACCATAGGATGGGATGTTCCGTTGTTTTTTCTATGATTCTGTCGGATCCGTGTTTTTCGCCGGAGAAAGACGCGGCGGGCCGGTCACGCGCCGGGAAAAGGATGGGGTCGGATGTTTAATATCAGTTTCAGTGAGTTCATCGTCATATTGCTGCTGGCCTTCATCATCCTCGGCCCGGATGAAATGGGAAAAGTGGCCCGTTTCTGCGGCAAAGCCGTCCGGGAAGGGCGAAAGTACATGTACCGCATCAAGGAGTACGTCAACGAGGAGACCGCCGGCACCGGTCTGGACGACGTGAAAGACGCTGTTTCCGACCTGAACGATACCCTTCGGGAGACGAAAAAGACCCTCTCCGGCGCGGACCTGAAAGAGGCCGTCGGCGACCTTGCGGCGAAACCCGCCGTAAAAACGGAACCGGCGGCAAAACAGAAGAAAACGGATCAAACAGATACATCGGAAAAATCGGATCACGCGGAGAGTGAAAAGAAAGAAAAATAACGATCCGGATGGGAGACAGAGACGATTGAAATTAAGAAAGAAGAGAAACGAAAAAACGAACCGAAAAGGTGACCCCCGTCTGACGCGCCGCCAGTTTTTGGGAGCGGCGGCCGGCGTGACGGTGGCAGCGGCGGTGTCGGGGTGCGACATCGTAGAGGAACCCGGCGGCAGCGGCTGGCTGCCGACGCAGTACGGCAACGAAGGGAACTGGCCTGCTCAGGTGCGGGGCCGTGTGCCCATT
>CADBQN010000064.1 GCA_902796855.1 uncultured Bacillota bacterium | reverse complement strand
CCGGGCTCCCGGCGGCGCGCCACTGGAACGTCACCACCTGACCGCGGGTGCAGGTCGCGTCGGGGCTGAAGTGCGTCGCGTCGGTACCGTTGGTCACACCGTTTTCAACGGCCCAGAGTACGGCGTTGTAATAGAACTTCCCTTCCTTCACGTCGGCGAAGGGGTTGCTGCTGCTTGTCGGATCCGGGCTGCCGGCGGCACGCCAGAGGAAGGTCACCACCTGGCCGCGGGTGCATTCTCCGGTGGGAGTAAAGTGAGTAGCGTCGGTGCCGTTGGTGATGCCGTTGGCTACGGCCCAGGCCACGGCGTCATAGTAGAAGGCGCCTTCCTTCACATCGGCGAAGGGATTTTCGGCGGGTCGGTTCTTCAGTTCCGCCAGTTTCGCTTCGGCTTCTTTCAGCGCGGCTTCGTTATCGACGAGGGCTTTTTGGTCGTCGGTCAGACCGTCAAAGGCGGCACGGGCGGCGGCGACAGCGGCTTCATCGTCGAGGCTCACTTCGGCGGGGAGCGCGGCGATCTGCGCTTTCACCGCGTCGGCGGCATCTTTGTCGGCGGCCTGTTTGGCGGCGTCTTCCCCGGCCTTTTCGGCGGCGGCAAGGGCGGCTTTTGCTTCGTCCAGCGCGGCCTTGTTTTCAACCAGCGCTTTCTGGTCGGCGGTCAGCGCGTCGTAGGCGGCCTGAGCGGCGTCGACGGCGGCTTTGTCGCCGACGGTGATGTCAGCAGCGGCGGGCAGCGCGGCGATGGCGTCCGCCACGGCCTTGGCGGCGGCTTTGTCCGCGGCGGCCTTTTCGGCGGCCTGCTTGGCGGCGTCATCCGCGGCCTTTTCGGCGGCGGCGAGAGCGGCTTTTGCTTCGTCCAAGGCGGCCTTGTTTTCAACCAGCGCTTTTTGGTCGGCGGTCAGCGCGTCGTAGGCGGCCTGAGCGGCGTCAACGGCGGCTTTGTCGTCAACGGTGATATCTGCGGCATCAGGCAGCGCGGCGATGGCGTCCGCCACGGCTTTCGCGGCGGCGGCGTCCGCGGCCTGTTTCGCTGCGGCCTCTTCCGCGGCTTTCTTCGCATCGGCGACGGCTTTTTCGGCGGCGCCCAACAGATCGGCGTTGGGAACGAGACCTTTCTGAGCGTCTGTCAAAGCGTCATAGGCGTCGCGGGCCGCTTTCACCGCGGCCTCATCGTCGACGGTGATGTCAGCGGCGGCAGGCAGCGCCGCGATTTTCGCCTTCACTTTATCGGCTTCGGCTTTGTTCTTCGCCGCTTCGTCAGCGTTGGCGATGGCTTCTTCCAGCGCTTCCTCGGCGTCGGTCAGTTTTTCCTCATTGGGAACGAGACCTTTCTGAACGTCGGTAAGCTTATCGAAAGCCGCGCGGGCGGCGGCGACGGCTTCGGCGTCTTCCGTACTGATCTTGTGCGCGGCGGGCAGCGCTTTGATGGCGTCTTCCACGGCTTTCGCCGCGGCCTGATCAGCCTTTTCCTGATCGGCGATCGCCTTCTTGACGTCGTCCAGAGCCTTTTCGGCGGCGCTCAGTTTATCTTCATTCGACACGAGGGCTTTCTGAGCATCCGTCAGTTGATCATAAGCATCTCTCGCGGCCTTGATCGTGTTTTCATCGTCAAGGCCGATTTCAGCGGCGGCGGGCAGCGCGGCGATCTTGGCTTTCACCTGATCGGCGGCGGCTTTATCCCTGGCCGCCTCATCGGCGGCGGCGATGGCTTCTTCCAAGGCGGCTTCAGCGGCTTTCAGTTTGTCCTCGTTAGAGACGAGGGCTTTCTGTTCGTCGCTGAGTTTTTCGCAGGCGACGCGGGCGGCGGTGATGGTTTCGGCGTCGTCGACGGTAACGTCAGCGGCGGCGGGCAGCGCGGCGATGGCGTCTTCCACTTCTTTCGCCGCGGCGGCATCGGCTTTCAGCCGCGCCAGCTTATCCTCGGCGGCGGTCAGGGTATCGAGATTCGCCACGAGGTCTTTGGCTTTGTCGTTCAGGGCGTCATAGGCGGCGCGGGCCTTCGCGATGGCCTCTTCGCTGTCCAAAGTCACATCGCCGATTTTGTCGATGAGCTTTTCAGCGTTTTCGGCGGCGGTTTCAGCGATTTCTTCCATATGATAATTATCGGTGTAATGGAAGATGATTTCATCACCGTCGTTGAGGAACTGCTGAATGACGCTGTTTTGCACATGTTTCTTATTATACGTGTACATCCAGCCGGAATCCGTGCCGTTGGTATATTCGGCCAGTTCCACACCGTCGGGCGTGGTGATGGCGGCGATATAATCGCCGGCGGGATTGCTGTAGGTATAACCGTTGTCCGTGAGGACTTTATCCAGGACGTCGAGAACGGTGGCGTTCATATCAACGGTGACTTCGGTTCTGTCAATCCACGTTGCCAAGGTGCCTTCTTCGTAGGTATGATAATCCTCATCCGCGTCGCTGTCGTGGACCTCATCGCCTAAGAGCGTGAAGTATACGGTGATATCGGTGCTTTCGGCTCTCTTCACCACTTTCACGGGAATTTCGGCGGAAATGCCGTTGACAGAAGCGATGAGGGTGAGAGCGGCGCGCTCGCTGCTGTCAAAACCGGTAATGACGACATCCTCTAAAGTCGGATGGGTCACAGTACCGTCGCTCCAGGTTACGGCAAATTCGATACCGGTGAGATCAAGGTTTTCACCGATGCCGTATTCTGTTTTAAAGTCGCCGGAAACTTTTAGAGAAAGGGCGATGGCGTCATCACTCAAAACGGGATATCCTTCGGCATCCCCCATCCAGTTATGGAGAGAGTTTTCATTGCTGTTCAGCGCTTCCGCAATGGCGCCGCCGGTAAGCGCGTCCGCGCTGACCGCTTTCGCCAGGGAATCGGCGTCGGCGCCAAGGGGATCGTCGGCGCGATTGTGGTTTCTCTTAACGACGCTCATGTATTCATCATCGGGACCGTCGACGATGAGTTTGATGGCGTCGAGATCGTCTTCAGTCGTATTGTAATAGAACGTCCCGTCATGGACGCCATATTCAACGGCGGAAGTGTCGATATGGGTCACACTGCCGATACCGGTTTCGGCGCCGCAGGTGTCTAAGAAATAGTTGTTTTCGATGATGTTATATTTGTTCAGGGAGCACATATGGCCAATGATGCCGCCGGCGGCACCGCCAACATCGGTGGCTTTCACCGTACCGTAGAAGACGTTGTTGCGGATGGTGCCGAGGCCGTTTTCCCAAGCCTGTTCCACACCGGCGTCGGCGCCGAAAATACCGCCGACATAGGTCCCGCCGGTGATATCGCCGGTGGAGAGGCAGTTGTTGATCGAGGCGCATCTGCCGTTGGGGGCGGTCACCGCCTGATAGCCGGAGCCGAGAATACCGCCGACTTTCTGACCGGTCGCCTCAATGGTGCCGGAGAATTCACAGTTGCGGACGGAATTTGTGCCCATGGCGTTGCCGCCGTAGGCGACGATGCCGCCGACGCTGTTCACGCCGTAAACGGTGGCGGCGCTTTTACAGTTTTCCACCGTACCGACGAGGAGGCTGACGAAGGTGGCAATCTGAGATTCGGTCTTATCATAACCGATCACAACGCCTTCCTCGGCGTCACAGTTGCTGACTTTCAGCCCCATGGTGGAATAATAGGAACCCTTGGCGAGGCCGGACTGACGGGTCGAGGTGCCGGTTTTCAGGGTGATCTGATCCAACGTAACAACACTTTGGCCGGCATGGCTGTTCGGGTAATTATTTACGAGGCCGCAGCCGTCGATTTCTTCCCCATAGATGCCGAGGTTTTTGATGACCGCGTCTAAAGTGTATTCAAACAGGGGTTCGCTTCCTTTTTGATAGCTGACGGTGTGTCCGTCACCATCGAGAAGACCGCCGAAGGGAACGTTAATGTCGTCGCCGATGGACTCCCAGCCTTCATTCAGGGTGATATCATCGGTCATTTTGAGATAGAGACCGGTCATGCCGTAATCGAGATCGTTGACAACCTGGCGGATGTAATCGAAATCATCGGCGGTCTGCAGCAGATAGGGATCATCCGCCGTACCGGAGCCCTCAAGAGCGATATCGGGAGCGGTCACCGTGATTTTAAAGGGTTCGGTGTAGGTAAAGGCACTCATTTCCGGGTCTTCCACCGAGGTGGCGATAACCTTGACGGTGACATACCATTCGCCGACGGGAAGACCTTCCTCACAACGGAGCATCGGCGCCAGATAACTGGTGGAAGAGCTGCCGCCGGCAAAGGCTGTTTCAAGCAATGTGCCGCCTTCGGCCGTGGGTTCATCGTTGAGGTAAACCTCATAGCTGAGTTTGCCGTCGGATTCGGTATGCCAAACGTTTCGTTCCTCACCAAGCGTATCGGTGCAGCCTTTGATATAGAAGAAGAGGTTCTGCAGGGGAGAACCGGCCAGATATTCCGTCTGATAGGGGGTGAGGCCGGTCACATTGTAATCAGTGCGGCCATTCGTACCGATACCCGGCTGGAGCAGGATTTCCGGGGGATTGAGATAGGTCTGATTGCATTTCACCGGCGTCACGGCGCTGTCGACCGTAAAGGTCTCGCCGTCCACGGTATTGGTGACGCGGCAGGCGTACCAGCGGGTGCCGGTGTTGTTATAACTGCTCTTCAGATTTTGCGCGTAGTTGCTGGGGGAAGCCTCGAAACTGGCGGAATTCGCGCCTTCGATGGGTTTCATCGTATTGATGTTGGCAAAGTTATCTCCGCTGTACCACTGATAGGAGAGGGTGCCCTCTTCCGCTTCGGCTTCAACCTTTAACGTCGTTTTCGTATCCTTGTCGATGACGACAGCGGCGGTATCGAGGTTTTCCGTAAGGACAGGCAGATACTTTGTGGGGCCAATGTGGAGATTATAGGTGTTGGTCACCTGTTTGCTGCCTTCGCCCCAAACGAGCTTTAAGGGGATCACCGCCACGTCGCCCCCGTCTCTGTACGAAGCGAGGTCAATGCTTTCGCCGCTGATGGCGGCGGTGAAAGGTGCCGCGCTGTCGCCGATGTAAGCTTTGACGCCTTTGGCAAAATTAAAGTTGGCGCTGAGCTTCACGGTATCACTGTCGGTGACGGCGTAAAAATCCTGCGTCTGATACATCGTATCGTTGCTGTACGCGGGCGTTAAGGAAAGATTCGTCCCTTCCTCGTCGGCCAGGGTCAGCGTGGAGAAGCCCGGCTTTAAGGTAAAGGTGAAATTATAGGCGTCGAAGGCGTCGTAATCGTCGTCTCTTTTCACCGCGCCGTCGCCGTTGGTGTCACTTCTCTTCCCGGTCATCACCGAGTAAACACCGGATTCCCCATAGCCAAGCCCCTGAACAATCGTGTTCAGCGCGGTGGTTCTTACGCGATCATAGTTGTAATTGATATAGGCGTAGTCCATAGAGGGCGCGATGTTCACACCGTTCCAGCGGGACTCAAAGAAATAATGGGAATTCCTTGTATACGGAGCGGAAACGGAGTATATCACCGGCGCGCCAACGTCCAGCAGGGTCACGTCGTATTCGGCCGTTTCCGGATCAAAGGTATACCCGGGCAGATAAGTCGCCATACCGGAGGAGGAGGTCTTTACGCCGATTTCCGTTAAGAAGCCGTTCGCGGCGGACGCTTCGGGAATTTCCGGCTCAACGACGGTGATCGTCGCCATTTTTGAGACATAGGTCCAATCGTAGCCGGTGCCGGTGGCGACACAGTAATAGTATGTGGTGCCGATCTCCGTAACGGGAGGCGTGTATCCCGAGGAAGTGGCCCCTTCAATGACGGTGCCGGTAGCGGCTTCCTTATCGGTCTTTTTATACCACTGGAAGCGCGGCGCGGCGGCAGACATGCGGGTACCGTCGGCGAGTTCAAACTGGAAGGAGGACGGCGCGCGCAGCATCGCGGCGGTTTCTCCCTGGGTATATTTCACTTCCGCTTCGGAAAGCTCCGACGACCAGGTGATTATGGAAGGTTCCTCCGGCCATTCCGTGGCAACGGTAACAGCGCAGGTATTTGTTTTATATACGATTTCGTAGCCGCGGTACGTCTGCTGCAGCACACCGTAATAATAAAAAGTACCTTCTGTTTCAACGGAGGGACTGTAAGAAACGCTTGTCGCGCCCTCAATGGCGGTGCCGACGGTATCATCGGCGTCCTCCAGGCGATACCACTGATACGTTCTGGCCGTTGTGTTCTGAGCGGCGTTGGCGCCGGTACCGACATAGTTGCTGTAGGTATCTTCGGGGCCTTTCGCGTAAACGGTACTCGGCAGCGAAAGCCTCGGTGCACTCATTCCGGGATAATAAAAGGATGATGCCGGAGCGCTCGCGCCGGAATAAGTAACGGTATACTCATCATCCGCCGCTACGGGCAGGGCGAAAACGCCGAAAACCATAACGACAACGAGGAGCAGGGTAAAAAGTTTTTTGCTCATATAATTGTTTTCCTCCTGTATTTTTCTGATTCGTGCTTCTTTGAACTGCCCGATTTCCTCGGGACAGGGAATATGTGCCCTCCCTTCTCTCATAATTATTATTTCAATTTCATTTTTAATTTTTATCAAAATAAACACTTCAGCTTTGTAAATTCCCGCTCCGTTTCCTCTTCTTTCCTCAGCATTTCGTTCACCGGCGTAATCACATTCCCCCGGGAGCCGAAACGCTCCATAAGATAGGCGCGGCCGATAAGGCGGCTCCGTTTCAAACGCTTTTTCCGCCGCGCCTTTTCCACCTTTACATAGAGGAGAATCGCCTCATCACTGTCGTTTTGGTGCGCCGCGGCGAACCGTTCCTCCTGGGCCCGGCGTTTCGGTTCGTTCAGTATTGCTTCCGGACGTTTCGCGGCTTCCCGCTGGATTTTCGCCTGCCGGGCCCGGATGTTCCGCCGCGTGACATCTTCTTTTGCTTCCGTTTTTTTCATACCTCGCTCCCCCGCGCCGCTTCGCGCAGGACGGCCTTCCGGATCTCTTTCCGGCCCGCCGCGGGTGGAGGGAGGCGGGCAAAAACGGATGACTCACCTATCCGCCGAAAGAGACCCGGAGCGCCGCCCTGTCTGAAAGAAAAGGCGCTCCGCGGGCGGCGGCGTGGTTTGCGAAAGACCGCCGCCCGGACTGAAAAGAGCGCAAAGGAGATGTTGGAAAGAATGGGATTGACAACGTCCCCTGAAGGTGACGGCGCGGGACTCTTTAACGGACTTCGCCGGCAAAGCCTCTATGCGCTCGGTCCGTCCGCGGGACTCTCGCTGTCCAAAGAGACCCGCGCCGTCATCTCTTTCCCCACCTCCGCAACAAAAAAAGCTCACGGTCCCCGTGAGCCATTGATCCCTCGTATACAGCGTTCATTCTACGTATATAAACATTGACAACCAAAACATAATACGATAAAATAAAGCTGTCCCGAGACAACCACTCTTAGGGGCTTCACACTGTGATAAGGATTCTCGCCAAAGAAATTTGCCTTATCACAGTGTTTTTTTTATTGTCGCGCTCCAAAAGCTGAAAAACAAAAAACCGTATTCCATTGATTCTTGGAATACGGCACGCTACATCCCAAGAGATTTCGATAACACTTTGTATCCTGGCTTGGCATCCTCGCTCCCCCCGCCTTCCCAGCCGTTCGGCCAGTGGCGTTTTGGGGTTCGCTCCGCGTTACAGTTCCTTGGTAGAGCCCGGGATTTTCACCCGATTCCCATGTTACCATCAATGTTATTTAATTAAATATACGTTTTTTGTGAAAAAGTTCAACATGATTTCTTTATCACAAAAACATCAGCTTTTCATTACTACTCTCATTTTAGCCATTTTGGCAGAAAAATGCAATAGATTTTTTAATTAAAATGTAAATTTCGCAAAAATGGAAAAGTAAATCAGCGTCATGCTCCCAATGGAGGTTTAAAATTTTTTCCTTTCCTCAAAAAGAGCAAAAAATAACGAGCTGCTTTCGACGGGAGCATTTCCGGGGCATCGTTCGCCCTCCCTTCGGGGAAAGATATGGTCAACACCAAAAAAACCGGGAGCATGCTCCCGAGAGAATCGCGCCGCAAAAAAGCCGGGGTCGGACCTTTCATCCGGCCCCGGTTTCCTGATTGATTACGGCCCTCTCAAGAACACGCCGCGCCGCGAAAAGCGGAACCCGCGGGGCGGTCACATGGACCAGTCCGCTTTCTGCACCGCGGCAATCTCGATTTTTGATTCCAAAAACATCTTCATATTTTCGTTATAGACGTAGTTCACGGCGCTGTCGTGGCGCTCCACCAAAATATCGTAACCGTCGGCCTCGTCGCCGAGGTCGTCCTTCATCCGCCGGGTACCCTCTTCGATGGCGTAGGTGATGGCCTGCTCCACGCTGAACGCGCGGTTCTTGCGCTGGTTGCTGATGTGCATCTGTTCCGACGTGACGTCGTCGGCGGTGGCTTCGCCGTCGGCTCTGGCGCCAAAGACACGGCGGCCCCAAGGGGCGTAGACAAAAATGCCGTCGAGCTCATGGTTTTCCACGGTGATGCGGCAGAAGCGAATGACTTTCCCCGCGGCGGCGCCGACGGCGTTGGCCACGTGGTAGTGCTCGGGGAAAACGACTTCGGTGTGGAATTTTGCCGCCGCCGGCGGCAGCCAGGCACGGATCGGCGCGCCGATGCCGATGATGGGGAGTTCCAGCTTCATCGGGATATTCAGCAGAGCGGTGTCCTCGGCATGAAAAGCGCGGTCAACGATGGCTTTCAGTTCCTCCGTCCCCTCACCGTCGGCGGGAAAACCTTCGTAGGTGAAGGCGCTTTCCAGCACCGACTCAAAAAGGCGGCGGCTGATGAGGCGGCGCAGATCGGCGACGGCGGCTTTTTCGTCGCCGTCCCAGTGCCGCGCCAGCATCGTGAGGGCGATTTCCGCCGCTTCCCGGCTGCCGCGGTCGTACTCACCGGTGCAGTGCAGAAGATCCGTCGGCGTAAAGCCAACCATGGCAACGGCGCCGGCGCTGATCAGCGCGTCCATATTGATGAAATCGGCGTCCACGCCGACGCGGTCGGAGAGCTCCGCGAGGGTGTGGGGGCCTTCCCGCAGGGCCCGCAGAACGTCGCTCTGAACGGGAGAGAGCTCCGCGCGGACGGGGCCTTCCCGCAGCAGGAGAAAGCCCTCGCAGATCTCGTAGCGGAGCATGCCGATTTTCCGCATGGTGATCTTTTTCAGCTCCGTCAGGTAGGAGGGGAAACGGTCGGCGATGAAGGAAACGGGATAGACGCGGCGGGGGCCGATCTTCACCTTGTTTTCCAGGCCGTCCCGCCAGATACGGCTGTCGCCGCCGAGACCGAAGGTGTTCACCGCGGCGGCTTCCACCCGGGTGCGCCAGCCGCCGACACGGGCGCCGTCGGGGTCGATCCGGGGACGGCCGCCCCTCATCACGGCGATATCCGTGGTGGTGCCGCCCATATCGAGGACGAGGCCGTCACCGGCGCCGCGCAGGAACGTCGCGCCGATAATGCTGGCCGCCGGGCCCGACAGGATCGTCTCAATGGGCCGGTATTTCGCCGTGGATTCCGTCATCAGACTGCCGTCGCCCTTCACTACCATGATGGGGATATCCATATTCCGCTTGAGGAGCGCCTCTCGGACGGCTTTGAGCAGTTCGTCGATGATGGGCAGCAGACCGGCGTTGAGCACCGCCGTGACGGTGCGCTCGTGCATACCCAGATCCGAGGAGAACTCGTGCGCCGCGACGCAGGGGAGATCCAGATGCTCCCGTACCATGGCTTTGACCTGCCGTTCCTGCTCCGGATTGCGGACGCTGAGGATGCCGGAGACGGCCACGGCGTCCACCTTGCCCCGCAGGGACTCGATGGCGGCGCGGACTTCCGCTTCGTCGAGGGGTTCCCGAACGTCGCCGTGGAGGTCGACGCTGCCCCTGACCCTGCGGAGCTCGCAGCGGGGCAGCGGCTTTTCCGGTTCAAAGCCCATCAGGATGAGACCGACGCGGCCGCCGTGCCCCTCGACGATGGCGTTCGTCGCCAGCGTCGTGGAGAGCGAGGCGAAGCGGACTTCGTCAAAACCGTCGAAATCGAGACCGGCGATGGCGGCGGAGATGCCGTCGATGAGATGAAAATGGGTGGTTTCCGACTTCGCTTCCGCGTGTATTTTTTTTGTTTCCAAATCGATGATGACAGCGTCGGTGAAGGTACCGCCGGTGTCGAGACCCAACGCTAAAACAGACATAAAACGGCTCCTTTCATAAAACCTTTCCCAAACGGCCGCGCGCTTTTCACCGCGGGGCGGTATGTGAAAAAAGTATCCCCGAAAAAACGGAGATACTTTTTTTAGATCGGTTGGACGATTACAGTTCTTTCAGTTTTCTGTAAGCAATATTCAGCAGGGATTTATCCTGACTGTACGTTACCTTGTCAAAGGCTTCGATGATGTTGAAGAAACCGCCGTCGAGGACTTTGCCGTCTTCCTTTTCAATGGTGAAATCCGCGGTCTCCGCCGTCATCAAAAACCATACGATACGGTTGCACACCGGCGCGTTGCGGGTAATGGAATAAAACTCATAGCTCGTTTCCCCAACGGCGCTGAGGATGGAAGCGTCGATGCCGGCTTCCTTTTTCGCTCTTTCCAAAGCAACAGCGGTAGAACTTTTTCCCTGACGGATGACGCCTTTGGGGAAGACCCATTCCCCTTTTTCATTCTGAAGCAGAAAAACCTTGTCTTCGTGAAAAATAATGCCACCCGCGCATTCTCTGAATATCATTTTAAAGATCTCCTTTCACACGTCGCTCAAGCGACCCGGATTATAATATGTTAAATTGAATTAAATGCAGTAGTTCGGGGCTTCCTTCGTGATCTGAACATCATGAGGATGACTTTCGATCAGGCCGGCCTGGGTGATGCGGACGAATTTGCCGTTTTCCTGCAAATCGGGGATGGTGGCGGTGCCGCAATAGCCCATGCAGGCTTTTAAGCCGCCGACGAGCTGGAACACGGTATCCGCCAGGATGCCCTTAAAGGGCACGCGGCCTTCGATGCCTTCGGCGACGAGCTTTTGGGCGCTCTTCGTGTCGTCCTGGAAGTAGCGGTCCTTGCTCCCCTCCTTCATGGCGGCGATGGAGCCCATGCCGCGGTAGACTTTATAGCTTCTGCCCTGATAGATTTCAACTTCGCCGGGGCTTTCCTCTGTACCGGCAAAGAGGCTGCCGAGCATGATGACGTTGGCGCCGGCGGCGATGGCCTTGCCGAGGTCGCCGGAGTATTTCACGCCGCCGTCGGCGATGATCGGGATGCCCGCTTCCAGACCGACACGGGCGCAGTCATAAACGGCGGTCACCTGGGGCACGCCGATACCCGCGACAACACGGGTAGTGCAGATGGAACCGGGGCCGATGCCGACTTTTACGGCGTCGGCGCCGGCGGCGATCAGCGCTTTGGTCGCTTCCGCCGTGGCGACGTTGCCGCCGATGACGTCCAGATCGGGATAGGTTTCCTTGATTTTGCGCACCATGTTCAAAACGCCGTGGGAATGGCCGTGAGCCGTGTCGACGACGATGACGTCGACATGGGATTTCACCAGCGCTTCCACGCGTTCCATCGTGTTGGCGGCGATGCCGACGGCGGCGCCGGCCAGCAGACGGCCGTGGGAGTCCTTGGCAGAGTTGGGATATTTTCTCGCCTTCTGAATGTCTTTGATCGTGACGAGACCTTTCAGGTTGCCTTCCTCATCGACGAGGGGCAGTTTTTCTACTTTGTGATGTTTCAGGATTTCCTGGGCTTTTTCCAGGTCGGTGCCGACCGGGGCGGTGATGAGGTTTTCCTTCGTCATCACGTCCTCGATTTTCCGCGTGTAATCCGTTTCAAAACGCAGGTCGCGGTTGGTCAGAATACCGACGAGCTTGCCGTCGACGGTGATGGGCACACCGGAAATACGGTAGTGGCTCATGATTTCCAGCGCGTCGCTGATTTTTTTATCGGGGCTGAGGAAGATCGGGTCGCTGATTACGCCGTTTTCGGAGCGTTTCACCTTATCGACTTCCGAAGCCTGCTGTTTAATGGACATATTTTTGTGAATGATGCCGATACCGCCTTCACGGGCCATGGCGATGGCCATTCTGTTTTCGGTCACCGTATCCATACCGGCGCTCATCAGCGGAATATTGAGACGAATGTTTTTCGTCAGGTTCGTCGCGACATTGACGTCTTTCGGGATGACCGTTGATTCCTGCGGAATCAGCAACACATCATCGTAAGTAAGTCCTTCTTTCCCAAATTTGTCCATTGAATATGTATCCTCCGTTTTTTATTAACCATAATGATATCATAAAACGACCGCTTTGAACAGTGAAAATTAAAAAATAATTCGTTTTTTTTACACGGATCACGAAGCGCTCAAAACAGCGCGGCGGGAAGGCCCAGACCGCCGAGAACCGACACCGTCAGCACCAAAAAAAGGAGAAAGACGGCTTCGGAAAGTTCCGCTATGGCGCCGTAGATGTCGCCGGTAAGCCCGTACAGGAACCGGCTGATCCCCGCGGCGGCGGCGTACATCACGAGAAAGGCCAAAGCGAAGGCGATGAGCAGCGGATAGAACCCGTGCCAGAGGCAGAGCAGCAGGAACAGCAGCAGTCCCCACAGCAGCGCCGGTTTGGAGACGTATTTTTTCACCGTCGCCCCGAGCCCCGTTTCCCTTGCCGAGGGGAAACCGAGGATGCAGTAGACCATCATGAACCGGGAGAAGACAAAAGCCGCTAAAATGGCGGTGAAGAACCAGCGCTCCGGCAGAACGGCACAGTAGAGAGCGCATTTCAGCAACATCAGCATGACGACGCCGAGAACGGCGAAGGAACCGACGCGGCTGTCCTTCATGATCTCCAGCGCCCGCTCCCTGCCGCGGGAGGCGAAAACGCCGTCGCACATATCCATAAAGCCGTCCAGATGGATGCCGCCGCTGACGACAACGGCGGTGACCAGAGCGGCGACGGCCGCGAGCATCGTCTGGCCCGTCAGCCGGAAGACCGCGGCGGTCAGGGCGGTGAGGAAACCGATGATCAGGCCGACCAGCGGGAAAAACACCGACGAACGGGAAAAAGACCGTTCGTCCCACTCCCCTTTATAGGGCAGCGGCAGCCGGGTCAAAAAAGATACGGCGATCCTAAACTCTTTCCACATAGATCTTACGCTCCTTCAGTTCGTTCAGTAAAAACGGGGGCAGCGGGGTGCTTTCGTCCACGGCGACGGAACCGAGCTGTCCGTGGCCTTTGCCGAAACCGTGATAGTCGGAACCGGCGGTGATATAAAGCCCCTTCGCCTCGGCGAGGGCGGCGAATTTGGCGGCCATCGGTGGCGTGTGGGCGCTGTGGGAGGCTTCAAGACCTTCCAGCCCGACGGCGATCAGCGCGTCAAGACATAAAAAGGCTTCGTCGAGGCCAGGATGGGCCAGAACGGCGCTGCCGCCGCAGCCCTTGATCAGCCGCACGGCTTCTTCCGGCGTAAAGGGATCCCGCGGGACATAGCAGGACTTTCCCCGGTTCAGCAGCCGGTCGAAAGCCGCCTGCTGATTGCGTACATACCCTTTTTCCTCCAAAACGGCGGCGAGATGGGGACGGCCGACGGTGCCCTCCCCGGCTTTGGCGAGGACTTCCGCGAAGGTCACCTCGAAACCAAGGGACGACGCCTTTGCCGTCATTTTCTCAATACGGCGGCGGCGTTTCGCCGCCAGCTTAGCGAGGGTCTCCGCCAGGGCCGCCGTGTCTTTGACACCGTATCCCAAAATATGGACGTCCCTCCCCTCCCATTCGGCGCTGAGTTCCACACCGGGAAGAATCAGCACGGAAGAAGCAGCTTCGGCAGCGGGGATATCGCCCCAGCCGGCGACGGTATCGTGATCCGTCAGGGCAAAGCCGGCGAGACCGCTTTCCTTCGCTTCTTCCGCCAGCTCGAAAACGGATCGGAGCCCGTCGGAATAGGTGCTGTGAACGTGCAGGTCGAATCTCATGTTTCCTCCCGGGACAGCGTCGCTTTCATATAGCCGAGGAGGTTCTCCCCGGCGATCATGCGGACTTCCGCTTCGGAGAAATCCCGCTCCCGCATGCGGCGGTACAGCGCCGCCATGCGGCTGACGTCGGTCATTTCGTCGGGAAGATCGGCGCCGTCGAAGTCGCTGCCGAAGGCGATATGATCGATGCCGACGTAGTCGGAGGCGTAAAGGACGTGATCGATGATATCGTCAAAACCGACGTTGGCCGGATCCGGGCCGAGGAACTGGCTGACAAAGGTGATGCCCATGATCCCCCCGGCTTGGCGCAGTTCCTTCATCTGATCCTCCGTCAGATTGCGGACATGAGGATGGACGAGACCGCAGCCGGTGTGGGTCACGATGGGCGGGTATTCCAATACATCAAGGGCGTCGAAGAACGTTCTCTCGTTCATGTGGGATAGATCGACGGCGGCGGGAAGGCGGTTCAGCGTACGCAGAAGACGCTCCCCGGCGGCGGTGAGGCCGCCTTCGCTGAGGGCGCCGGAGCCGAAGTCGTTTCTGCCGTTCCAGACGATGCCAAAGGAGCGAAAGCCTTTGTCATAGGCGTCATAGACCTCATCTTCGGCGACGGCGAGGGCGCTGCAGTTCTCCAGCGCCAGAATGACGCCGATGTTGTCGCGGTCGAGGCGGGCGAAGCTGTCGCCGTTCTTCAGCGGGATCCAGAGATCGCCGTATTCCTCCGTCAGCAGCGTCCGATAATAAAGATACAGTTCATCGAGGACGGCGGCGGCTTTGACGGCGTCGTCCTCCTCAACAAAGAGCGCCATGAACTGCAGATCCATATACCGGGCCAGCGTTTCCGGATCGATATGGCGGTTCCTGCCGGCCTTCATCGCCGTCAGGGTGTCGCAGTGACCGTCGGCGCGGAAAGGAAAAGAGCCTGAAAAAGACAGGCTCATATCATCATAATACATCGGCGGAAACTCCCTTTCGCAAAGAAAGAACCGCGCCCCGGATTCTGTTTTTCGTTTCGATGCCCATAGACGCCGCTCCTTTCTTCTCTATTGCTTTAATTCGCCCTTTTCCCCGAAAATCCTCTTTTCCCCGGGAAAAGAAAAACGAATCGTCGTTAAAATTCGGGGCAGATTCGGCTGATCCGCTCGATGGACTCCGCTTTATGTTCGTCGTTCAGCGTGACGACAACGCCGTTGATCTGGCGTTCCCCGGGAGCGGGGCGCATGATCTGCCGCCGCAGCTGGGTAAAACGGGAGATCGCCGCTTCCTTCGTCATGCCGAGGCAGGAATCGTAAGCGCCGGTCATCCCGGCGTCGGTGATATAGGCGGTGCCCCGGGAGAGGATCTTCTCGTCGGCGGTCTGGATGTGGGTGTGGGTGCCGCAGACCGCGGAGACACGGCCGTCAAAATAATGACCGAAGCAGACCTTTTCCGACGTGGCGTCGGCGTGGAAGTCGACAAAAATCGCCGTTTCCGCAAGAGAGAGGTCTTTTAAGACCTCCTCCATGGCCTGAAAAGGGCAATTCAAAGACATGTTGCTGTAAACGCGGCCGCAGAGGTTCACCACCGCGAGGGAAGCGCCGTTCTTCAGCGTGAAGCGGCGCACGCCGGCGCCGGGCGCTTTCGCCGTCAGGTTCAGGGGACGGACGATGTTATCCTTTTCATCAATGAAATTGAAGATCTTTTTATTGTCAAAGGTGTGGTTCCCCATCGTCAGGGCGTCGGCGCCGGCGCTGGTCAGCGCCGTATAGGCCTTTAGATCCATGCCGAACCCGCCGGTGGCGTTCTCGCCGTTGACGATGGTGAAATCGATATCGTATTCCTGTTCCAGCAGAGGCAGGTTGTTTTCCAGCGCCTCACGTCCGGGGCGGCCGACCACGTCGCCGATAAATAAAATTCTCATAGGTTCCTTTCTCATCCGTTGCTGAAAACGAGCACTTTGCCGGCGTCACGGTACACGAGGATCTCATTGCCGAAGTGTTCCGTATCCACCTGGAACTGTCCCTCGTTCAGGGAAGGCTGGCGGCCTTCCTCAAAATACCAGTGATAATCGTCCTCGTAGAGACTGTCCGTCCGCTCGGCAAGGAGCATCCCGTCGAAGTGCTGACGGAAGAGATCCACGATAAAGGCCAGCTCCGAACGGCTCGCCGTGGCGAGATCGCGGCAGACCTCCATCACGCGGTAGCCGCGGACGTCGCGGCAGTTCAGGTCGTAGAGATAGTTCTTCGTGTTTTTGAGCCGGTGATAGGCGCCGACCGCTTTGCCGATGGTCTCGATTTTTTCATGGAACACCGCCGGACCGTCGACGGTATGCAGCAGAAAAGAGATCCTCAGCAGATCCCGGTCACGGTCGTAGCGGATCTTCCCCACCTCGGGGAAGCAGACCATCAGAGAAATAAACAAATCGACGTTGCGGATCATTTCGTTTTCCTGATCGTATTTCATCATATCCCCTTTTCACCATTGAGCGATGAATGTCAAAATACGCCGTCTTTTGCCGAAAAAGGCAGGATACGCGGCAGAGCCGACAAAGAACCGATTCTGCCGCGTTAAAAGCGACTCTCTTTATTTGGCGTAATCCACCGCTCTTGTTTCCCGAATCACGACGACTTTGATCTGACCGGGATATTCCATTTCGGAGGAAATGCGCTTGACGATGTCTCTGGCGAGGGCGGCGGACATCACGTCGTCCACCTTATCGGGCTTCACCATGATGCGGACTTCGCGGCCGGCCTGAATGGCGAAGCTCTTTTCAACGCCGGAGAAGGAGTTGGCGATTTCTTCCAGCTGTTCCAGACGTTTGATGTACGTTTCCAGCGTTTCGCGGCGGGCGCCGGGACGCGCGGCGGAAATGGCGTCGGCGGCCTGGATCAGAACAGCCTCGACGGTGGTGGGGTCGACGTCGCCGTGGTGGGCGGCGATGGCGTTGACGATGATCTTGGACTCGCCGTATTTTTTGGCCATATCGGCGCCGAGGGCGGCGTGCTGGCCTTCCATTTCGCGGTCGATGGCCTTGCCGAGGTCGTGGAGGAGACCGGCGCGTTTGGCCATGTTGACGTCGAGGCCGAGCTCACCGGCCATAACACCGGCCAGCTGAGCGACTTCAACGGAGTGGTTCAGCACGTTCTGGCCGT
>CADBQN010000063.1 GCA_902796855.1 uncultured Bacillota bacterium | reverse complement strand
GCTCTTTGACCCCGTGGCCTACGAGGCCCGTTCGCCGCTGTTCTTCTTCCTGACCGGCACCGGGGCGTCCTTCATCGCCTCCGCCGTGTCCTACCTGCTGCTGGCGCGGATCCCCTTCTGCCGCCGCTATCTGCACCTTGAGGAACGGTGAGAGCGGTTTTCGAAAGAAAAACCTTCATAAACCTCCATATCAAAACGGTACCCGCCGAAGATCTTCTCTCGGCGGGTACCTTTTTCTCCGTTCAGCCGCGGTCAATGGTCATCCCGTATTTTTTCAGCTTGCGGTAGAAGGTGGTGCGGGAGATGCCCATGTGTTTCGCGGCGCGGCTGGCGTTGTTGCCGTATTTTCGCAGCAGATAGATCATGCGCTCCCGCTCGGAAGGAAAGACCGGCGCCGTCTCGGCGGCGCGGGGCGCGGCGAAGGATGCCGCCCCCGGTGTTCCGTTTTCGCCGCCGACGGCGTGGAGCAGGTATTCCGGCAGATCGGCGGCGGTGAGGGGATAGCGCTCGGAAACAAAAGTGGCCCGCTCGGTGACGTTTTGCAGTTCCCTGACGTTGCCGGGCCAGTCGTAGTTCATCAGGGCGTCGAGGAAACCGCCGTCGGCGGCGCTTTCCGTCGGCAGCGGCGGATTCCCCGCCGCGGTGAGAAAATGGCGGAAGAGGGCGGGGATATCCTCCTTTCGCTCCCGAAGGGGCGGGATATGCAGGTTGATGACGTTGAGCCGGTAGTAGAGGTCGCGGCGGAAATTGTTCCGTTCCACCTCTTTCAGCAGGTCCTTATTGGTGGCGCAGACGATGCGCACGTCGATGGGGATCGTCTTCGTGCCGCCGATCCGGGTGGCGACGCGCTCCTGAATGACGCGGAGCAGGGCGATCTGTTGATTCAGGGGCATGTCGCCGATTTCGTCGAGGAAAATGGTGCCGCCGGCGGCCATTTCAAATTTTCCCGGTTTGCCGCCTTTCTTCGCGCCGGTAAAGGAACCCTCGGCATAGCCGAAGAGCTCGCTGGCGATGAGGTCCCGGGGAATCGCGCCGCAGTTCACGGCGATGAAGGGGCCGTTCCGCCGGGGGCTGGCGTTGTGGATGGACTGGGCGAAGAGCTCTTTGCCGGTGCCGCTTTCCCCCTCGATCATGATGTTGCCCTCGCTGGGGGCCACGCGCCTGGCCAGCTGGATGACTTCTTTCATGATGGCGCTTTCGGCGATGATTTCCTGAAAGTGATAGCGCGCCTGGGCGCCGCTGAGTCTGTTGACGATGTGCTTCATTTCGGAGAGGGGCCTTAAAATGAGAAAGCCCTGAGTCGGTTCGTTTTCGTTCCGCACCGGATAGCCGGTGACGAGATACTGGATTTCCCCCGCCGCCGTCGGCAGCGTGATCTCGACATCATGGAAGCTTTCGCCTTTGAGGAACAGCCGGCAGATGGGGGATTTTTTATCCTTCATTTCCGCGGCGACGGCTTCGCGGATCAGTCCCTCGCCGGCGCTCCAGATGGCGTTGGAACCGTAGTTGAGCAGAACGGAGCTGCCGTCTTCCCTGACGACGATGATGCCCTCGGAAATGTTGTTCAGCGTGTGCTGCAGATAGCTGTTGGCGGTGGAGAGCTTGAGGTTGGCGTTGGTCAGCTCCAGGGTGCGCTCGCGGACTTTTTCTTCCATCTGGGCGCGGAACCATTCCGCCTGCTTTTCCGCGGATTTGTAGGAGGTGACGTCCCGGCTGATGTCCTGATACTCTCGGATTTTCCCGCTGCTGTCGAAAAAGGCGTGCCCAAAGACCTCAATCCAGAAGAGGTCGCCGGCGCTGTTGTTGACGCGGCAGGTATAGTGGTAATCGGGGTGATCCGGCGTCACGCTCCGCAGTTTCTTGATGACTCTTTCCCTGTCCTCGGCGACAACGGCTTCCATGGCGTCGGTGTGGATTGTCTCTTCCTTGGTGGTGCCGTAAAAGGCGCAGTAGGCGTTGTTGACGTAGTTGATGATGAGATCGGCGGAATCCCGCTCCACCGCCTCGGTCATCGTTTCCAGAATGCTGTTGTACTGCTGCTCCCGCAGCTTTAATTTTTCGTTTTCTTTGCGCAGCAGTTCATTTTGATGCTCCAGCGCCGCGGCGGTCCCGCCGCGGTCTTTTTCTGATGGTGCCATGAGGACCTCCCTGCGGTACAAGTGTTACACTTTATGTTACATATATTGTAACACAGTTACATAAGTGTTTCAATATGTAACACCTCCTTTTTTTCGCGTTTTCGCGTCGAAAGGCTTTGAGCTGGGAAAATAAAAATAATAGCTTTTTTTACACTTTTGGCACGGTTCTTGCAATAATTATGGGCAACAGTTTTGAAAACAGAGAGATATATTCGGAATCGTTCGGAAAGGAGATTATGATGTCTAAAGAAACCATTCTCAAAGAAGCCATTGAAGCGGTGAAAAAATGCAAAGAAGAAGAAGCCGTCGATGTCATGAACCGCGCCATCGCCGAAGGGTTAGATCCCGTCGAGGTGCTCTCGGAGGGATTCTCCGTCGGCATTCGCGAAGTCGGCGATCTGTTCAGCCGCGGCCAGGTGTTTTTGCCGGAGCTGATGCTCGCCGCCGAAGTGATGAAATCCGTTTCCGCCATCGTCGATGAGGAAATGCAGAAATCCGGCAAGGACGCCGATAAGAAAGGCGTGATGGTGCTGGCCACCGTTGAGGGCGACGTCCACGACATCGGCAAAGGCATTGTCGCCTCGATCATCAAGACCCAGGGAATCGACGTCATCGACCTCGGCCGCGACGTCCCCGCCGATACCATCGTGGCCAAGGCCGAAGAGCTCGGCGCCGACATCATCGGCAGCTCCGCCCTGCTGACCACCACCATGGGCGAACAGAAAAAAATCGAGGAGATCCTTGAAGCGAAAGGCCTGAAAGGGAAAATGAAAACCATCGTCGGCGGCGCGCCGGTGACGGAACGCTTCGCCAAACGCATCGGCGCCGACGCCTATGCCGAAGACGCCGCCGAAGGCGTCGAAAAGGTTTTGGCCCTGTTGGCCTGAAAACGCTTCAAAATGAAAAAGGAGGTGTTTCCCTTGAAGAAATATATGACCCGTATGGGGGACGGTTACCGTGTGGAGCTTTCCGAAGAGGAAATTTGGGAAGACATCAAAGCCGGTATGGAAGACGCGGTGAGCCGCGGCGGCGTCCCCGAACTCAGCGGGGAAGAACAGCAAAAACTCTTTGATATCATCACGATGCCCGGCACCGTCGTCGGCGTGGAATTCGGGAAAGAAGTCGTTATGACCTCGGATTCCGGCGCCGGGAAAGTCGGCCATCTCGCCGGGATCCAAATCGACCGCATCATCGGCGCTCAGATTCATGAGCGCGTCTGCGCCAACGATTCCGTCGACCTGGGCCACATCGACTATACCTACAAAGCGGTCAAAGCGGTGATGCACGATGAAGCCGCCGATATGCAGCACACGGTCAACAACACCGTCATGCCCATTCTCTACGGCGCCATGACGAACCTTGGCCAGTACACCAAACCCGACGGCCCCTGTGACAACTGGGCGGAGCTTTTGCCCCAGGGCAAAATCAAAGAAGCCCTCGCCGCTCAGGAAGAAGCCGTGGAACACGCCGTGAAGGATATCGTTTACATCGGCGACGGCATGTATGAGTGCGGTGCCGACGGCATGAACTTTGATACCTGCGGCGCTTCCGGCGACGCCGATTTCCTGGCGGCGCTGAAAGCCGTATCGATCCTGCGGGAAAAACATCCCGATATGGGCGTGGAAATGGGCATGGCCGGTGAGTTCGTCCTCGGCATGCACGGAGGCCTCACCTTTGACGGGAAGCGCCTCGCCGGGATGTACCCCCACGAACAGGTGAAAGTCTGCGAAGCGGCGGGGGCGACGATCTTCGGCGCCGTGGTCAACACCAACACCAACGAAAGTCTGCCCTGGAACCTCGCCCGGGTCTGCACCTTTCTGAAGGCCTGCACCGACGCGGCGACCATTCCCGTCCACGCCAACGTGGGCATGGGCGTCTGCGCCATCCCGATGACCGATTTCCCCGCCATCGACGCCGTCAGCCGCATTGACAAAGCGTTGGTGGAAGTGGCGAAGGTCGATGGGTTTTAGGTAGGCGTCGGCGATCCCTTCGGTCTCGAATGCGGCCACGAAATGAGCGCCGGAATGTGCGGCGTGCGGAATGCCGGAGATATGGTCCTCCGCGTGCAGCTCTTAAAAGGTCTCAAAATCGACGCCGCCAAGGAATACGTCGCGGAAAAACTCGGCGTCAGTGTGCTCGATCTCAGCGATTGCTCCGTTATGACAGAGCTCCGGGCAAAGCTGGGCATCGGCGTGATGCAGCCCCTCGACGGTATGCCCACCAACGTGGAAGCGAAGATCCGCATGGAAAAGATTCTCGGCTTCCCCATCAACAGCGTGACCCGGTTCAAAGAACGGGCCGGTCTGGAATGACGCTGTGCCAAAAATTCTGATGCTGCCATAATATGAAAAAGGAGCCGTTCACGAGGGAACGGCTCTTTTTTTCGAGTTTTGGTGTTGTTTGCTTCTACAGCAGAGATTGGGCCTCTTCTAAAAAGGATTTGATGACGGAGGTCATGTGATTCTTTTTGTAATAGCCAAGGATCGGGGTTAAAATGGGGTTGTCAGTGTTGATCGGCATCGAAACGAATCTGTCCGGTACGATTTTCGCGTAAAACGAAGGCATGGAAGTGATTTCATGCTGATAGAGGATCGCGCCGAACAATTCGCCTTCCGTATTATGGAAAACGATTTTCTCGGGAGCTATTCCAACGGTCTGCCAGCTTTTGCGCATTTTATCGTACTCCTCGGGGTAATCCTTCGGAGAAAGCCAGGCGAACGTTTCTTTATTGATCTCCTCGGCGGTGATCTTTTCGTGGTTCGCCAGGGGGTGACGTTTCCCCATAAAGATATTCTCCAAATAAGAGGTAATGACAATGCAGTCCGTCTCCTCGGGGCTCAGCGAGCCTGACTCCCAGCAGATGGCGAGGGTGTTGCTGTTTTTCGAGATATAGCTCTGAAATCGTGTCGGGTCTTTGATGCTGACGTTGATTTTTATTTCGGGGTACTTCTCAAGAAAACGGTTTATAATCGGCTCAAAAAGATTCGCTTCGGCGATATGCGGAAAAAGGATTGTCAGCTGTTTGACAGATCTTTGGTCAATGTCCTGAACTCGGCAGATCGCTTCGTCGTAGGAACGGACGATCTTTGTGACTTGTTCGTAGAAAAGCTTTCCGGCTGCGGTGAGTTCCATCTTTTTGTTGGAACGGTTGAACAGAGTCGCGCCGACTTCCTTTTCCATTTTCGCGATGGCGACGCTCATTGCCGTTTGTGTGATGTAACAGAACTGGGCCGCTTTTGTGAAATTTAAATGCTCGGCTGCGGCGATAAAATATCGCATACTGCTGATATCCAATTTTTTCCCTTCTTCCTTCGTCTTCTTCCTTCTAATAATTATATCAAAAAAATCACGCATTAAAAAGCAAAAAGCAAAGATTCATCATAAATTCTAATAATATTCAGTATGACGGATATTTATTGTACATTTTTTTTCTTTTATGCTATGCTGAATTTGCCCGCGGGAGAATGAATTCATCATTTTGACAAAGAAGAAAGAAGGGATTTATAAAATGGGAGTAAATACTCAAAGCTTGGCTAAGCAGAAGTACCGGGCTGAGAAAAAACGCTATTTCCGGAAAGGTATTACCGTCGCCATTATTTCCGGGATGCTTTATGGTTTGTACTCCGCTTTTCTTACCAAAGGTATGGCCGTCGGCATTTGGGGCGAATGGTACGGTGATGAAGTCTTTGCCGCTTCCTTTGTCGGCATTTATGTCCTCGGCTGCATCGGCTGCGCCGTCAACGACACGATGGGCGCTGTCACCATGATTATCATGTCCGCTGTCCGCGGCTGCCTCGGCGACGTTTTCCGCTGCATGAAAACGAAGCCCGGCGCTCTGATGATCGGTGTCGCCTGTGTCGGCGGTCCCATCGCCAACACTGCTTACGTTGTCGGCCTCACTTTGGCTGGCCCGATCTGTGCCGCGATCACCTCGCTCTGCGCCGCCATCGGCGCCATCATCGGCCGTATCTTCTTAAAACAGGAACTGAACTTTCGCATGATGTGCGGCATCATCATCTGCTTTGCCGCCGGCCTCGTTCTCTCCGGGACCACTTTTGATGTTGAAAACATGACTGCCTTCATCGGTATGATGATCGCTTTCATCGCCGCTCTCGGCTGGGGCATCGAAGGCTCCTTCGGCGGTTATGGTGTTGTTATGCTGGATACGCAGATTGGCATTACGATTCGTGAAATTACGTCCTCCCTCGGGAACCTCATCATCGTTCTCTTCATCCTCTCCCTCATCGGCAAAGCCTTTGGCGGCGGCGGCGTCGGCGAAGCCTATGGCCTCCTCGCTCAGGCCTTCACCGACAGCTCTGTGATTTGGTTCCTGCTCTCCGGTTTTTGCTGTGCCACTTCTTTTATGATGTGGTATTGGGGCAACTCCATGTGCGGTTCCGCTCTGGGGATGACCTGCAACGCGATGTACTCCTTCTGGACGCCTCTTTGCTGCTGGATCCTGATGGGTGTCATCTTTGGCGAAGACGGCTGGATGCTCAGCCCCGTTCAGTGGCTGATGGCCGTTGTCATCGTCTTTGGTATCTGGCTCATTGCCATGAATCCTCTGGATCTCTTTAAGAAGGAGGAAGACT
>CADBQN010000062.1 GCA_902796855.1 uncultured Bacillota bacterium | reverse complement strand
ACCCCCTCACGGAAGAAACCAACCACGTCGCCGCAAGGCAACACCACCAAACCAACGCCCTGCCGCCGCGGGGGGCACAGGAGAGCACCCCCTACATTGAATTTAGCAACAAAATACGTTTAAACAGGAGTTTTTCGTAAAACAGAACATAGGTTGTGTAAGGACAGGTCTCCTGACCTGTCCGCGCGGAAGGACATACATGCAACGGCACGACCTCCCGCCGACGCACCCCCTCACAGAAGAAATCGACTACATCGCCGAAAGTTGCTCCCGCCAAACCAACGCCCGCCGCGCGGGAAGGTCAGGAGACCTTCCCCTACATTGTAAGACGTTACACCTGCCGCCAAACAGGCCTTTCCCGCGAAACGTACCTTTCGCGATATCGCGCCGCGTCAAAAACCGTCTTCAAACCGCCCTTCCCCGCCAATCGCCGCGCCGCGCGTCACGCGCCCTCCTCGGTGCTCCGGCGGACGATGTCACCGCCGAGGGCGGCGAACATCGTCTCGATGGCCTCATAGCCGCGGTCAATGTAACGGAGGCCGAAAACGCGGCTCTCCCCCTCGGCGGCAAGAGCGGCCACGGTCAGCGCCGCGCCGCCCCGAAGGTCTTCCGCCCGGACGTCGGCGCCGCGCAGGGACTCCACCCCCCGGACGACGGCGGGGCCGCCGCCGCGGCGGATCCCGGCGCCGAATTTCACCAGCTCGTCGCAGAAGCCGAGGCGGTTCTCAAAGACCTCCTCCCGGATGACCGACGTCCCTTCGGCGACGGTCATCGCCGCGGTGAAGGGCGGCTGCAGATCCGTGGGGAAGCCGGGATAGGGCATCGTCCGCAGGTCGGCGCCGCAGAGCGCGCCGCTTCGCCTTACCCTGAGGCTGTGCTCCGCCGCCGTGACTTCCGCGCTGGTCTCCGCCAGTTTCGAGGCCACCGCCGCCAGCTGATCGGTGCCGACGTTGGTCACCGTCACGTCGCCGCCGACGGCCGCCGCGGCCAGCAGCGCCGTACCGCCGACGACGCGGTCGGGGAGCACCGTGTATTCCCCGCCGGAAAGGGAGGTCACGCCGTCGATGATGACGGTGTTCCCCTCCCGGGCGATCTTCGCCCCCCGCCCGTTGAGGAAGCGGCAGAGATCGTCGATCTCCGGCTCGGCGGCGGCGTTCTTCAGCACCGTCCGCCCCCGCGCCCGGACCGCCGCCATGACGATGTTCTCCGTCGCTCCGACGCTGGGGTAATCGAGGCAGATCGCCGCGGCCCGCCGCCGTTGGCGCTTTCCCCGGATGACGCCGCCGCCCTCGTCAAAAGACGCGCCGAGGGCGCTCATCCCCCGAAGATGCAGGTCAACGGGGCGCTCACCGATGCGGCAGCCGCCGGCGGGCGCCAGCGCGACCTCGCCGAAGCGGTCCAGCGCCGGGGCGAGGAGCAGAGTGGATGCGCGGAGCATCCCGGTGAGGGACGACGGGACTTCCCCGCCCGAGGGCGCCGACGCGTCGATGACCACCGCGTCCCCCTGCCGTTTCACCGATACGCCGAAGGAACGGAGCAGCGACGCCATGACCTCGACGTCGCTGAGGTCGGGAACGTTGCGGAGCACCGTCTCGCCGGGGATCATCAGGGCGGCGGCCATCAGCGGCAGGGCGGCGTTCTTCGCCCCGCCGACGGCGCAGGTTCCTGTGAGGGGGCGACGGCCCCTGATCTGTAAATATTCCATCGCGGCCTCCCAAAAATCCGTATCTGCTACATCATATGACAGACCGCGAAAAGGGTGCGTCGGGGCACACAAAAGCCGCCGTGGACGCGTCTCACGGCGGCATGGATCTCCGATCGGATTCTCTTTTTCAGTCTTCGGGGGCTTTGTCCCGGCCGACGACGCGGACTTCCGGTTCCAGGTCGTAGCCTTGGGCCTTTTTTACCTCGAACCGCACCACGTCGATGAGGCGGAGCACGTCTTCGGCGGAGGCGCCGCCGAGGTTCAGGATGAAATTCCCGTGCTTTTCGCTGACCCGGGCGTTGCCGACGCGGCGGCCCCGCAGCCCCGTCTGTTCCACCAGATAGCCGGCGTGGCTCCCCTCGGGATTCTTAAAGACGCTGCCGGCGCTGGGCAGTTCCAGCGGCTGTTTTTCCCGGCGGAGCGCCATCGTCTTCTCGACGGAGCCGATGAGCTCTTCCCGGTCACCGTCGCGGAGCAGGAGCTCCACTTCGGTAACGATGGCGCCGAGATCCATCAGCGCCGTATGGCGGTAGCTGTAGGTCAGTTCCCCTTTGCCGAGGCGGCGGATGTCGCCGTCGCAGGTGACGACCTCGGCGCCGATCAGCGACTCATAAAAGCAGTGACCGTAAGCGCCGGCGTTCATCGTGGCGGCGCCGCCGAGGCTGGCGGGGATGCCCACGGCCCATTCCAGGCCCCGCAGCCCCTTTTTCGCCGTTTCCCGGGCCATCTTCGAGAGGATCAGGCCGCTTTCCGCCGTCAGAACGGTGCTCCCGTCCTCCCGCCGCCGATAGGAGCGGCGGGAAAGCCGGTCGCCGACGCGGATGGCGATGCCCTCGATGCCGCCGTCCTTTACCAGCAGGTTGGAGCCGTTGCCAAAGACAAAGACGGGGACGCCCTCCTCTTTGGCGAAGGCCAGAATGGCGGCGACGTCATCGGCGGAGGCCGGTTCGGCGAGGCAGTCGGCGGGCCCCCCGATCTTCCAGGTGGTATACTGTTTCATCATCGCGCCGAGGGTCACGCGGCCCTCGATACGGCTGGCCAGCCGCTGATAATCAGGTCTCATTTTTCATCCCCCATCAGGATCTCGCAGAGCCGTTCCGACGTGTCGCGGATGTTGCCGGCGCCCATCAGGAGCAGGATATCGCCGGGGCGGTGCTCCCGCGCGAGGTAATCCAAAAGCTTTTCGCCGTCGCCGAAATAGAGGGGCTTTGCGCCGTTCTTTTCGGCCTCGGCGACGATCATCGCCGAGGAGACGCCCTCGATCTTTTCTTCCCAGGCGGAGTAGATATCGTCGATGATGACGACGTCGGCGTCGCCGAAGGAGGCGCCGAATTCCTTATAGAGCTCCTTCACGCGGCTGTAGCGGTGGGGCTGGAACACGGCGACGACCCGCTGAAAGCCGCCGTCTTTGGCCGCCTTGATGGTGGCACGCACTTCGGTGGGGTGGTGGGCGTAGTCGTCGACGACGACGACGCCGTTCCTGTTGTAGAGCACGTCAAAGCGGCGTCCCGTCCCGGTGAAGGAGCGGAGCCGTTCGGCGGCGGCGGCAAAGGGCACGCCCTCTAAATAGGTGGCGTACATCGCCGCCAGGGCGTTGGCGATGTTGTGCTCCCCGGGGACTTTCAGCGCCAGGTCGGCGACGTGCTCCCCTTTGAACCAGACCTCGGCCTCCACGCCGAAGCCCTCGGCCTTCAGGTTCTTTGCCGTGAGGTCGGCGTTTTCCGCCCCAAGACCATAGGAGCAAAAGCCCTTGTCCAGCCGGGAGGCCAGCTCCCGGGTGCGTTTGTCATCGAGGCAGAGGATCAGTTCCTCACTGCCGCCGGCGAAAGTGAGGAAGGAATCCTCGAGGTTCTCCTCGGTCTTGTAATAGTTCATGTGCTCCGGCTCGATGTTGGTGATGACGGTGCGGTAAGGCCTGAGCTTCAGAAAAGAGCCGTCGCTCTCGTCGGCCTCGACGACCCAGAGATCGCCGGCGCCCTTTTTGGCGTTGCTGCCGATGAGGGGCAGGATGCCGCCGAGGACGATGTTGGGCTGTTTTTCTTCCAGCTCCAAAATGTGGGCGATCATCCCGGAGGTCGTGGTCTTGCCGTGGGCCCCGGCGACGGCGATGCCCCTGCCCCCGTTGAAGAGCCTGGCGAGGAGGGCGCCGCGGTGGGTCACGGCGAGGCCCAGCTCCTTGGCGCGGAGCAGTTCGGGGTTATCCTCGGCGATGGCGCTGGAGTAGATGACCTCGCCGCAGTCGTCGGGGAGATTTTTGGCGTCGTGGCCGATGTGGATGACGGCGCCCGCGTCGGCGAGGTCGCGGATGACGTCGTTTTCGCGGACGTCGGAGCCGCTGACGCGGCAGCCCATGGACAGCAGAATTTTCGCCAGGGCGCTCATGCCGATGCCGCCGATGGCGATAAAATGAACCGATTGATTCCTGTCAGTCATATATCAAAGTTCCTCCAAAAAAACACTTTTCGGAAACGTAAATTCCAACAGCTTTTATTATACCGCAAATTCCGCGTTTCATCAAGGGGCATCCGAGCAGGCCTTTTCCCGCGAAATCCGTGCGGTCGCGACGCGGCGGGACCCGTCAAACAGACCTTTCCCCGCGAAACATACCTTTCACGATACGGTACAACGTTGCAAAACACGCCAAACAGGCCTTTTCCCGCGAAACGTACCTTTCGCGATACGGTACGACGTTACAAAACCCGTATAACAGGCCTTTTAATACAAAAACCAATCTTTGATTGTGTAGCGATAAATCCGCGCGGCAGAGCATACCTTCAACGGTACAGCCACCCGGCGACGCGCCCCCTCACGAGAGAAGCAAACAACGTCGCCGAAGGTTGGCGGCACCGAAGCCACGCCCAACCGCGCGGGAAGGTCAGGAGACCTTCCCCTACATTGTAAGACGTTACACCTACCGCCAAACAGGCCTTTTCCCGCGAAACGTACCTTTCGCGATACGGTACAACGTTGCAAAACCCGTATAGCAGGCCTTTAACACAAAAACCAATCTTTGATTGTGTAGCGATAAATCCGCGCGGCAGGACATCCCTTCAACGGCGCACCCTCCCGCCGACGCGCCCCCTCACGAGAGAAACAAACAACGTCGCCGCAAGGCCCCGCCACCAAATCAACGCCCTACCAACCCGGGGCGCACAGGAGAGCGCTCCCTACATTATATAGAGTTACATCAACCATTAAACAGGCTCTTTTCCCGCGAAACGTACCCTCCGTCCGCGACCTCACTTCCGCTCCATCAGCTCCAGACCGATTTCCACGATGCGCTTTAACGCGTCGGCCCGGGCTTCCTTCGCCATGTTGGCGCCGACTTCCGCGCGAAGGGCGGCGTCGCCGATGAAACTGTCCAGAGCGGGGCCGAGGGACTCGGCCATATCGCCGTCGAGGACCATCCTGGCGGCGCGGCGGCCGTCGTAATAGGCAGCGTTCTTCTCCTGATGCCCGTGGGAGAAGGGATAGGGCACGAGGATCGACGGGATGCCGCGGACGGCGATCTCCGCCAAAAACGACGCGCCGGCCCGGCCCACGCAGACGTCGGCCCGGGCGAGAACGAGATCCATGCGGTCCTCGTACTCCCTGGCGGCGACGAAGGGGAAATCGAGGTCGGGCAGGTCGGTCTTGTTGAGCCTGCCGACGATATGATAAAAGAGGACGTTTTTGCCGTCATAGCGGCGGTAGTAGTCCTTCATGGCCTCGTTGATGTGGTGCGCTCCCTGGGAGCCGCCGGTGATGACGACGAGGAGCGTATCGCCGCCGATGCCGACGTAGCGGCCGCCCTCTTCCCGGTCGGCGGTGACGACGCTCTCCCGCACCGGCATGCCGGTGAGGAAGACGTTGGCCTCGTTCTTCAGCTGTTTCGCGGTGTCGGCGTAGGTCACGCAGACCGCCGCGGCCTTTTTCGCCAGTTCCAGGTTGGCCTTGCCCATCTCGGCGTTGGCCTCGTGGAGCAGCGTGGGCACGTTCAGCGCTTCCCCGGCGCGGAGCACGGGAAAGGAGGCGTAGCCGCCGGTGCCGACGATGAGATCCGGGGCGAACTCCCGGACGATCTTTTTCGCTTCCCGAAAGGCGTGTGCCACCATGGCGGCGCTTTTGGGCAGAGAAAGCAGGGAGCCGCCGCGGAGCGCCCTGACCGGGAGCAGCCGGTAGGCGAATTCCCCGCCGGGCATGATCTTGTTCTCGATGCCGAATTCCGAGCCGATGTAGAGGATTTCCGCGCCGAGGTCCCGATAGGCGCGGCCGATGGCGAGGGCCGGATAGAGGTGTCCGCCGGTCCCGCCGCCGCTGATGATCACTTTCATTGTATTTCTCCTTCAAATAAAATGCGATGGATAAAGCGCCCGCGCCGCGTCGCATCCGCGCGCGCACGACGAAACAAACCCCGCCAAACAGGCCTTTTCCCGCGAAACGTACCTTTCGCGATACGGTACGACGCAACAAAACCCGTATAGCAGACCTTTTAAACGTACAAACCAGCATAGATTGTGTAGCGATAAATCCGCGCAGCAGGGCATCCCTTCAACGGCGCACCCTCCCGCCGACGCGCAATCCCGCGCAGGTACAACACAACAAAACCCATATAACAGGTCTTTTCCACATACAACCCGACATAGATTGTGCAGGGACAGGTCTCCCGACCTGTCCGCGCGGCAGAACAGCCCTTCAGCGGTACAGCCACCCGGCGACGCGCCCCCTCACGAGAGAAACAAACAACGTCGCCGCAAGGCAACATCAAAAAATCAACGTCCCACCAACCCGGGGCGCACAGGAGAGCGCCCCCTACATTATATGGAGTCGCATCTGCCGTTAAACAGGCCTTCCCCCACGAAACGTACCTTTCTCGATACGGTACGACGTTACAAAACCCGTATAACAGGCCTTTTAATACAAAAACCAATCTTTGATTGTGTAGGGATAAATCCGCGCGGCACAGCGTACCTTCAACGGCAAAACCTCCCGCCGACGCGCCCCCTCACGAGAGAAACAAACCACGTCGCCGCAAGGCCCCGCCACCAAATCAACGCCTACCGTCGCGGGGCGCACAGGAGAGCGCCCCCTACATTATATGGAGTCACATCTGCTGCCAAACAGGCCTTTCCCCGCGAAATCCGCACAGGTACAACGCAACAAAACCCGCCAAACAGGCCTTTTCACGTACAAACCGTCTCAGATTGTGTAGGGGAAGGTCTCCTGACCTTCCCGCGCGGCAGGAAATACCTTCAACAGCACGCCCTCCCGGCGACGCGCCCCCTCACGAGAGAAGCAATGTATGTCGCCGCAAGGCCCCGCCACCAAATCAACGTCCCACCAACCCGGGGCGCACAGGAGAGCGCCCCTACATTTTAGGACATTACATCTGCCGCCAAACAGGCCTTCTCTCCCTCACCGCTGCCGCTTTTCCGGCGGCAGCCGTCGGGAGACGGCCAGCACCACGCCGACGGCGGCGAGGCTGAACACCAGCGAACTGCCGCCGTAGCTGATGAAAGGCAGGGCGATGCCGGTGACGGGCATCATCCCGGTGGCGACGAAAAAATTGATGAAGGCCTGCACGCCGATTTCGGCGGTGAGGCCGAAGGCCAAAAGCGAGAGGAACAGATCCTCCGAGCCGAGGGCGATCCGCAGTCCCCGCCAGAGCACGGCGGCAAAGAGCGTCACCGTGAAAGCGGCGCCGATGAGCCCCAGTTCCTCGCCGATGAGGGCGAAGATAAAATCGGTGTGCACCTCGGGGAGATAATACCATTTGGCGCTGCCGCCGCCCAGGCCCACGCCGGTGACGCCGCCGGAGCCGATGGCGATCAGCGACTGCACCGTCTGAAAGCCGTAGCCCTGGGGGTCCTGCCACGGATCAAGAAAGGCGGTGAACCGCGCCGCCCGAAAGGGCTCCAGCGCGATGGCGGCGGCGACGAGGAGCACGCCAAGGACGACCATGGCGGCGAGATACCGCGGGCGCGCCCCGGCGGCGGCCATCATCAAAAAGGCGGTGCCGGTCAGCGTCACGGCGGTGCCGAGGTCGGGCTGGACCATGATGAGCCCCACGGGAGCACCGCACAGCAGCAGCGGCAGCAAAAAGCCGCGGCCAAAGGAAGCGTTCTCTTTCGGGGAGCGGCTGTACCAGCGGGCAAGGACGAAGACGAGGCCGATCTTGGCGGCCTCCGAGGGCTGAAAGTGGACAGGCCCCAGCGCCAGGGTGCGCTCCGCCCCCAGGGAGGAAACGCCCGCCCCGGCGGCGACGAGGAGCAGCAGCGCGGCGCCGACGCCGTAGACCGGCCAGGCCCATTTGGCCCAGACGGCCGGATCGAGCCGGGCGGCGACAAACATCCCGCCGAGGCCGATGGCGGCCCAAAGGCACTGCTTTTTCAGGTAATAGAGGCTGTCGCCGATGTCGCTGTCGGCGGCCATGTACTGGCTGGCGCTGTAAACCATCACCACGCCGAGGGTGAGCAGCGCCATCACGGCGACAAAGAGCGTAAGATCCGGCGCGTTGTGTCTCGGTTCCGTCATGGTTCCTCCTTGCTGCGAAAAAAACGATGTCCGACCACGCGTTAACGAAAGACAGAGATAAAAGACGATATTCCGAAATCCCGGCGGCGCGCCCGCCGGGCCCATGCAATACAGTTATAATCCTGCCAAACAGGCTCTTTCCCGCGCAACATATCTTTCGCGATACGGTACAACGCAACAAAACCCGTATAGCAGGCCTTTTTACACAAAAACCAATCTTTGATCGTGTAGGGACAGGTCTCCCGACCTGTCCGCGCGGCAGGACATCCCTTCAACGGCGCACCCTCCCGGCGACGCGCCCTCTCACGAGAGAAAAAAACAACGTCGCCGAACGGCTCCATCAACAAAGATACGCCCCACCGTCGCGGGGCGCACAGGAGAGCGCCCCCTACATTATATGGAGTCACATCTACCGTTGAACAGGCATTTCCCCGCGAAACGTACCTTTCATGATACGGTACAGCGTCACAAAACCCGTATAACAGGCCTTTTCACGTACAAACCGTCTCAGATTGTGTAGGGGAAGGTCTCCTGACCTTCCCGCGCGGCAGGGCATCCCTTCAACGACGCACCCTCCCGCCGACGCGCCCCCTCACGAGAGAAACAAACCACGTCGCAGAAAAGCCCCGCCACCAAATCAACGCCTGCCAACCCGGGGCGCACAGGAGAGCGCCCCTACATTATATGGAGTCACATCTGCCATTTAACAGACCTTTCCCCGCGAAAGCCATGCAATCACAACGCCACAAAACCCATCAAACAGGCCTTTTACACGTACAAACCAACATAGCCACAAACCGCGTCAAACGGCCCTATCCCGCTCCCCTCACGCCTTGGCGAGAGCGCGGACGAGGTCTTTGAACACCTCGCCGCGGTGCTCATAGCTGCTGAACTGGTCAAAACTGGCGTTGGCCGGGGAGAGGAGCACGATATCGCCGTCTTCGGCGAGGGCGGCTGACCGTGCCACGGCGTCGGCCATATCGTCGGCAAAGTGGATCCGGTCCTTTTCAAAACCGGCCTTTTCGGCGCCGGCGGCGATGTCCGCCGCGGCCTCGCCGATGAGCACCAGCTCTTTGCAGTGCTCCCGGATGTACTCGCCGAGGACGTCGAAGGAATTGCCCTTGTTGCGCCCGCCGGCGATGAGGACGATGGGCGTGTCGTCAAAGGAATCCAGCGCCTTGTAGACGGAATCGGGGTTGGTGGCCTTGGAGTCGTTCACATAGCGGACGCCTTTCAGCGTCAAAACGTCTTCCAGCCGGTGCTCCACCCCGGTGAACGTCCGGAGGGTATCGGCGATGACATTCGCCGGCACGTTGAGGAGGCGGCAGGCGGTGATGGCCGCCAGCGCGTTTTCCAAATTGTGGGGGCCGGGGAGACGGATCTCATCGGCGTTGATGACGATGCGGCCCCAGGGGTCGTCGTCGGGGAGGCGGAAGACGATGGTGCGTTCCCTGTTCCGCCGCACAGTGGCGCCGAAATAGAGCTGGCTCTTCCGGCTGAAAAAGAAGGGCGTCGCCGCGGTGCGCTCATGGAGAGAGCGGATGGCTTCGTCGTCGTAGTTGAGGACGACGAACCGTTCCGGGCTCTGTTTTTCGGTGAGCCGCGCCTTGGCGTCGAGGTACCCGGCCATATCACCGTGGCGGTCGAGGTGGTCCGGGGTCAGGTTGAGGTAGACGGCGACTTCGGCGTCGAGGGTCTCGATGGTCTCCAGCTGGAAGGAGGACATCTCGACGACGTAATAATCGTAGTCGCCGCCGACGCTGTCGAGGAGCGGCACACCGATGTTGCCGCCGACAAAGACGTTAAAACCGTCGTTCTTCAATATCTCGCCGATCAGCGTCGTCGTGGTGGTCTTGCCGTTGGTGCCGGTGATGCCGATGATCGGCGCGGTGATAAAGCGGCTGGCCAGCTCCAGCTCGCCCCAGACGGGGATCCCGGCCTCTTTCAGCGCCGCGGCCAGGGGGTCGCTGAGGGGGATCCCGGGGCTGATGACGGCAAAATCATAGGAACCGGCCTTCACTTCGGGGCGTTCCCCGGCGGCGATGACGCAGCCCGCCGCCGCGAGCTCGTCGTAGACGGGCTTTTTCACGGGGCTGCCGTCGTACAGTGTGACGGAGCAGTTTTTGTCGAGGAGGAACCGGACGGCGCTGACGCCGCTCCTGCCGGCTCCGAGAACGATGACGTTCGCGTTTTCAATGTTCATAATCCATTCATCCCATATTCAGATCCGCCGAAGCGGAAACGTAATCTCATTTTATATTATATCGAAGAGCGTCCCGGCTCATACCGGCGCGCCCGCGGGCGTTCTCATGTGAAAAGCCCCGTCTCTCACGACACAGACCCTTTCACATAACAGCCTCCCGCCGCCGCGCGTCACAGGTACAACGCAACAAAACCCGTATAACAGGCCTTTTTACACAAAAACCAATCTTTGATTGTGTAGGGACAGGTCTCCCGACCTGTCCGCGCGGCACAGCATCCCTTCAACGGCACATCCTCCCGCCGACGCACCCCCTCACGAGAGAAACCAAACAACGTCGCCGCAAGGCCCCACCAACAAATCAACGCCCCACCAACCCGGGGCGCACAGGAGAGCGCCCCCTACATTATATGGAGTCACATCTGCCGCCAAACAGGCCTTTCCCCGCGCAACCCCGCGCAGGTACAACGCCACAAAACCCGCCAAGCAGGCCTTCCCTCCCCCGCTCAGGCGAAGAAGGTGAAGAACAGCAGCAGCCCCAGGCCGACGCAGACGACGGCCATCAGCCAGAACATCACGACGACCTTCGTTTCCTTCCAGCCGAGCTGCTCAAAATGGTGATGGATCGGCGTCATGCGGAAGACCCGCTTCCCGGTGAGCTTAAAGCTGGTCACCTGGATGATGACGGACAGCGCCTCGATGACATAGACGCCGCCGATGACGATGAGCAGCAGCTCCGTCCCGGTGAGAATCGACAGTACGGCGAGGCCGCCGCCGAGGAAGAGGGAGCCGGTGTCCCCCATAAAGACCTTGGCCGGGTGGTGGTTAAAGAACAGAAAGGCCAGGCAGATCCCGGCCATCACCGCGGCGAACACCGTCAGGGTGCCGTAGTTCACCGAGGGGAAGGGCGGGTGCTCCACGCACCAGTTGGCGATCATGGCATAGCCCAGATAGACGAAGAAGCTGACCCCGGCGGCGAGGCCGTCGAGGCCGTCGTTGAGGTTGACGCCGTTGGTGACCCCGGCGATGAGGACAAAGGCGAGGACATAGTAGCCGATGCCCAGTTCCACAAAGCCGGCGCCGGGGATATGGAGGCTGGTACCGCGGCCGAGGACTTCGACGGCGGCGTAGATCAGCAGCGCGGCGATGGCAATCTCGCCGAGCATTTTCTGATAGGCCCGAAGGCCGAGATTGCGCTTTTTCACCGTTTTGATGAAGTCGTCGCAGAAGCCGAGGAGCCCGTAGAGGATGGTGATCCCGGTGACGATCAGGGTGGATTCGTCATAGGGCCCGAAGAGGAGCATGGCGAGGAACAGCACGACGATAAAGGCGATCCCGCCCATGGTGGGAGTGCCGCTCTTTTTCAGGTGCTGTTTCGGTCCTTCGCCGCGGATGTTCTGTCCGAATTTCAGCCGCACGAGCAGGGGGATCAAAGCCCAAACGGCGACGATCCCCATGATCCAGGCGGCGATCAAAGAAAATAAAACGTGATTCATTGTTTTCCCTCAAATCTGTCAACCAGGCGCGAAGCCTGTCCCAAACGCCGGCGCAGCGCGGCGTCACAAACCCGCCAAGCAGGTATTTTTCCACAAAAGCGACCTTTCATTGCGCGGCGCGGCAGGATATACCGCCAACGGCACGACCCACCGCCGGCGTGCAATTCCGCGCAGGCACAACACAACAAAACCCGTTGAACAGGGATTTTCCCGTAAAACCAACCTTTCATTGTGTAGGGACAGGTCTCCCGACCTGTCCGCGCGGCAGAACATCCCTTTAACGGTACATCCTCCCGGCGACGCGCCCCTTCACAAGAGAAAAAACAACGTCGCAGCAAGGCACCACCAACAAATCAACGCCCCACCGTCGCGGGGCGCACAGGAGAGCGCCCCCTACATTATATGACGTTACATCTGCCGTTAAACAGGCCTTTCCCGCGAAAGCCATGCAGGTACAACACAACAAAACCCGTTGAACAGGGATTTTCCCGTAAAACCAACCTTTCATTGT
>CADBQN010000061.1 GCA_902796855.1 uncultured Bacillota bacterium | reverse complement strand
TCTTGCTCTTTCTTACTTCTTTAAAGTACGCTTCCACGGTTTACCTCCCGGTAAACCGCGCGCTCGTTTCCTCTCCGCGCTCCGCTTTCGCAAAACGCTCAAGAACCCTGTGCCCGCGATGAGATCCCTCTCATCCGGCACTTCACAAGCTTCTACTGTTTAGTTCCCAAAGACCGGTACCCCGTTCGTGGGGCGTTTATTATACTAACACATTTCCGCCATCGTGTCAATACCTTTTTCAGAAAAATTCCTGTTTTTTCCGTTCTTTTTTCCGCCGAGGCCGCTCCTCTCCCGGAGGGCACAAAAAGAAAGACATCCGAGAACGGATGTCTTTCCCTTGATTGCAAATCTCAATCAGTCAATGATTTCCATTCTTTTGCCGCAGCAGATGGGAATCGGTTCACCGGCTTTCAGTTCGACCAGTTTGTTGCAGGTTTTGCAGTAAACTTCACAGTCGAAAGGAGCGAGGACTTCAACTTCCTGAACTTCGTTGGCTCTCTGGAGGCCTTCGATGTGGAACATCGCGGGTTTGCCTTCTTCGGCGACGTAAACGCCCATGGGAACGAGTTTCTTTTCTTTGCCGACGCAGTCGGACATGACTTTCCAGAGCTGATCGAGAGCGGCGACTTCTTCGTTATTCTGCGGGGTAAGTTCAATGTGATTTTTGACGAGTTCGAGTTTCATTAAAATCTACCTCCTGAATTTCTCTTTTCTTATAGAGAGCATCTATAAACTACCCTCATTATAGGGTGAATTATTGCAAAAGTCAATTAAAAAAAATGATCCCTTTCTTATAAATATATTATCCTTCCGCCGGCGGCGCTCCGTCGAAAACCGCGGCGCGGTTTTCCGCGGTATTTTCGTAATACACCGGCGTGACCTCGGCGGCAGTGCCGACGAGCGCGCTGATCCGCCGGTCGACTTCCGCTTTGGAAACAGTCTTCCCGCCGATGGCGTACTCCTCTTTTACGTACCAATCGACATAGCCGAAGGCGCTTTTGCCGATGTCAATAACAAGATCGTTCCCGACTTTGCAGTAATAGACCTCCGTCGACTGATTGCCGGGGTGGTTCATCACGCAGACATAACCGTTGTTATAAAAGACGAAGCGGGTGTTGACGGCGATCCGCTCCACTTTGCCGCCGCGGTAGGTGAAGATCTTCATGTTGTCCATCGTGCCGCCGCCGACGGTGATCAGCTCGGAAACGCCGTCGCCGTTGATATCGCAGAGGGCGAAGCGCTTGATATCATACGTCCAGTCGTCACTGTGATGTACTTGAGCGGTAAAGGCTTTATACGCCGCTTTCCAATATACCGACTTGTCGATGTTGGGACATTCCCCCCAGCCGAAAACGGTCTCGCCGCCGCGGACCCGCTGAGAGCAGTAGAAATCCCCGATTTTGGATTCAGCCCGGGCAATCTCCACATCAACGGGTTTAATTTCCAGCGGCCCCGCGCCAATGGTGATCGCGAAGGAAAAGCTCCTGTATTGATTGATATCGCCGTCAAAGCAGTTGTAGCAATTATGATTGGGGTCATTGCCGCCGAGAACATCGGAAACGGCTTTCGCTTCCAGGCCGAACTCACCGGACACACCGGCGTCGAGGATCTCAATGAAATTGAGGCTGAGCTTCGCCTTGACACCGACGGAGATTTTCCCCTCGGCCTCGTAGATATACTCGTTTTTCGACGACTTCTGATCGATGGTCTTTAAACCGCTCTCGCTGTTGTACTCAAACCCCGTCTTTTTCGTTTTGGTGGTCCGCACCTCGGATTTGAGGGAACCTTCGGGCTGGATCACGAGCTTGATGTCGCCCTTGATAAAAGCGCCGGTCTCGCCGAGCGGCACCCTGATCGTAAAGAAGGAGTGCTCCCACTTGAAGGATTCCGGCGTTTTCGTCGTCAGCCTGACGGTGAGCTTCTCGATATCCTTGGTGGTGAGTTTTAAATCACACTGCACGTAGTCGTCGCCAAAGAGACGGAAATCGTAATTGACGCTGACATCGACAGTGAGGCTCATCTCCGTGGTGCCGGTGACTTTAAAGGCGCCGAGCTGGGCCCCGATATTGAATTTTGACGAGAACTTTTTATTGCCGGACAGGTCAATCGACGAGGGAACGGCGGCGGAGGACGGCGCTGCCGAGGCGGTGCCGGCGTAGGCGACGCCTTCGGGCAGATCGGAAATCTCGATCATATCCTCACTGACGGGGATCTCCATATCCGCCTGGATGTACTGGAAGAAATCGCTGACCTCGCCCCCGGAGGAGACCACCACGGCCTCACCGCCGCGGACGGTGACGGATTCCACAACGACGGCGGCGCAGTCATCGTAATCATCCCCGGAAATCAGCAGCTTATCCCCTTTTTTCAGCGACGAGACGGAACTCGCGGCGGGGAAACGATAGATTCCCTTCGCTTCGTCTTTCGCCAGGAGCCGTTCCGCGCTCCCGTCGCTTTCAACGACGGTGACGTCTTCCCGGACGACGGCGAAATTGTCTTCGGGATCCTCATCGAAATTCAGAATGACGTCCCCCTCAAAATCGGTGACGTCCTTTTCCATAAATTCGCGGAAGGTCTCTAAATCCACGGCGCCGGGGTTCATGGCCCGGTCGAGAAAGACAGAGATCATCTTCGCCGCCTCCGCTCTCGTGGCGCTGTTTTTCGGGCGGAACGTTCCGTCGGGAAAACCGCTGATGATCCCCGCCGTCTGCATCAGGGTGACGGCGTCGGCGGCGTAACCGGCGATGGCGGCGCGGTCTTTAAAGTCCGTCACCGCCGCTTTTTCCGGAAGGAAGAGATTCATCGCGTCACTGTACCGCTTGATCATCACCGCCATGTCCTGGCGGGAAATTTCGGCGCCGGGGGCGAAATTGCCGTTTCCGACGCCGTTGACGACGCCCCGCTCCTTCGCCCAGCCCACGTACGGCGCGTACCAGGCCGAAGCCGGCACATCTTTAAAATCGCTCCTGTTTTGAAAGGCGGTAAGGTCTTCGCCGGAAGCGGCGGCGAGGATCTTGGCGAACTGCGCCCGGGTTACGCTGCCGTCGGGGACGAAGGATGTTTCGGTAACGCCGTTGATGATCCCCTCGTCAACGAGGTCATAGACGTAAAACTCATACCAGGCGCCGGGCCTGACATCGGCAAAGCCTTCCGCTGCCGCCAGGGGCGACGAGGCGAAAGCGAAGAGAACGAACACGGAAAAAATGATTCGGAACCGCTGTTTCATTTTATTTCCTCCCGAAAGGTCAAAAGGTGGCTATTTTTTATACAAACAAAGTCCAATGAATAGATATTCAACAAAAACGCGTTTTTCCCTTTTTTAGTCAGTCAAACCAAAAAAATCCACGGTCCCGCCGGAGATTCGGCGGGACCGCGGACAGAAATATTTCATACAGTTTTAATAGAGCTTCGCGCCGGCGGGGATCCGCGGGTCGATCATCAGCAGGTTCAGCCTTTCCTCGCCTTCCTCGCTGTGTACGGCGCTGAGCAGCATGCCGCAGGAATCGATCCCCATCATCGACCGGGGCGGCAGGTTCGTGATGGCGACACAGGTCCTGCCGACCAGCTCTTCCGGTTCGTAATAGGCGTGGATGCCGCTGAGGATCGTCCGTTCCTCACCGGAACCGTCGTCGAGGGTGAATTTCAGCAGTTTCTTGCTCTTCGGCACCGCTTCGCAGGCCAGCACCTTGACAGCGCGGAAATCCGATTTGCTGAACGTCTCGAAATCGACAAAATCAGCGAAGAGCGGCTCAATCTCCACTTTGGAAAAATCGATGGTTTCCGCCGGAACTTCTTCCGCCGGGGCGGCCTGATTCTTCTTCGGCGCGTCCAGCGGTTTCATTGTCGGAAACAGGAGGACGTCGCGGATGGAAGCGCTGTCGGTCATCAGCATGACGAGACGGTCGATGCCGATGCCGATGCCGCCGGTGGGGGCGAGACCGTATTCCATGGCGGTGAGGTAATCCTCATCGAGGGGATGGGCTTCCTCGTCGCCCTGGCTCCTCAGCTCCATCTGCGCCTCAAACCGTTCCCGCTGGTCGAGGGGATCGTTCAGCTCGGAGAAGGCGTTGCAGAGCTCCCGGCCGAGGACGAAGCCTTCAAAGCGATAGGTAAAGTTGGGATCCGGCATTTTTTTCGCCAGCGGCGAGATCTCGATGGGATAATCCATGATCGCCGTCGGCTGGATCAGATGTTCCTCGACGGTGGCGTCGAAGAGGGCGTTTAAGATATAGCCTTTCGTCGAGACGTTGGCGTCTTCGAGGTCGATGCCTTTTTCCTTAACGGCGGTCAGCATTTCCTCGGCGGTGGCGTAATCGTAATAGTCGATGCCGCTGTATTTTTTGACCGCCTCGACCATAGTCATCCGTTCAAAGTGGGAAAAATCGATCTCCACGCCCTGGCACACGCAGGAAGTGGAGCCGTTCACGGCCAGGCATACGTTCCTCAGCAGGTCTTCGGCGAGCTCAATCATGCCTTCGTAATCGGAAAAGGCCTCGTAGAGCTCCATCAGGGTAAATTCCGGGTTGTGGCGGACGTCGATGCCCTCATTGCGGAAGACGCGGCCGATTTCATACACTTTTTCCAGCCCGCCGACGATGAGCCGTTTCAGATGGAGCTCCAGGGCGATACGGCAATACATCGTCATATCGAGGGCGTTGTGGTGGGTGATGAAGGGGCGCGCCGCCGCGCCGCCGGCCAGAGTGTGGAGAACCGGCGTTTCCACTTCCATATAGCCGCGGCTGTCCAGATAATTGCGGATGGCGCTGATGATTTTGGAACGCTTGATAAAAACATCCTTTACGTCGGGGTTGGTGATCAGATCGACATAGCGCTGACGATAGCGGATCTCCGTATCGGTGAGACCGTGGAATTTTTCCGGCAGCGGACGGAGACTTTTGGAGAGGATTTCCCAATCCTCCACGCGAACGGAAATCTGCCCCCGCTGGGTGCGGAACACTTCCCCGGAGACGCCGATGGTGTCGCCGATATCGAGCAGCTTGATCTGTTTGAATTTTTCCTCACCGAGGAGGTCAATTTTAAAGAAGAGCTGGATCGTCCCTTTTACGTCGCTGAGCTCCATAAAGGACACTTTGCCGTGGCCGCGGACGGACATGATCCGCCCGGCGACGGTAACTTTGCCGCCTTCCATTTCCTCAAAATGTTCGGTGATATCGGTGGAATAATTCGTGCGCCGAAAGCGGTGGCCAAAGGGATCGACGCCGAGGGCGCGGAAATCTTCCATTTTGCCGCGGCGGACGAGCATCTGATCGTTAAGTTCGGGCTGGGCCGCTTTTTCCTTGTTCTTCGTTTCTGCCATGGGGGTCCTCACTTTTTGATATCGATGATTTTATACTGAATGGTGCCGGCGGGCGCCTGGACATTGACGACGGAGCCGACGGTTTTCCCGAGAATGGCGCTGCCGACGGGGGATTCGTTGGAGATTTTGTTTTCCATCGGGTCGGCTTCCATGGAACCGACGATGGAGTAGACCATCGTTTCGCCGTACTCGACGTCTTCCAGCACGACGGTGCAGCCCATGCCGACTTTTTTGGCACCGGTGTCTTCCTCGATGATCTTGGCGTGAGCCAGCTTGTTTTCCAGTTCGACGATGCTGCCCTCGATAAAGGCCTGTTCGTTTTTGGCGTCGTCGTATTCCGAGTTTTCGGAGAGGTCGCCGAAATCGATGGCCTGTTTGATCCGGGCGGCGACTTCCTTGCGGCGGACCGTTTTCAGGTTTTCGAGTTTTTCTTCCAGCTTTTTAAAGCCTTCTGCCGTTAAAAGGACTTCTTGTGTATCACTCATAACATAACTCCTTTGACTGCTTAAAATCAAATAGAAAAAGACAGTTTTATCGCGCTCGACAAAACCATCAATTCAGCCAGTCATATCATTATATTTCTCTCCGGGGAAAAAGTCAAGGTCTATCCGGGAATAAAACAAAAAATACGAAAAATCCACATCATCATCACGTTTCCCGCCGAAGGCGTCAGCGGGAAGCGTCGTTCTTTGCCGCCAAAGCTCGGAGCAGCGCCTCGATCTCGGCGGGATCCGTCAAATGGTTCAGCTCGTTTCGGGCGGCGGCGGCGTCGCGGAAGCCCCGGACGTACCAGCCGAAAAATTTGCGCATAAAGCGGACGCCCATCCATTCGCCGTACTTCTCCACGCAGGCCCTGAACTGGGCGATGGCCAGCTCTGTTTTTTCTTCCCCCGTCGGGTACACCGGCGGGAGACCGCAAAAGGCGGCCTTGATGTTCCGGATCAGCCAGGGGTTCCCCAGCATCCCCCGGGCCACCATGACACCGTCACAGCCGGTGCGTTCCGCCATGGCGGCGGCGTCCGCCGCCGTAAAGATATCGCCGTTGCCGATGACGGGGATCGTCAGCGCCTCTTTCACCTCGGCGATGAAATCCCAGTCGGCTTTGCCGCTGTAGAACTGGGCCCGGTCCCTGCCGTGAACGGTCACGGCGGCGGCGCCGGCAGCCTCCATTCGTTTTGCCAGCTCAAAGCCTTCCCTGCCGCCGTCGAACCCGCGGCGGAGCTTCACGGTGATCGGCACGGAAACGGCTTTTTCCATCGCCTTTAAAATCTGTTCGGCGAGCAGCGGATCGCGGAGCAGCGCCGCGCCCTCGCCGTTGCGGACGACTTTCGGCACGGGGCAGCCCATGTTGATGTCGATGACCCGCGCGCCCCGCGCCTCGGCGAACCGGGCGGCTTCGGCCATTTCATAGGGGTCGGCGCCAAAGAGCTGGACGCCGCAGAATTCCTCCTCGCCGCTGATATCCAGCAGCGTTTCGGTCTTTTTATTTTTATAGACCAGCGCTTTGGCCGAGACCATTTCCGTAAAGCAGAAATCGGCGCCCATTTCCCGGAGGATCCCGCGGAAGATCTTGTCGGTGATCCCGGCCAGGGGCGCCGCCAGCACCGGCGGGAACCCGTTTTCTCTGAGATAAGGCAGATTACTTGTTTTTTTCATAGAGCATTTTCAAACCGTACAGCGTCAGATAGGGCTCCACCCGATTGATAAAGCGGCTTTCCCGTTCCACCAGACGGCCGTAGCCGCCGGTGGCGACGATGGTGATGTCCTCCCTGCCGATCTCCTCGATCATCCGGGAGAGGATGCCGTCGACCTGACCGGCAAAGCCGTAGTAGAAGCCGGACTGCATGCTGTGGGCGGTGTTTTTGCCGATGACCTGGGGCGGTTTCACGTATTCCGTTTTGGAGAGCTTTGCCGCCTTGGCGAAGAGGGCCTCGATGCAGATGCCGATGCCCGGGGCGATGATGCCGCCGGCGTACTCGCCTTTTTCCGTGATGTAATCGAAGGTGGTGCCGGTGCCGAAATCGACGACGATGACGGGGCCACCGAACATCTCATAGGCGGCGAGACCGTCGGCGATGCGGTCGGCGCCGACTTCGGCGGGATTGTCGATGATGACGTCAAGCCCCCAGTTGATGCGGCTGTTCACCACCACCGGTTTCAGGGAAAAGTATTTTTTCCCCATATAGTACAGAGCTTCCGTCAGCACCGGGACGACGGAGCCGATGACGATGCCCTCAATATCGTCGACGCTGATATGGGCGCGGTCGAGAAAATGCAGCGCCGTCAGGCCGATTTCGTCCTCGGTCTTTTGCCGTTCCGAGGCGATGCGCCAATTATAGCGGAGTTCGTCGCCGTCAAAGGCGCCGATGACCGTATGGGTATTTCCAACATCAATCGTTAAAAGCATAGAACGTGTTCCTTCCTGATTCATTCTTCCGTCAGCAGGCGGCCGCTGATGATCTTGGCGCCTTTGCCGCTGCCGAGATCCAGCAGGAGAAAGCCCTCGCCGCTGAGACCGAGCACCTTACCGCGGACAGCGCCGCTGACGGTTTCCGCCGTCACCGTTTCGCCCACAAACAAAGCGTGTTCCTTCCATTCCTCAAAAACGAGGTCTTCCCGGCCGCCGAAGAACTGATCGTAGGCGGATTCCAGGCCGAGGAGAAGACGGCAGAGGAGCTCTTTTCTGTCCACGACGTCGCCAAAGACGTCCTCCATGCCGCAGGAGACGGCGCGGAGATTTTCGGAGAGGCCGGCGGAGGAGATATCGATCCCGACGCCGATGACGGCGTAGGCCACTTTTCCCTCTTCCACCTTCATTTCCGAGAGGATGCCGCCGAACTTTTTGCCGTCGGCGAACAGGTCGTTGGGCCACTTGATCCGGGCGCCGAGACCGGGATAATAGAGCAGGCCGCGGCAGAGCCCCACGGCGGTGACCGCCGTTAAAGCGGCGGCTTTCGCCGGCGGACAGTCCGGCCGAAGCAGCAGGGAAAACCAAAGCCCGCCTTCGGGCGATTCCCAATGGCTGCCGCTCCGTCCCCTGCCCGCGGTCTGGGTATCGGCAACGACGACGGTCCCGGTGGGAGCGCCTTTTTCCGCCAGCTGACAGCAGAGGGTCCCCGTTGAGGAAAGGGACGGAAAATGCTCCAGATGGCGGCCGAGCCACACCGTTTTTAATTCGGGTTCCAGTTCAAAGGGTTCATTCATCATTTACACTCCAAATCTGCTGCGGTAGACAAAGAAGACGCCGCAGAGCATCAAAATCACACCGATGATCCGGTTATAGTCCAGGGGGATAGGCTCCATGCCGAAGAGCCCCAGCGCGTCGATGAGGATAGCGACGGTGATCTGCCCGAAGAGGATGCAGACCGTGGCCAGGCCGACGCCGAGCTGAGGCGCGGAAACGATCATCGACACCACGGCGATGACGCCGAGGATGCCGCCGAGGAGCTGCCATTTCGGCACCGAGGTGACGGCGGAGAGATGCCCCTTCCCAAAAACGGCGACGAGCAGGAGCAGCAGCAGCGTACCGGTGAGGAACGACCAGAGGCCGCCCTCAAAGACGCCGATCCGCTTGCCGAGACCGGAATTGATCGGCGACTGCACCGCCGCGGCGGCGCCGCCGATGACAACGAGTAAAATATAGAAAAACTTGTCCATCATACGCCTCCTTGATTCCCGTTATAAAATAGCATATTTTTCCCGTTTCGGCAATAGAAAACGGCAAAAAAAGTGTTTCTTTGACCGCGCTTCCCCCGCGGCGCCGTTTTCATTGAGGCGGCATATCTTCCCGCCGCCGCAAAAAAGAATTGCCGGACGGAAACATCCGGCAATACCCTTTTCACCTCGCGTTGAGGATCTCTTCCTGCCGCCGCGCGCAGCGCTCTTCCTCTTCGGCCAGGCCGAGAAGAACGCGGCGGGCGCTGTCGTCGCGCAGGCGCGACGCCGTTTCCTCGTAAAAGCGCGCGTTTTCCTTTGCTTTCATCATGGCTTTTACCAGATTCTCCTTAAAGCCGCCCTTTAAGATCACCTTGGGGATATCGTGGGACAGCTCCCGGCGGAACAGATAAAAATACAGCCGTTTCAGCGTTTTGCGGCAACGCTTTTTTTCGTCGGCCAGCAGATAGAGCAGACAGCGGTCTTTTTCCTTCCGCGCCTTTTTCGCCAGGGCGCGGCAGGTCTGCCATTCTTCATCCGCCGCCCGGGCCGCCGCTTTCAGCATTTCCCTGACGACGGGTTCTTCCTTTTTCCCGTGGTTCTGACAACATGAGCAGCGCACTGAGGACGCCTCCTTTCAGCAATTCAGCGGTCGTTATCCCATAAAGAACAACCACCAGATCAAAAAGGCGGCCATCGCGAAAAACAGGATAACGGGAAAATACAGAGGGAACACTCCTTCCCGCTTTTTCTTATCATTCTATCCTATGCGCCGATTTTCGATTTGTTGCGGGAAAATCGCGGCGGGAACAAAAAAGAAGCGCCGCCGGAAAAATCCGGCGGCACAGCGATTCATTTTTTATTCATTTTAACTCGCCAAGTCGCGATAGAGGAAGGTCACGATGTGGCCGCGGGTGCAGGGAGCGTCCGGCGCGAAAGTCGTCGCCGAGGTTCCGGCGGTGATGTTCTTCGCCACCGCCCACAGCACGGCGTTATAGTAATATTTTCCGCTCTGCACGTCGGTGAAGGGATTCTTCGCGTCAGCGGCGGGGGAACCTTCCGTCCGATAGAGGAACGCCGCTACCTGCGCTCTGGTGCAGGGATCCTTCGGGCTGAACGTCGTTTCGGAAGTGCCGTTGGTGATGCCGTTCTCCACAGCCCACAGCACCGCTTTATAGAAATAATCCGTTGTCTTCACGTCGGTGAAGGGATTCTTTGCCGAAGCCGGTTCCGGGCACCCCTTCGCTCTCCAGAGGAACGTCACCACCTGACCGCGGGTGCAGGTCTGTTCGGGCCCGAAGTGAGTGGCGTCGATGCCGTTGGTGATCTGCGGATCGTGATCCACCGCCCAGTAGACCGGCGTGAAATAGAATTTGCTTTCGTCGGTCACGTCGTCAAAACGGAAGGGATTGAGGACAGGAATGACCTCTTTCCGTACATGGGAAGCGTCGTTCCGGCAGGTAAAGGTCATTTCGCCTTCTTCTTTTGCCGTCGCTTCCTTCGTCACGACGCCGTCATCCCAAAGGTGACCGATGGCCGCCACGGTCTTCGTTTCACGGCTCAGCTCCGCGCCGCAGACGGCGCAGTAAACAACCTCATCATAACGGCCCTGTTCCTCACAGGTCGCCGCGATTTCATTTTCGATCACCGCGTTGCCGGCTTTATGACCGAGAGCGGCAATAACGGTATCGGCCTTTTTGATCTCTTTTGTTCCCTTTACGTCACTAAACAGTTTTCCGCAATTAGAGCAGGTATAATATTCCTTATTCCCCGCCTTTTCACAGGTCGCCGCGACCGCCGCCGTCTTCGTCAGTTTATGGCCGAGAGCGGCAACGACGGTATCGGCTTTCTTGATCTCTTTCGTCCCCTTGGTGTCACTGAACAGCTTGCCGCAGACGGAGCAGGTATAGTATTCCTTATTCCCCGCTTTTTCGCAGGTCGCCGCAACCGCCGCCGTCTTCGTCAGTTTGTGGCCGAGAGCGGCAACGACGGTATCCGCTTTCTTGATTTCTTTCATTCCCTTAGCGTCACTGAACAGTTTGCCGCAGACGGAGCAAGTATAGTATTCTTTATTCCCCGCCTTTTCGCAGGTCGCCGCAACCGCCGCCGTCTTCGTCAGTTTATGACCGAAAGCGGCAATGACGGTATCGGCTTTCTTGATTTCATTCGTTCCTTTGGCGTCACTGAACAGCTTGCCGCAGTTAAAGCAGGTATAGTATTCCTGATTCCCCGCTTTTTCACAGGTCGCCGCGACCGCCGCTGTCTTCACCAATTGGTGGCCGAGAGAAAGAATAACGGTATCCGCTTTAATGATTTCTTTTGTCCCTCTGGCGTCCGCAAAAAGCTTTCCGCAGCTCGGACATAGATAATAGGAAATATTGCCCGATTCTTCACAGGTAGCCGCAACCGCCGGAATATTTTTAAGGTTATGCGTCACCGTTACTAAACATGTCGCTGTTTTTTGTCCGTCTTTTGTTGTTACGATAATTTCGGCGGTACCTTCACTGACCGCGGTAACGGTTCCGTTTTCATCTACCTCCGCGACAGAGGGATCGGAGCTTTCCCAGGTCACATCTTTAACAGGGGCTTCCTCCGGTATAATTTCCGCGGTCAGCGTTTTACTGCTTAAATTTGCCAAGGAAAGTGTTCTCGGCAATTCCACACCGGTAACAGGCTTATAATTGTAGATAATATCAGCGTCTGTCAGTCGATAATTATTGGTGCCGATATCAATCGCGTTCCATTCTTCTTCCGTTCCGCTGTAATATACGGTTTTTAAATTTTTACAGCTCCAAAACGCGTCATTTGAAATGAGTTCCACACTATTCGGGATCGTGATCGACGTTAAACTGCTGCAGCCGGAAAACGCGCCATTTCCGATACTCGTCACGTTGTTCGGGATCGTGATCGACGTTAAGCCGGTGCAGCCGGAAAACGCGCCATTTCCGATACTCGTCACGTTGTTCGGGATCGTGATCGACGTTAAGCCGGTGCAGCCGGAAAACGCGTTATTTTCAATACTCGTCACGCCGTCCGGAATCGTGATCGACGTTAAACCGGTGCAGTCTAAAAACGCCCAATATCCGATACTCGTCACGCTGTCCGGAATCGTGATCGACGTTAAGCCGGTGCAACCAAAAAACGCCCTATATCCGATACTCGTCACGCTGTCCGGAATCGTGATCGACGTTAAGCCGGTGCAACCTTCAAACGCCCTAAATCCGATACTCGTCACGCTGTCCGGTATCGTCACCGACGTTAAGCCGGTACAGCCCCAAAACGTGGAACCTCCAATACTCGTCACCCCGGATTTAATTACAACAGACTTAATCTTACTTTCATATTCCCAACTCCATGGGGAATAATTCGCCATTTCCCCCGAACCTTCAATGGTCAGTGTACCGGCATCATCCAGCTTCCATGTCAGATTGTCGCCCCACCCGCCGCTGGCGATGATCGCAGCACCGACACCAACGGGTACCGCAAAAGCGACGCAGATTACCAAACAAAGCAAAAGTGTCCTGCTTAAATATTTCTTTTTCATTTTTTTCTCCTTTCAAAAAACGTAAAACACGGTTTTCAGCAGAAATTTATGTATCGAAAAATACACCTGACAATTGGTAACAATCTATCATTATTTTCGGATCGATTACTCTTACTAAACCGTTATCGGAAGAACGGTTTTTTTCTTTTATGTTACCTATGTTCTCATGAATGATGATATCTGCAGCCACCTCCGTATCATATTGACTAATCAATTTTTTGATTTCTGCTTTATGTTTGTTTGCAGTAAATTTAAAAGAATTATCAATAACAATAAAACGCTCATATTTTTTTGAATAATATCGGCCATTCATAAACTCTAAAGAAAGAAACTGTTTGAGACAGTCGTATTTAAAAGCGTTTTCATCATCCAACGCTTCCGAAAAAACCCTCCATGTATGAAGAATACAATAATCAAAATCTTTTTTTGTCTGCAATAAAAACACTACTTTCTCTTTCTCATTTGAACGTTGATTCAACATGTAAGTATAATCCCGAAAAGAACTAAATTGTCCGTGAGCTAAAGAATTTCTTATACCTGACCAAAACTTATTAAAAAGCGATTCCTTTTCGTTTCTTTTACTCAAATAAAGGAATGATGACTGCATCTTTTCTGTTCCAAAAGAGTCAACTGTTTCGTAACATTTCCTTTGGGTTTTAAAAAAGCGAACTGACGATAATTGCAGTTCCCTAAGCAAAAAAAGGGCAACATATACATCGGACGACGGTTTAGAAAGCCAGGTATTATCAAACAGGTCCGTTCGCTGTAATTCTGCATGAGAAGTAGAAGAATACCATAACCCCTGTTGAAGGGCAGAATAACTCAGAGGATTATTTTCTTTATCGTGTTTTAAACAAGGATACAAATTGTCATTTAAATAACCCATATGATTCATATTCCTTTTCCTGTTTCGTACAGTTTTCCGACATTCTTTTTAAACTCTTGACGATTTTCTGATTTCTTTTCCTTTTCGTCAGAAAAAAATCTGTGCGCCGAATTTCTGTTCTGTAAAATCCGCATCTCTATAAAAGCATCCCTTCTTCCTTTTGATTTTCAAGACAGTCTTTTTTGTTTGTGAACATCAATAATGTATCTTAATCCTGTCATGAATCTTTTTCCGGGAAAATAAAAAGAGCCGGGGTTGGTACGGCGAACCAACCTCGGCCCGATCAAATTGCTTTGATCACAGCGCGTCATAAAACCGGCCTTTCTACGGGAAACAGACTGCGCCCGTCAAAGGCGCGTTTCGACACGATTTCCTTGAGACGGGGCAGAAAGACCTGTATAATGATAGGCGTGGTACAGTCATTGACTGTTGTGGAGGTGGCTTCAACACCGAAGCAAGCCCCGCGGTGCTGGAACACCGTGGGGATGCCACATTTATTTTTTTACACTGCTTTATTTTCCGTGGTTTTATTATAACAAATAATAGATGGAATGTAAATCATTTTTATATTTCTGTTTCCGGGTAATGAATAAAAAGCCCGTTTTTAAAAACATTGATGACCTTGAGCCATTGATGATACGTCAATTACCAATCATTTGATACAGAAAAACGGCTCCGCGGCACGAACGCCGGGAGCCGTTTTAAGATTCATGTTCAACCCGCCAAATCGCGGCAGAGGAAGGTCACGATGTGACCGCGGGTGCAGGGAGCGTCCGGCGCGAAGGTCGTCGCCGAGGTTCCGGCGGTGATGTTTCTCCCCGCCCGCAATCCGAAATCGAAATAAAAGGCGCTTTCCTCCGTTACGCGTCTAAAGGCCGGTCTGCCATCTTCCTTTTCGATAACATCATCACGGTTCCATCAAGACCAAATCGGTTTCCTCCACCCGTTCATCGCCGCGGTACGCCGCGAAGAGCTCCGCGACGGTGCCCCTGCCGGGAACGGTCATATCGGGCACGATGTCCATCAGCGGGCGCAGCACGAAAAGGCGCTCCCCGAGCCTGGGGTGCGGAATCGTGAGGCGGTCGCTCCGAACGGTCTCGTCCTCGTAGATCAGGATATCCAGGTCGATGTTGCGGGGACCATTCAGAAAGAGCTTTTTCCGGCCCATCGTCCGCTCGATCCCTTGGGTCACGTCGAGGAGAGCGAACGGCGCGAGATCCGTCTCAATGAGCGCCGCGCCGTTTAAAAAGTCATCCTGATCGGCGTAGCCCCAGGGCTCCGTTTGATAGAGGCGGGAAGTTTTCAGCACCCGGCAGCCGTTTTCCTCCAGCAGGGAAACGGCCTCCTTTAAATTGGCCAGCGTGTCGCCGACGTTGCTGCCGAGGGCGATGACGGCTTTTTTCATTTCCGTTCCCTCCTCAGCTCCACGGCGGCCGGGAATTTGCAGGTCGTTCCCGGCGCTTTCGGCTTGTCGACGCGGATCGTCACCGCGGTCAGCGGCGGAAAGGCCGCGAACAGCTCTTCGATGAGGGTCAGCGCCAGTTTTTCGATGAGATCGAATTGGCGGTTCAGCGTCACGTCGGCGATGAGGTCATAGACTTCGCCGTAGTTGACAGTGGTTTCAAGATCGTCGCTTTCTCCCGCCGCCGTCAGATCCAGTTCTAAAACGGCGGAGACAAAGAACGTCTGCCCGTCCCTTTTCTCGTGGTCGAAAACGCCGTGATAGGCGAAAAATTCCAGTTGGTCGAGGTAAATCTTATCCATTTCGGCTCCTTTGTCAATAGGTTCCCCGGACGATGGCGTCGGCCATTTTCGCCGTCTGTACCATTTCCTTTACGTCGTGGACGCGGATCATATCCGCCCCGTTGGCGATGGCGATGGCCGTCACCGCGGCGTCGCCCAACAAGCGCCGGTCCGCCGGGGCGTCGAGGACGAGGCCCACCGTTTTCTTTCGGGAGGCGGCCATCAGCACGGGACAGCCGAGGGAGGCCAGCTCCCGCAGTTTGTTGGTGACCAGCAGGTTGTGCTCCATTTCCTTGCCAAAGCCGAAACCGGGGTCGACGATGATCTTGTTCCGATCGCAGCCCGCTTCCTCGGCAATGGCCACGCTCCGCCGCAAAAAGCCGGTAAGCTCCGCCATAAAGTCGTTGTAGACGGCTTCTTTTTTATTGTGCATCAAAATCACGGGGCAGTCCGCCGCCGCCGCGACCGCCGCCATTTCGCCGCGGTCGAACTGGAACCCCCACACGTCGTTGATGATGTGGGCCCCGGCTTCAAGGGCGGCTTTGGCCGTTTCGGCCTTATAGGAATCGATGGAGATCGGCACCGAGAGTTTTCCCCGCAGCTTTTCAATGACCGGGATCACCCGGGCCATTTCTTCCTCGGCGGAAACGGTGTCGGAACCGGGGCGGGTGCTCTCGCCGCCGATGTCGATGATGTCGGCGCCGTCCGCTTCCATTTCCAGGGCGTGCTCCACGGCACGGTCGGTATCGAACCACTTGCCGCCGTCGGAAAAGGAATCCGGTGTACAGTTCAAAATCCCCATCACCAGGGTTTTTTTGCCGAAAACAAGCTCACCGCCGCGATAGGGCATCACCCGCTCGCCGCGGACGGCGGTTTCGGCGAAGAGCGCTTCCAGCTCCTTCGCCAGTTGGGGCAGGCCGAACTGCTGGAGCTTTAAACGGCGGATCACGGTCTTGAACTGTTTTTTCGTCGCCATGATCAAAACGCCGGAGCGCTCCGCTTTGTGGATCAGCACGTCCCGGTTGGAGACCATCTCGCCGCCGCAGGAGAGCACGGCCTCTTTCAGGATCTGGACGGCGGGATCCCGGAGATTTTCGGCGTAGACATTGTAAAACGCGGCCTTATCGGCCATATACTCGGCGCCGTAATCCGAGGGGCGAATGTATTTCTCGTTGAAGCGGCGAATCTCCGCCGCGTCCTCAAAGGAGACAAAGCGCGGGTTGAAAAAATTCATATGGCACCTCACACCGTGATCCGCGGCTTTTTCGCCGGGGAGTATTTTTTGCATTCCGACAGCACGGGGCAGTCAAAGCAGGGGCGGCTTTCCTTGTCCGCCCGATAGAGAAGCAGATCAAAGCCGGTGTTGTCTTTGCGGCGATGATGGGCGATGGCGGAGACGATCCGCTCGCTTTCCGCTTCGGAAAAGCCCGCCTCGGCTAAGAGCGGGCGGGCTAAAACCGCGCCTTCCGCGGCATGATCCTTCGACGGATCCTCATATTCGAGGAAGCGGCCGATATCATGGAGGAAGGCGGCGGCATAAATCATTTCCTGCGCCGCGCGGGCCTCGATATCCTTCAGTTCCGGGCAGTCCACCGCTCCGGAAAGGAACAGGATATGGGCGGCGCGCGCCGTTTCCCAGCAATGACCGCGGTCATGGCGGCAAAAGCGGCGGGCGGCTTCGCGGCGGCGAATCTTTTCCATATAGTCGTTGTAGACGGGGGAGCGCAAAATCGCCTCCACCCGGCTGAGCGCGGAATCGTTATGGTTCATCATGGGTCTGTTGAGATGATTCGGATTCGGCGGGCGGCGCGGCGGGCGCGTCGACAGTGGGTTCCGCTTCTACCCCGGCGGGAGAGGCCTCGCCGTTTACGGCGGCGGCCTGAGCGGTGGCCGTGGTTTCCGCCATCTCGATGACGGAAGAACCTTCCGGCGCGGTTTCACCGGCGGACGGTTCCGCGTCGGCGGGAGCGGCGTCGGTGTCGATGATCTCCCCGGCGGGATAGGGCAGCTTTGTGCCGTTCATCACGTCGAGGAATTCCTCGGCTTCCACCGTTTCCTTATCGTACAAAAGCTTCGCGATGACGTGGAGCTTATCCATATGTTCGTTCAGAATCTCGGTGCAGCGCTGATAGGCGGCGTCCATCATCTTCCGGGCTTCCCGGTCGATGGCGGCGGCGACTTCTTCGGAATAACCGCGGTTCTGCCCCAGTTCTCTGCCGAGGAAGACCTGTTCCTCGTCGTGACCAAAGGTCAGGGAGCCGAGTTCCTTGGACATGCCGTAGCGCATGATCATCTTCCGCACCAGCTCCGAAGCGCGTTCCAGGTCGTTCTGGGCGCCGGTGCTGACATCCTTTAAGACCAGTTCTTCGGCGATGCGGCCGCCGAGGAAGACGATGATTTCCTCTTCCATGTGGCTCTTCGTCATATAGTTGCGGTCTTCTTCCGGGAGCATCAGCGTGTAGCCGCCGGCGCGTCCCCTGGGAATGATGGAGATTTTATGCACCGGGTCGGCGGTGGGACAGTAGTAGGCGGCGACGGCGTGACCGGCTTCGTGATAAGAGGTCAGCTTCTTTTCCTTGGGGCTGACGATCTTGCTCTTCTTTTCCGGCCCGGCGATGACGCGCTCGCTGGCGTCTTCCATTTCGGCCATGTTGATTTCCACTTTATGACGGCGCGCCGCCAGGAGCGCCGCCTCGTTGACGAGGTTGGCCAGATCGGCCCCGGAGAAACCGGGGGTGCGGCGGGCGATGACCGCGATGTTGACGTCGCTGCCGAGGGGCTTGCCTTTGCAGTGGACGCGGAGAATCTCTTCTCTGCCTTTCACGTCGGGCATGCCGACGCTGATCTGACGGTCAAAACGACCGGGGCGCAGAAGCGCCGGGTCGAGGATATCGGGGCGGTTCGTCGCGGCGATGACGATGATGCCGGAATTTTCGGCAAAACCGTCCATCTCGACGAGGAGCTGATTCAGCGTCTGTTCACGCTCGTCGTGACCGCCGCCGACACCGGCGCCGCGCTGGCGGCCGACGGCGTCGATTTCGTCGATAAAGACGATGCAGGGAGCGTTCTTTTTCGCTTCGGCGAACAGGTCGCGGACGCGGGAAGCGCCGACGCCGACGAACATTTCAACAAAGTCGGAACCGCTGATGCTGAAGAAAGGCACACCGGCCTCACCGGCAACGGCCTTGGCGAGGAGGGTCTTCCCGGTCCCGGGATAGCCGTAGAGCAAAACGCCTTTGGGGATCTTCGCGCCGAGGGCGTTGTATTTCGTGCCGTCTTTGAGGAAATCAACGATCTCCTCAAGCTCTTCCTGGACTTCGTCGACACCGGCGACGTCGCGGAAGGTCACTTTTTTATCGCCGGGCGCCTGCATTCTCGCTTTGCTCTTGCCAAACTGCATGACTTTGCCGCCGCCGCCCTGGCTTTGGTTCATCATGTAGAGGAAGACGCCGAGAATGATGATGGTCGGCACCAGCATAATCAGCAGACTCTGCCACCAGGGATCGCCGGCCCGTTCCGAGAAGGAGACGTTCACCCCGGCCTCGTTCAGCTCGGAAACGAGCTCGTCCTGGGGGGGAATCGTCGCTTTATACGTTTTTTCATCCTTGTCGATGCCCGTGACTTCCCAGGCGTTGTCGGCGGCGACGATGGTCACCTCGGTATATTCCCCGGCAACGGCGGCGGAGAGGAATTCCGAAGAGGAAAGCTCCTCAATATCCTGATGATCCCTGGACATCACCTGGAACACGGCGATACAGCCGAAGACGATACACAGGTAGATCAATATATTTTTAAAGAAATTATTTCTCAAAGCGGCCTCCTTTAAAACGTGAAAATTTGCGCGAATTGCAGACTTAATTATTATATCATAAATCATCCCGTGTTAAAAGGGATTTTCATTCAAATCAAAAATATTTTATGAATTTTTTTGTCGGATCCGGATCCGCAGGTTCCGTTCGCCGCTTTCGGCAAAAAAGCGATGACCGACGACCCAAAGCACCCGCTGACCGACGGTGAGGAGCAGCGTTTCGTCCCGGCGGGAGCGGGGAATTTTTTCGTCGATGAAATAATCGCTGAGCTTTTTGCGGTGCCCTCCCTTTAAAAGGACGTAGTCGCCGCGGCGGCGCGAACGCAGCACCGGCGGGGCCGAAACGAAAAGGGAGAGATCGAAAAAACCCTCTTTCCCAACGTCGCCGCGGTGTTTCGCCGCCGTTACCTCCGTCACGGCGCAGCGCCCGCCGCCGAAGGGCGTTGTCCCCGTCATGGGCAGTACAACGGCGTCGGCGGGAACCGCGTTAAAAGGCGCCGGACCAAAACGAAAACAGGCGCTTTCACGGCGCGCCGTCACGTTACCGCCGAGGGGCATTTCCCCGCCGACGCGGAGACCGCCGATCCGCTCGGTCTTTTCAAAATCCAACGACACGCCGAACCGTATTGCGGCAAGGCGAAAGACGCGGCGGCGCAGCGCCGGTTCAAGGCGAAGCGTTTCCCCTGCCGAAAGCAGCAGAAAATCCCCTTCCCCGCGGGAAACGGCGGCAAAAGCCGCTTCCGCCGCTTTCGCCAAATAGGCCTCATCCTCGGCGGCGACCGCCGCCAGACGGCAGAGGCTCCTCTCCGCGGCGGGATTGATCGTTTTGATCAGGGGCAGGAGCTCCCCGCGCACTTTGTTGCGGGTGTAGGTCTCGTCGCTGTTGGTGGTGTCGTAGCGATAGGGAACGCCGTGTTCCTCACAGTAGGCAATGAGCTCTTCCTTCGTCACCGTCAGCAGCGGGCGGCCGATGTCACCGTCGAGCGGCGCGATCCCGGAAAGCCCCTTCAGCCCGGCGCCGCGGATCAGGTGGAGCAGCACCGTTTCGGCCTGGTCGCCCATGTGATGCGCCGTCAGGATCCGATCCGCGCCGAGGGAGCGGAAAAAGCGGTACCGTTCTTCCCGGCCCGTTTCCTCCAGCCCCTGTTTTTTCGACCGGGCGATGGCGGCGATGTCGCGGCGCGCGCATTGAAAGGCAAAGCCCTGCTCCGCGGCGAAGCGGCGGACGAGTTCCTCGTCCTCGCCGGCGTCGACCCTGAGCCCGTGGTTAACGTGGGCCGCGGTGAAGCGGAGCGCCGGAAAGAGGCGCTTCAGCAGATGCGCCATGGCCATGGAGTCCGCGCCGCCGGAAACGGCGAGAACGGCATGGCAAACGCCGTCCAGTATATGGTTTTGAAGAATAAATTCTCTTACGCGTTCTTCCATAATCTACATTATAAATCAAAAAGGCGGAAAAAGCAAAAAGCGCCCGAAAGCGCTTTTTTGAAATTACACTTTATTAACCGGCCCTCAGCTTCTTCCGCCACCGCAGGAAGGAAACGACAACGGCGGCGATCACGGCGGCGATCAGCAGCGGCGGCCCGTAGGAGGAAAGGATCTCCCGGGCGGTGGCGTGTTCCTGGGTCTCCGCGAACAGATACGTCTTTTCCGCCGCGCCCATCGTCCCCTCAATCGTCACGTCATCCCCGACGCCGCTTTCGGCGACGGTCTTCCCGTTTTCCGAAAGAACGGCGGCGTAACCGGCCTGACCTTCCTCGGTGAGGACATAGCTGTCGCTCTTGGAGAGTCCGGTCACCCGGGCCGTCTCACCGGGGGCCAGCTCAAATTCGGCGGCCTGCCCCGAGGTGATCACCGACGTCGCCTCGGCGATACCGTCCCCGTCCCCGGCGCGGGTGACGATGAGATGGTAGGATTCCGCGGTTTCGGTCTCGCTGCCGTAAATGGTGACGCTGAACCGCGCCGTTCTCTTTTTCAGTCCGAATTTGTTGTGAATTTCCCGCTCGATTTTCAGCGGATGCACGCTGAAGTCATCGTCCTTTACCTTATCGGGATCGTCCAGCATGGAATTGCTGAAGGGAACGGCGTTCGTTTCCGCCTCGGCGGTGCCGCCGGCGATGGTGGTTTCCTTTTCGGTGCCGTGGATCAGATCGATTTTGCTCACCGCCGTGGTGTAGACGAGAAGCCCCTTGGAGGAGTCGTTCTGATCGATATGACGGACGTAGAGATCGAGAAAATAGATATTGTCGTCGTAGCGGATGCCCTCATAGCCGCCGTTCTCCTCGGTCACCTCGTAGCGGTAGATGCCCGGGGCGGTGAAGGCGGCAGCGTCGACGGAGATGACGGCGTCGTTCCGTTCGGAAGAGGGGCCGAAGTTCGTCGCGCCGCTGACGGAAACAGCCGCCGCGACGCCGGCGCTGACCGGGTTGCCGAGAACGTTGGCGGTGGCGGCGGCGGGTTCGATATGGTAGACAAAATCGGTATCCGGCGGCAGAACGTCGTCGTCCAGTTCCAAAGAATTGCGGATGGGGATCGAGGTGATCGCCGTATAGGAGCTGTCATCCCGGGGGGACTCCAGACAGAGCACACAGCCGAGGGCCGACGGCGCGGCCGTCACGAAAACGAGCATCAGGGAAAAACAGGCGATCAGAGATCGGCGAAACAGGGTTCCTTTCACGGCGCTTCCATCCTTTGCGAAAAGTTTTTTTCATTATACCTTTTCCCCGCCGCCCTTGTCAATTCTCCCCGAAAAAAGTCCCGGAAAGGAACGGAAGCGGACCGTTCTTTTCCGGGACACGTTATACCACCTTCGCCACGGTGATCGTAATGTCGTCCTTCACTTTGCCGCCGCCGGCGGCGATGGCCTCGCGGAGGATGCGGTCGCCGATGACCTTCGGCCCCTCGTCGCCGGTCTCCGCCAGCAGCGGCCCAAGCCATTCCTCAACGGCCATGCCGTCGGCGGTCTCGCCGATGCCGTCGCTGGCGAGGATGATGATATCCCCTCTGGCGATCTCCTCCCGGGAAGCGTCGGGGGAGAGCGGGGCGCTCCGGCCGCCGCCGCCGGCGATGACCCGGATCCCCCGGCCGGGGGTGCAGAGATAGGAATCGCCGGCGCCAAGCTTCACAAAGTCGGCGACACGGCGGCCGCCGTCGACGAGGCAAAGATCCATCGTGGCGTAGAGCTCCTCTTCCCGATCCATCATCATGCGGTAGCGCACGAGACCGGCGGCAAAATCCTTTCCGTAGCCGCTGTTCAGAACGGCTTTCACCGCGCCCACCGTCCATTCCGATTCCTTTTTCGCCTTGGGGCCGCTGCCCATGCCGTCGCTGATCAGCAGTGCTTCCCGGTCGCCGCCGAGGATCACCTCACCGCTGGCGTCACCGCAGACGGCGCTGCCTTCCCGCATCATCTGAACGGTGCCGACGTCGAGACGGAGGGCGTCGCCGCTGACACAGCGATACAGACACGCCGTTCCCTTCTCCCGCTGACCGCAGCGGCACTCGGCGGCGTGAAAGGCGCGCCCCGTCAGCTTGGAGACCGCTTCGGCGATTTCCCGTTCACAGCGGCGGTTCCCGGCGCAGTGCCGCGTTTTCATCCGCAGCGTCACGTCGTTCTCGCCGAGACCGTCGATGAGCACCCGATCGACGCGGACACCGCGTTTGCGGAGCTCCGCGCCGAGCCGGGCCCGGAGCAGTTCCCTTTCGGCCCGGCGGGCGTCCATGTCGGCGGCGAGACCGTCGATAACGAGCAGCGTGTGATCCATTTGAGCCATGGCCAGATCGCGGCTGTTGACGACCTGCCGCTGCCAGTATTCGTTTTTGCGGTAGAGCTCATAGAGGCAGTTCACCGCCGCCGTCATTTCCTTATAGTGGCAGCAGCGGCGGCGGAACCCTTGGGGCAGCTGTTTCGCGGTGATGCCGTCGTTGGCGTCGGCCAGCGCGAAAACGCGCATCAGGTCGCGGTAGGTCTCGTCGAGATCCGTCTCCCAGCAGACGTTTTTCAGCGTACAGCCGGCGCAGACCTTAGCGGATATGTGATCGAGAATGGAGCCGATGTTCTTTTCTTCCTTCGGTTCCGCTTCCCGGTGCAGATCGGCGATGGTGTCCCTGAGGACGGAGAGGTTCTTTTCCGTCTCCCTGAGACGGCTGAGGGCGTATTCCTCGCCGCGGGAGCGCCGGTCGGCGCGGATCGGGGCGTCGCCTTGACCGCGGACCGCCTCGGCGGCGCGGAGGAGAACGTTCTTGGGTATCGCCAGGAAGAGAACGGAACCGAGCAGCGTTTCCGCCGCCGCCGGCACGTCCATGGTCATATTAAGGAGATAAAGAGAAAGCAAGACGTTTCCCAGCAGATACCCAAAAACGACGCCGGGACGGCGCAGCTTTCGGAAAAGCCCCGCCATGAACCCGGAAAAAGCGTATAGGCCGATGACCGTTGGGCTGACCAGCGACGAAAGCGAGGGGATGACCCCCGCCGCCGCGCCGGCCGCCGCGCCGCCTCCGGCGCCGGCGAACCAGGACGATGCCAAAATCAGCAGACAGATCACGATATGGGCAGGAGATACGGAATAAACTGCCACCTGATCCATGCCCAGCAATACGCCGCCGGCGAGAAACAATATGCATAGGATATCCCCCCGTCCCGGCTGCTCCATCCTGAGACAGCGCCGGCAGACGCTCAGCGCGCGGCAGAGGATGGTGGCGAGGCCGGCAGCTAAGATGCTCTCTGTCAAGGTGATGACGAGGAGGATATCCGATATGCCGCTGAAAAGAAGAAAGACGCCGCGGACGACGGTAACGGAAGAAAAGACCGTCACCGCGGAAAAGTAACGGTTCCCGCGGCCCACGGCGAAATAGGCCGTCAGCGCCAGCAGCTCCGTCAGCAGAATGACACTGTAGACCGCGAGTTCCTCGGGGACAAAAAAGAGAAGCCCCAGAAAGACCGAAAGGAACCAGAGCGCGATCCGGCGGCGGTCATAGAGCGACACCGCGGCGAACCAGGCGACCCCGAAGGGATGGAGGACCTCAAAGAACCCGGCGCCGGTCAGGAAAAACCCGCAAAGACCCAGAGCGAGAGAGGAAAGGGAAAACGCGGAACGGGCCAGCGCCTTCAGGGAGGGCGCCGCCTCCGCCCGGGAATAATCCGGTTTTTTGACCGTTTCCCGCTCTTCGAATTCCTCATAGGAAAAAGAGTTCAATGGTTCGCTCATCTCATCACATCTTCCTTTTGCGTTGGTTTTTCGTTCCTTTCGAAAAATATCTTTCGTGTCATGATTATAGCGTTTTTCCCCCGAGAATTTTGTCGCAATCGGCGGTGACCCGAAAGAAATTTCCGACGGATTTCCCAAAGATTCACGACCCGATCATACCGGCGTTTTTTCAACGGAGCACCAGCTTGGTGCCGATGACGAGGAGCGCAATACCGAGGAGGCGGCTGAAAGCGAAGGGGATCTTCTCGGCGCCGAAGAGTCCGAAACAGTCGATGAGGAACGCCGCGCCGATCTGGAACAGGATGATCACCGCCGTGGCGCTGCCGACGCCGAGGCGGTCCATGGCGAAGATGACGCCGAAGATGATCACCGCCGAGAGAACGCCGCCCAAATAGCCGTACCAGGGGACCTGGGCCAGACGGGAAAAATCGCCTCTGCCGACGCCAAAGAGGAGCAGCAGGCCGATGACGGCGGCGCCGATGACGTGGACGACGAGGGTATTTTCGGCATAGCCGATGACCTTGCCGGCGGCGGTGTTAAAGGTGCCCTGAAGCGCCATGGCGGCGCCGGCGGCGGCCGCGCAGAAAAAAGAAAGCATATGCTGCATATAAAAGGACCTGACCTTTCCGTTTTTTCATAGGATGCCCCGTCCGCCGATAAAAAAACGGTTTCGGCGCATAATAAGGGCAAAAAGAGAGGAAAACGCGAAAGAGATGAACGGGATTCTCACCATTTTTCTTGAAATCACGCTGCTTTTTATTTTAACGCTGCTCTGCTTCCGCCTGATGGGCTATCGTTCCCTCGGCGACATGGAGCCCCTCGATTACGTCATCGTCCTGGGGATCGGGGAGATCCTCGGCTCGCCCCTGGGCGGCGGCGAAGATCACCTCCTCCACGCCGTCATCGCCATCGTGACGCTGACGTTCTTTCAGATCAGCCTCGCCACGGTCTATTCCAAAATGCCGCGGCTGAGCCGTGTCATGGAAGGGAAGCCCGTTCCCGTCATCAGGGACGGGAAGATCATTGAGAAGAACCTGATCCGCAGCAGGATCGACACCGACACCGTCCGGGAGGAACTGCGCATCAAAGGCGTCCGCGACGAAAAAGACGTCGACATGGCCTTTCTCGAGCCCAGCGGGCGGTTCAGCGTGATCCTGAAGAACGAGGCCACACCGATCACGCCCCGCTACATCGGGGAAAAGGGATCGCGGATCCTGGTGGAAAACGGCGCCGTCCGACCGTTGGAATGGGAGAGCGGGGAGATTCGGGAGGAGGAGGTCCTTGCCTTTCTGCGGGCAAACGACGTCGAAACATGGGAGGAAATCGAAACGCTGCTTTATAAGGACGGGGCGTTCTTTTTGGAGAAGAAAAAAAATTAAGAATTTTATAAGTTTTTTTCCGAAAAGCCTTGACTTTTTCCTGTTTTTGTTAGATAATAGTTACTGCTGTGGCGGTGTAGCTCAGTGGTTAGAGCACTCGGTTCATACCCGGGGTGTCATGGGTTCAAATCCAATCACCGCTACCACATGGCGCGTTGGAGAAGCGGCTGAACTCACCAGCCTTTCACGCTGGCATTCATGGGTTCGAATCCCATA
>CADBQN010000060.1 GCA_902796855.1 uncultured Bacillota bacterium | reverse complement strand
GGCAACTTTGTCACGAGCGAAATCGCCGGCCAGCTTTCGAAAACGCGGCGCGATATGATCGCGGGCTTCGGCGCTTTGGGCGTACAGGGCCACAATCGAAACAAAAAGCTGGATTCCCTCGTCGATACCTTTGTGGAAAAAGACGGATAAACGATCTTTGACCTCCTTCTTCCCTCCGGGATTTTCTGGCCCGAACCGAAGAGACCTCTTTTGTTTTCATAAATTAAATCTGTTTCAGCGGGATGAGTCAAAAACGGCTCATCCTGTTTTTTATAATGGGTTCACAACAAAAAAACAGGAGGTTCTGTCATGAAGAAATTTGAAAAGATCATCGGTTACACCGCGGAAAAAGAAGAACTGATCCGTATCGCGGATATTCTGAAAAACAATGAAGTCTACACCGCTTTGGGCGCCGCTGCGCCGAGAGGGCTGCTCCTCTATGGAGTCCCCGGCGTCGGGAAAACACTGATGGCGGGCTGTTTGATTGAGGCCAGCGGCCGCCCGGCTTTTACCTGCCGGAAAACGGAATCCGACGGAAAGTTTCTCAATACGATCAAAAAGACCTTTCAGAAAGCGGCGGCGAACGCGCCTTCCATCGTATTTTTGGATGATGTGGATAAATTCGCCAACGACGATATGTATCATCTGGATTCCGAAGAGTTCGTAACAGTGCAGTCCTGTATGGATGAATTAAAGGACAAGGAGGTCTTTGTTCTGGCGACCGCCAACGATACCCGCTATCTGCCGAAATCCCTGCTGCGGGCCGGCCGTTTTGACCGAAAAATGAACATCAGACCGCCAAAGGGAGAAGACGCGGAGCGGGTCATCGCCCACTATTTCAAAGGAAAGCAAATCGCGGGCGATATCAACGCCCGCTCCATCGCCGCGATTCTTGAGGGACGGTCCAGCGCGGAATTGGAATCCATCGTTAACGAGGCCGCTCTCATCGTCGGTTATCGCAGGGAACAGCACATCACCATGGAACAGATGACGGAGGTCTGCATGCGCGTAATCTATCAGATTTCGGAAATCAAAAAAGGCGTTGATATCTCCGGGAAGACCGAAATCTCCCAGGCCGTTTGGCATGAGGCCGGTCATGTGGCGGTCGCCGAGACCCTTTGTCCCGGCAGCGTCTCTCTGGTCAATATCGGGGAAAAAGAGGGATCGCCTCACGGCATTACCAAAAGCAGTCTGGAATCGTTGGGCCGGTCTTTTACGGCAATAGAAGCGGATATTCTCATCTCGTTGGCCGGACGGGCCGCGGTGGAAATTTTCCCCGGGACATTGGATCTGGGCAGCTGCGCTGATCAGCACAGTGCGTTCAGATCGGTGGGGGATCTGATCGAAAACAAATGTATAAATGGTTTTCAGTTTTACTGTGAATTCGAATCAATCTCAATTGAGGCGGAAAGGGAACGGGCCGAGGCCGCTTTAATGGAACGATATTACGAAAGGGCGAAAGAGATCATTCTGAGTCATCGCGGCTTTTGGGAGGCGACGGCCCGGGCCCTGGCGGAAAAAGGCCTGCTTTTTGCCGAGGACGTCGCCGAGATCCGCAGGCAATGCGAGGGCGTTCCCGCCATCGCCTGAGAGAGGGAACGCAGACGCGGCGCCGGGACAGACCCATGCGGATCCGTCCCGGTGTTGTGCCGGGAAAAGCGTTGTGCTATACTGAAAAAGGAGGTGCGGAAATGTATACGAAACAGCCAAACCAGCTTCTGATCGTAAATATTTTGGAGATTCTGCGCAAATATTCCGATTCCGAGCATCGGCTCAGCCAAAAGGATATTTCCGATCTCCTGCGAAAGGAATATGATATGAAAGCCGGGCGCAGGCGCATTCGCCGGGATATCCTCAATCTGATCGATTTCGGCTGTGAAATCGAATACAGCGAGACGGTCCGCGTGGTCACCAACAAAAAAACGGGCGAGCCGGAGGAAAGCTGCATCATGTCCGACTTCTTTCTTTTGAGGGATTTCAGCGACGGGGAGCTGCGTCTGCTCATTGACAGCGTGCTCTTTTCCCGGCAGATTCCCTTTCATCAGCGCAAAGAGCTGGTGGAAAAGCTGGAAAGCCTCTCCAGTCGCTATTTTCACGCGCACGTGAGTCACATCCACACCGTGCCGGACACGCTGCCCCCGAACCCCCAGCTTTTTTATACGATAGAGGTGCTGGACGAGGCGATTTCCGCCGAAAAAAAGGTGTCTTTTTCCTATCTGGAATTCGGTACCGATAAAAAGCGCCGCCGCAAACGCGGCGCCGACGGCGAGATCCGGAAATATGTCGTCAGTCCCTATCAGATGGCGGCGAAAGAGGGGAAATACTATTTGATCTGTAACTTTGAACCCTATAATGATATTTCCAATTACCGCGTTGACCGCGTCGCGGATATCTGTCTTTTGGACGAGCCGATCAAGCCATTTAAAACACTGGACGGCGTCTCCGACGTTCATCTTGATCTGGCGGGCTACATGGCGGAGCATATCTATATGTATTCCAGCAAAAACGTGAAGGCAAAATTCCGCGTCGTGCGCCCCATGGTCAGCGATGTCATCGACATGTTCGGCACGGACGTCGCTTTTTCCGAGGAGACCGACGGTCACGTTACCGTCACGGCGAAGGTGAATGAAATGGCGATGAAACAATTCGCCAAAAGCTTCGCTCCGGACGTGATCGTATTAAGTCCCAAAGCGCTGGCGGATTCCGTAAAAGAAGAAGCCCGGCGTACCGTCAAAGCTTATGAGGAAACGGAGGAGTAACGATTGTTGTTGAGTCTCATCGTTCGGTACCGCGAAAAATGAATCAGCCTGCCTCTGTCTTATACGATAAAAACATCCGGGAACCGCTCTTTTGGTTTTTGGAGCTCAAATACGGAAAAGTCCGGTTCATGGAGGAAGTTCCGATCCGTCGTTCCCGGGCGGACGTGATGATGGTGTTGGACGGTGAACTCATCGGCGTTGAGATTAAAAGCGACGCCGACGGTTACGCCCGTCTGCCGGGGCAGGTCGTCGACTACGACCGCTTTTTTGACCGGAACTATCTCGTTGTCGGCACAAAACACGCTTACAGCGTTTTGGAGCGCGTTCCCGCTCACTGGGGCGTTATCACCGCGGAATACGAAAAGGAAAAAGTCGATTTTTACCTCCTGCGTGAAGCCGCCGAGAACCCGTTTTGTCAATGGGCGGCGCGCTTGGAGCTTTTGTGGAAATCCGAGCTGTTCCGCCTCCTGGATCAAAACCGACTGCCGAAATACCGGCAGAAAAGCAAAAGATTCATCCGCGGGAAGCTGATTGAAAAAGCTGACGCGGCCACGCTCATAAAACAGACCTCCGAGGAACTCTTTGAACGGGAATATACGCTGTAAGGCCTCTCTCCGAACGCTGACCAATGTTCTTCATGATGAGACGCGGAGTGTTTTGAATTTTTATGCAAAAAATGAATTGTTATCGCATTCCTTGCAGAATATGATATAATTAAAATGGTATTTTTGTAGTTTAATATTTTTAAAAAACAGGAGGGTTTAAAATGTGTGTTTTAAAAGATATCGCGAAAAAAATACAGGAAGAAAAAACCAGTTATTCTTATGGAGATAAATGGCTATATCAGATGTGTCATTCTAAAGACATAAAAGAGTATGACAAAGAGGAACTCGCCAGTATAATCTGGTTGATTGGAAGAAGCTACTCCGCTTCTCCTGAACGGCAGATGAAACTTAAAGATGATGAGAAGAATGCTAATGTTTTTTTTAAGCAGATTGCGAAAACCACGAAGGAGTTTTTTGAAGAGAAAGAACTGTTAGAATCTGCTAAAGAACAGGGCCTTATATACTCTTATGATTCATCGGATAGTGATATTGAAATTTTAAAAAAATATACTAAGTTGGTGTTAGATTTAAATAAAAAGTATAAAGAGGATGACTCGTTTCAAAAAAATGGAAATAAAGAAAAGAATGAAAATAAAAATAAAAAGAATATGATATCTTTTTGCAGCAAATACTTGCATTTCTTTTTTCCTGGAAGTGTGTTTATTATGGATTCATATTCTAAAGATGGTACAACGCGATTATTTCACCCCCGTGTTCAAAACAAAACTTTGGAAAAAGAAATAAGAGTTAAAGAAGACACTGTGAAAATCAAGGATTTGCGAGATGTTCTCAAAAAAGAAAGAGAAGAATTTGATAATATGAAAGAAAAAATCTTAGAGATAGATAATAAAAAAGAGTTTTCTGATTATATTGATCATGTAGCCGGTTGTTACTTGCTTGGTGCATATTTAAAGGAGTTAGAAGGAATAAAAATCTCCGATTCAAAGATATCAATGCCGCGATTGGTCGATTCTTTGTTATTGAAAGTGGGGGAAGCTAAATAAAGAATTCCGATAACCATATGAAAGGGATTGGTTTATGACTGAAAAAGCTCCAACCAACCCTCCCCAAAACTCCCGCGAATCTCGCCGCGCGTACAGCGCGGCGTGGTTTTTTGATGCGGTTTCCCTGATGAAAGGGAGCGTCCCTCCTTCCTTTTTCTCTCCCTTTTTTGTGGACAGCCGCCGGTGTTTTTGATATAATGACCTCATAAAGACACAGGGGGAACATATATTATGAAGAAAAAGCTTTTGCCCCTATTCCTCGCCGCTTTGCTCCTGACGATGTTTGGCGGCGGTCTGTCGGCGGCGGAGCGGCCGGAAGTCGTCACCGAGACTTATACCTATATCGATCCCATCTACCGGGATGTCATCGATGAGGAGGACCTCACCGAGCTCACGTCGTTTTACGCCGTTCCGGCGCCGCGTTACGCGGCATCGCCGTCTTATTCCGATATCGATTCCCTCGGTCAGTACGTCCGGGAGCAGATGAAACTGCATGTACCCGAAACCGTGGTCACTTACCGCGCTTCGGTGCCCTTTGGAAATTTTGACATGAGTGCTTTCTTTGACGATCTCGGTGAGCGCGTATACGCTCATACCGGCGTGCCGACGGAAGGGGATTACCTTCGCTATCAATCCTATTTCGGTTACCAAGCTTCAGGGTATTATGATTCCAACGTGATCACGCTCACCTTCAACTTTACCTACTATACCACCGCCGCTCAGGAAGATGAAATGGACCGGCTCGTAGCGTCGCTGCTGAATTCCCTGAATCTGGCGGGAAAGAACGATTATGAAAAGGCGAAGGCGATCCACGACGCGATCTGTGACTATGTCAGCTATGATTACGCTAACCTGAATAATAATGACTACCGTCTGAAATACACCGCCTATGCCGCCTTGGCCAACGGTTCCGCCGTCTGTCAGGGCTATTCGGTGCTCTATTACCGTCTGCTGCTGGAAGCCGGCGTGGACTGCCGTGTCGTCACCGGTGAGGGCAACGGCGGCGGCCACGCCTGGAACATCGTCCGGATCGGCTGCGGCGGCGAGTATTACAACACCGACACCACCTGGGACGCCGGCGGCTGGGACGACTTTTACTTCCTCCGGGGCACCGATAATTTCTTCGATCACGAGTTCGATGAGGAGTTCACTTCCGCCGCGTTCCTCAAATCCTATCCGATGAGCGCGAGCGATTTCAGCGACGCTTCCGGGAATATCAAAAACCACACGCCGGTGACGGTCCCGGCGGTTCCGGCGACGTGTACGTCGACGGGGCTCGGCGCCGGGAGCCGCTGCGCCGTCTGCGGCGAGATCCTCTCCGTCGGGGAGGTCATCCCGGCCCTGGGCCACGCCTACAAAGGGACGGTGACGGCGCCGACCTGCGTCGACCGTGGCTATACCGTCTATCGCTGCACCCGCTGCGGTGACAGCTACACCGGGAATTACAAGGATCCGCTGGGCCACGCCTACAAAGGGACGGCGACGGCGCCGACCTGCGTCGACCGGGGCTATACCGTCTATCGCTGCACCCGCTGCGGCGAAAGCTACACCGGGAACTATAAAGACCCGCTGGGCCACCGTGCCGTGACCGACGAAGCCGTGGCCGCCGGCTGTGAGACCACCGGCCTCAGCGAGGGGAGCCACTGCGCCGTCTGCGGCGAGGTCCTCAAAGAACAGGAGACGACGCCCGCCGCGGGGCACCGCTGGGACGGCGGCAAAGTGACGAAAGCCGCCACGCTGCTGGCAACGGGTGAAAAGGTCTATACCTGCGCCGTCTGCGGCGCGACAAAAAAGGAAGTCCTGCCGGTGCTGCCTCTGCCCTTTAAAGACGTCGCCGCCGGCGCCTATTACGAACCGTCGGTCCGCTGGGCCGTGGCCAACGGCGTGACTTCCGGCACGAGCGCGGACAAGTTCTCTCCGAACGATACCTGTACCCGCGGTCAGGTGGTGACGTTCCTCTGGCGTTCGGTGAATTCCCCGGCGCCGGAAAGCCGGGCCAATCCCTTTAACGACGTAAAACCGGGAGCCTATTACTACGACGCCGTCCTCTGGGCCGTGGAGCAGGGCATCACGAAAGGCACCTCGGCAACGACCTTCGATCCCGGCGCAGGCTGCACCCGCGGTCAGGTGGTGACCTTCCTCTGGCGGCTGAAGGGCGAGGCGGAACCCGCCGAAGCCGTTTCCCCCTTTGTCGATGTCGCCCCGAAAGACTATTTCCGCAAAGCGGTGCTCTGGGCCGTGGCCAACGGCGTGACCAACGGCGTTTCCGCGGACCGTTTCGGCCCCAAAGAAAACTGCACCCGGGCCCAGGTGGTGACGTTCCTCTGCCGTGTCGCCAAATAATAAAAAAAGGACTTTGCCGCGGAACCGTTTTTGACGGTTCCGCGGTTTTTTCGTCCGGACGAAAATAATTGGATGATTCTGGATATTTTTCCGCCAAAGGGGCAAGCTATCGTCAAGAGAGGTGATTTGATGTTGATGGGACGCGATCTCTGTGGTCTGCCGGTGTTTTCCCTGCGGGAAGGGGCGTATATCGGCCGCGTCGCCGATTATTTTGTCGACGGGCTCAGCAAGAGCCTCGACGGCATCGTTCTCGGCCGGACTTTCGCCACAAAGAAGATGCTCTATATCCCCGCCGCGGCGATCCGCCGCGTCTACCGCGACGGCGTTATCGTCACGACGCGGGACGCCCTGGAGCGCCGCCGCTTCATCGGCGGCGACGCCGTTTCCTATCAGGATTTCGCCGACGACAGCGGCATCGTCCTGGCCGAAGGCGAAATCGTTTCCGACATTGTCTTTGATGACGCGCTGTTCATCCGCGGGTATGAGATTTCCGGCGGCCTCTGGCACGATCTCGTCTGCGGCCGCGGTTTTCGCCGCCGCCCCTTCGCCCCGCGGCGAATTACTAAATGATGGCAGGTGATTTTATGCTTTGTCCCGTATGTATGCGCGGCGACGCGGGTAAAATAGGCGAGAACCGGTTCTTTTGCTGTCACTGCTGTGTGGAGTTCAATAACGCTGCGGAAGTCCGCATCATCACCGAAAACGGCGATTTAGTGAAAGCGACGGTTCCCGGGAGGTGATCTGATGATGAAGGAAGTCTCTTCCGTCATGATGTCTTTCGTTTTCGGCGCCGCCGCCGGTTACGTCCTGCGTGACCGGATGGCCATGGCCCGGGGCAAAGGCGACGGCATGATCCCCGTTGTCCTCGTGCCCCGCTGCGCGGTGAAGAAGGCGAAAAAAATGAAAAAGGTTCTGCGGGACGCCTGGGAAGACCTGACCTGATCCCGCCAAATCCCGCGCCGGCGCCGCGAGCGCCCGAGGCCGCCCCGAAACACCATGTCGGGGCGGCCTCGTCTCGTTGCCGCCGCGCTTTTTTTAAAAAAAGGAGCTGTTCTGATGAGCCGAAAAACGAAATGGATCGCCGCCGCGATCCTCGCGGCGCCGGCGGCGCTGTATCTGCTCTGGCGCTTTGCCGCCGTGTTCTGGCTGGTCTTCGCCGCGGCGGTCGTTTCCTATCTGCTTTCCCCCGCCGTGGCCGCCCTGACCCGCCGTGGTGTCCCCGTCGCCGCGGCCTGCGCCGTCTGCTACGGGATCATCGCCGTGTCGCTGACCTTCGCCGCCGTCGTCCTGCTGCCGCGGCTCTACGCGGAGTGCCGCTCCGTGCTGTCGTCGCTGCCGGTCTACTACCGCTATCTGCTCTCCCTTTGGGAGCGATACCTCGACGGCACCGCCGTTTTCCGCTGGTTCGCCTTTTTCGGCTTCGACGAAAAGCTATCGGCCCTGTTTCTGGGCTGGGGCGAGCGTTTCGCTTCCCGCACCGTGGAGTTCCTCGCTTTTTTGCCGACGCTGGCGTTTTACGCGCTGCTGACGCCGGTGCTCTCCTATTATTTCCTCCGCGACCGGGAGCGCGCCGCCGAGGCGGCGCTCCGCGTCTTTCCGCCCCGGGCCCGTTCCGCCGTGCTCACCGTCGGCCGCGAGGCCAACGACGTCTTTTTCGCCTTTGTCCGGGGAAATCTGCTCATCGCCGCCATCGTCGCGGCCATGACCGGCGTCGGGCTCTTCCTCTGCGGCGTGGAGTCCGCCGCCGCCCTCGGCGTCCTCTACGGTCTCATGGATCTGATCCCCTATTTCGGCCCGGTCCTGGGGGCGGTGCCCGTCGTGCTGCTCTCGCTTTTGCAGGGGAATGTGAATATTTTTCTCGTTCTCGCGCTGATCTTCCTGATCCAGCAGGCGGAATCGACGCTGATCACGCCGAAGATCCTCGGCGACCGGGTGGGCCTCCACCCCGTTTCCGTCATCGTTCTGGTGCTCATCGGCGGCAGCGTCGGCGGCCTCGCCGGGATGGTGCTGATGATTCCGCTGGCCGCCGTGGCCAAGGTCGTTTTAAAATATTGCTATGAAAAGCTCGTCGCCACCGACATTGATTGACTTTTCAGGGGAAAAAAGCTATAATCTAATGAGTATGATATTTTAAAATTCCCGTATTCTATGCTTTTTTGGAAAATCGGGTTCAGGGAAGCGCGTTCGGGCCGTTCGGCCCGGCGTTATCCCCAAGAAAGATTCTGTTAAACGGAGGCTGCTCTACTATGGAAGGAAACATCATCGGAGGCAACGAGATCCGCACGGCTTTTTTGGAGTTCTTCAAAAGCAAAGGCCACGAAGTCGTCGCGAGCTCCTCTCTCGTCCCTCATAACGACCCCACATTGCTCTTCACCAACGCCGGTATGGTTCAGTTCAAGGATACGTTCCTGGAGCTGGAAGAACGCCCCTATAAACGGGCGACGACGGCGCAGAAATGCGTCCGCGCCGGCGGCAAGCACAACGACCTGGACACCGTTGGCAAAACGGCGCGGCATCATACTTTTTTTGAGATGATGGGGAATTTCTCCTTCGGCGATTATTTTAAGGAAGGCGCCATCGGTTTCGCCTGGGAATTCCTGACGGAAGTCCTGAAACTGGACAAAGACCGCCTCTACATTACCATCTATCAGGATGACGACGAAGCCTTTGAGCTCTGGCAGAAGGTCACCGGCGTCTCCCCGGAACGCATCTTCCGCCTCGGCGAGAAGGACAACTTCTGGTCCATGGGCGATACCGGCCCCTGCGGCCCCTGCAGCGAGATCCACTACGACCGCGGCGAGGAATTCGCCTGCGGCGACCACTGCGGCATCGGCCAGTGCGAGTGCGACCGCTGGCTGGAAATCTGGAACCTCGTCTTTATGCAGTTCAACCGGGACGAAAACGGCGTGATGACGCCGCTGCCCCATCCCTGCATCGACACGGGCATGGGCCTGGAACGGGTCGCCTCGATTCTGCAGAACGTTCCCTCCAACTACGATACCGACCTGCTGAAACGCCTCATCGATTTTATCTCCGAGGAAACGGGCCGGCCCTATTACCGTGACGAGCGGGGCTTCCCGATGCGCGTCATCGCCGACCACGCCCGCTCCTGTACCTTCCTTATCGCCGACGGCGTGCTCCCCGGCAACGACGGCCGCGGCTATGTGCTCCGCCGTATCCTGCGCCGGGCCGCCCGGTTCATCCGCGTCCTCGGCGTGGAAGACGTCTTCCTCGCCAAGGTCGTTCCCGTCGTCGTCGATCTCATGGGCGACCAGTACCCGGAAATCCGGGAAAAACAGGATTTCATCGTCAAGGTCATCGCCAACGAGGAAGAACGCTTCCGCCTGACCCTTGAGGACGGTCTCGGGATCCTGGAAGAGATCATCGCCAAAACGAAAGGCGAGGGGAAAGACGTCATCTCCGGTGATGACGCCTTCCGCCTCTACGATACCTACGGTTTCCCCCTGGACCTGACGGAAGACGCCGCCGAGGAACAGGGCATGACCGTCGATAAGGACGGCTTTGAGGCCGCCATGGAAGAACAGCGGGAACGCGCCCGGAGCGCCCGGAACAACGAGGGCTTTAACGAGCTGGAAATCGCCCTGACGGCGCTGCTCCCCGATGTGGAAGCCACGGTCTTCACCGGCTACACGACGCTGAGCGACACCGCCGCGGTGCGCGCCGTCATCGCCGGGGAGGAACGGAAAAAGGAAATCGCCGCTGGTGAGGAGGGGTATCTCGTTTTCGATCAGACGCCCTGCTACGCCGAAATGGGCGGTCAGGTCGGCGACCGCGGCCGCTTTGTCACCGACAGCGGCGAAGCCGCCGTTTTCACCACCTTCAAACTGCCCGGCGGCGCCTATATGCACAAGATCAAAGCGGAAAAAGGCGTCATCGCCGAAGGGGACAGCGGCACCGTTGAGGTGAACACCGCCCTGCGCAAAGCCACCCAGCGGAACCACACCGCCACCCACCTGATGCACAAGGCTTTGAAGGAAGTCCTCGGCGACCACGCCAACCAGGCCGGTTCCCTCGTCGACGAGGACCGTCTCCGCTTTGACTTCAACCACTTCTCCGCCGTCACGCCGGAGGAACTGAAAGCCATTGAGGACAAGGTCAACGCCAAAATTCTGGAAAATATCAACGTCGTCACCAAAGAAATGGACATCGACGACGCCAAAGCCGAAGGCGCCATGGCGCTCTTTGGCGAAAAATACGGCAAGCGGGTGCGCTTTGTCAACATCGGCGGCTGGAGCAAAGAGCTCTGCGGCGGCACCCACGTCCGCGACATCGGCGAGATCGGCCTCTTCAAAATCGTCTCCGAATCCAGCATCGGCGCGGGCCTGCGCCGCATCGAGGCCGTCACCGGCGACGCCGCCCGGGCCTACTACGAAGCGGAAGAAGCGGAACTCGGTGAAATCCAGCGTCTGCTGAAAGTCAAAAAGACTGACGTCCTCCCCAGAGTCCGTCAGATCCTGGCGGAACTGAAGGAAAAGGACAAAGCCATCGCCGGCTACAAAGAGGCCGAAGCCGCCGCCAAGGCCGGCAACGTCCTCGACCGGATCGAGGATTTCCCCGCCGGCAAAGGTCTCGTCGTCTCCATGGGCGATATCGACACCAATGCCCTGCGGGAAACGGCGGACAAGCTGAAACAGGACCGCGACGACCTCGCCCTGGTGCTCTTCGCCACCGGCGGCGGCAAGGTGAGCATCGTCGTCAGCGGCGGCAAAGACTGGGTCGCCCGCGGGTTCCACGCCGGGAAACTCATCAAAGAAATCGCTTCCGTCGTCGGCGGCGGCGGGGGCGGCAAACCCAACATGGCCCAAGCCGGCGGCAAGGACGTCTCCAAAGTGGAAGACGCCGCGGCCAAAGCCAGGGAACTTTTAAAGAACGTCTGAACGGAAAAACGAAGAAAGGCGGTTCCGAAATGAATCACAAATTAGACCCCACCATGGAGTTCGTGGGCAACAGAGACGACGCCTCGGTGACCATCCAGGCCGTCTACGACGCGCTGAAGGAAAAGGGCTACGCCGCGTCCAACCAGATCGTCGGCTATCTGATCTCCGGCGACCCCAGCTATATCACGTCCTACAAGGACGCGCGCAACGTCATCCAGAGCATCGAACGGGATGAGCTGATGGATATCTTCGTCAGCTACTACCTGGAACATGTCTGCGAATAAGGCCCTTTGGGGAACAGCGAAGTTATGAGAATCATAGCGTTGGACGTCGGTACAAAGAACATCGGCATGGCCGTCTGCGACCCGCTGGGAATCACGGCTCAGAGCCTTGAGACGATCCGGCGGAAAGGCGACCTTGAGGCGGACGTCGGCAAGGTCGCCGCCGCCGCAAAGACCTACGGCGCCGAGACCATCGTCGTCGGCCTGCCCAAGAACATGAACGGCAGCGAGGGTCCCTCCTGCGAGATGGCGAAATCCTTTGCCGCCGAGATCGAAAAAGTCCTGCCGACGCCGATCGTCTTTTGGGATGAGCGGCTCACGTCCCGCGTGGCCGAGCAGGCCATGATCGGCGCCGACGTCAGCCGCAAAAAGCGGAAGCAAAAGGTGGACGCCCTGGCGGCGATCCTGATTTTACAGAACTATCTTGATTATTTAAAACGCGGGGAACCCCGCTGAAAGAGGTGTATTATGGCAGATCATCATCACGATCACGACCATGGCTGCGGCTGCGGCCACGACCATCATCATGACCATGAACACGGTCACGACCACAATCACGGCGAAGAGGATATGTACGATGTCCAGCTGGTGACCCTCATCGACGAGGACGGCAACGAGCAGGAATTTGAGGTCATTGAGATCTTCGAGGTCGACGAAAAGGAATACGTCGCCATCGCGCCGCCCCTCGGCGAGGAAGACGACGACGAAGTGATGGTCTTCCGCCTGGAAGTGGATGAGACCACCGGCGAGGAGCTCCTGCGCGACATCGCCGACGACGAGGAATGGAACCGTGTGGCCGAAGTTTACATGGCCCTCGTCGACGAGGACGAAGAGGAATAAGACCGGTCTTTCCGGAACAAATTGGGCAAACTTCACCGGTCGCCGAATATAGTAGAGTAACCGCTCTCTTTCGGGTGATCGTTTGAAACGTCAATGGAGGACAGAAAAACCGCGGCGAAAAAAGCATATCAGAATGATCTGTATCCTTTTGGCGGTTCTTCTGTCCCTTTTCGCGTTCATTTCCGTCCGCGATTTTTGCTGGCAGCGGTCGGAGCGTCTGCCGCTCCGCGTCACGCTCTATGGTGAAGACCTCTCCAACAACAGCTTTGAACAGGCAAAACGTACCATCTATCGGTTGGTGGAGGATAAAGGCGACGACGTCGTCACCGTCACGGGGGAGGGGCGCTCCTTCGATTTCTTCCGCCGTGATCTGGGTTATCCCCTCGACGGCGCCAGGCTCTTTCTCGAGGCGAAATCTTTGGGCAGGGAAGGCGGCCTCTTTCACCGCCTCGCCTTTCGCTTTTCGGCTCTGTGGCGGGAAACGCCGCTGGAAGACAGAATCGCCGTCGACGAGATCAAACTGGGCCGCGCCCTCCGCGCCGTCAGCGCGGATCTCGGCACCACGGCCCGGGACGCCGCTTTCGTCATCGATGGCGAAGGCCAAATCTCCGTCTCGCCCTCCCGCCGCGGCAGCCGTCTCGATACCGCCGCCAGCGCCAATGGTCTCCGCGCCGCGCTGCGCGCCGCGTCGGACGCGCCGTTCCCCCTCGTCATCGAGGAGAACGCCGAACCGAAAGTGACCACGGCGGAGCTGAAAGCCATGAAAATCGACGGCCTTTTGGCCTCGTTTACGACGTATTACAGCGAGGACGCGGCGAACCGCGCCCGCAACATCACCCTGGCCGCCTCTTATCTCGATATGACGCTGATCCCCGCCGGGGAGACCTTCTCCTTTAACCGCGCCGTGGGACGGCGCAGCCGGGAGCGGGGCTTTCTGGACGCCGCCATCATCGAGAACGGCGCTTTCACCGACGGCCTCGGCGGCGGTGTCTGTCAGGTCAGCACCACCGTTTACGGCGCGGCGCTGCGGACGAAAATGGAGATCCGCCGGCGGCGGCCTCATTCCCTCGTCAGCGCCTACGTCGAGCCGGGCCAGGACGCCATGGTCTCCTGGGGAACGTCGGATCTGGTGTTCCTCAATACCTATAAAACGCCGGTGCTCCTCCACGCCGCCGCCGAAGGCGGGAGCCTCACCGTCTCCGTTTACGGCGACAGCGCGGAGCGGGCGGACATTTCCGTCGTCACGGAGATCCTCGGCAAAATCCCCTTTGAGATAGAAAACGTCGCCGATCCCGCTCTTCCCCAAGGCGCCCGCTACACCCGTTCCCCGGGGAAAGAGGGGCTGGAATGCGCCGTCTACCGCGTTTACCGCGAAAACGGCGCCGCCGTCCGCAGGGAGTTCGTTTCCCGCGACACCTATTTGGCGCAAAAGCGCGTCGTCGTTTTCGGCCCGTAACAGAGTGCCGGGAAAAGCCGGCTTCGGCGGTTCGCCGCCGCGGTTTTTCCCGACCTTTTGGGACATACCGTTTCCGAAGGCGTTTTGGCCGCCGAGTCCGTCGGCGCCGCCTCAAAATAAAAATGTAAGGATGTAAAAATGAGAAAATTACTTGTGTTCCTGCTGTTTCTTCTCGTTCTCGGCGCCGCCGTCTGTGTCTGCGCCTATCTGGCCGCTCCCGTCACCCTCGACGGGGAGACCGCGGTGACCGTCCCTGAAAACGGCACCACCGATTCCATCGGCGCCCTGCTGCGGGAAAACGGCGTCATCCGCAGCGCCGCCGCGTTCAAGGTGAAAGTAAAAATGGAGGGCGCCGGTTCGGAGCTGAAATCCGGTACCTACTATTTCAAAGGAAAAAACAGCCTTGACGACGTTGTTTCCGCCCTCGTCACCGGCCCGGCCATTTCCGGTGTCAAGATCACGATCCCCGAGGGGTATAATCAGAGCCAGATCATCGCCACCCTCACCGAGGCCGGCGTCGTCACCGAGGAGGAATTCCTCGACGCCGCCGCCAACGGCGATTTCGGTTATGATTATCTTCCTCCCGCCGGTGATTCCCTGCGTCTCCAGGGGTTCCTCTTCCCGGAAACGTACTACGTCGCCCCGGACGACGACGCTTCGTCCATCATCGCGATGATGCTCCGGGAGTTCGACCGCGTCTATACCGACGAGTGGAAAGCCCGCGTCAATGAACTGGGGCTGACGACCGCTCAGTGGGTGACCATGGCCTCCATCGTCGAAAAGGAAGCCGTCGTCTCCGAGGACAGGCCCGTCATCGCCGGGGTCTTCTATAACCGCCTGGCCCAGAACATGAACCTGCAGAGCTGCGCCACGGTGCAGTACGCCCTGGGCGAGGTCAAGCCGGTGCTCAGCAACGAGGACGTGCAGATTGACTCGCCCTATAACACCTACCTCAATCCCGGCCTGCCGCCGGGGCCCATCGCCTCGCCGGGCGTTGAGTCCCTGCGGGCGGCGCTCTATCCGGCGGAGACCGACTGCATCTATTTTGTGGCCAAGCCCAACGGCGCCCACATCTTCTCCGTCACCTATGAGGAGCACCTGAAAGCCAAGGCCGACATCGAAAGCGGGCTCTATGACAATGAGTAAAAATAAGCCGGAGCTGCTGTCTCCCGCCGGGGATATGGAAAAACTGAAATTCGCCCTGGCCTACGGCGCCGACGCCGTCTATCTCGGCGGCGACCGTTTCAGCCTCCGCACAAAGAGCGGCAATTTTGACGCGGAGGAAATCGCCGCCGCCGTCGCCTACGCTCACGGCCTCGGCAAAAAGGTCTACGTCGCCGTCAACGTTTTCGCCCATAACGAGGACATCGCGGCGCTGCCGCCCTTTCTGGCGGCGCTGGCGGAAATTGGCCCCGACGGGCTGCTGATTTCCGATCCCGGCGTCTTTCTGCTGGCGCGGGAACACGCGCCGTCGCTGCCGATCCACATCAGCACCCAGGCCAACAATGTCAACTGGAAAACGGCCCGTTTCTGGCGGGAGCTCGGCGCGGAGCGGATCGTTCTCGGCCGGGAGCTCACCCTCGCCGAGATAAGGGAAATCCGCGCGAAGACCGATATGGAGCTGGAGCTCTTTGTCCACGGCGCCATGTGTATGGCTTATTCCGGCCGCTGTCTCCTCAGCAATTTCCTCACCGGCAGGGACGCCAACCGCGGCGCCTGCGCCCATCCCTGCCGCTGGCGCTACGCCCTCGTCGAGGCCGAGCGCCCCGGGGAATACCTCCCCGTGGAGGAGGACGGTCACGGCAGCTATATCTTAAATTCCAGGGATCTGGCGCTGCTGCCCTATCTGCCGGAGCTCGTAAAGGCCGGCGTCGATTCCCTCAAAATCGAGGGCCGCGTCAAAAGCGCCTATTACGCTGCCGTCGTCACCGGCGTCTACCGCCGGGCCGTCGACGATCTTTTTGAGGATGAGGAAGCCTTCCGCGCCCGCATCCCGGCGTATATGGCGGAGCTGGAGACCGTCAGCCACCGCCGCTATTTTCCCGGCTTTCTGCCGGGCCGTCCCGATGAGGGCGGCTATCGCTACGACACTTCCGCCTACGTCCGGCGCTATGACTTCATCGCCGTTGTCAAAGGCTATGACGAGGAAAAGGGCAGGGTCCTGCTGGAACAGCGGAACCACTTCCGCCGCGGCGAGACCGCGGAGTTCGTCCCCGCCGGGGAAGCGCCCTGTGCGCTGAAATTGGAATCCCTCTTTGACGAAGAGGGGACCGCCATCGAAAAAGCGCCCCACGCTCAGATGACCGTGGCGGTGCCGTCGCCGCGGCGTTTTCCGCCGCTGACCGTTGTACGGAGGAAAAAACAGGATGTATGACGCTTTTCACATCGACGTCGCCGTCGAGCCGAGACAGATCGATTTTTTGAACCGCGTCTTCGAGGGCTACGACCATCTCTGCGTCGTCAGCACCGTCGACGCGGCCAATGGCGTCGTCCGCCTCCGCGGCTTCGGCAGGCGGGGGCCCGTGCGCCGCGTTTTAAAGGGGCTGCCCTTTCCCTGCCGGATCCTCGCCGAGGAACCGCCGCTCGATACGGAATCATAAGATTCAAATAAACGGAAAGACTACGGTTGAACGCAGTCTTTTTTTTATGGGAGGTATGAGCGGCCTTGAAGCGAAAAAACCTGTTTATCGCCGTGTTTCTCGTCCTTTTTCTCTGTCTTTTCCTGCGCCTTGGCGATCTCCAGATCCTCCGCCACGGCGCGTTGGCGGCCAAAGGCGACGAGGACGTTTTGAAGACCGCCGTTTTAAAGGAATCGGCCCGCGGCGCGATCCTGGACCGGAACGGTGTTCCGCTGACGTCCGCGGCGGAGACCGTTTCTCTGCTGGTGGTCCCGGCCCTCGTCACCGATGTCGGCGGGACCGCGGCGCGTCTCGCCGCATCATTCTCCCTTTCCCAAGAGCGCCTCGCTTCTCTCATCGGCACCACTGACGGCGAGGGAAAGGCCATCCGCAAAACGCCCTTCGTTGCCAAAGAGAACCTGACGGCGGCGGAAACGGCCCGGGCGGAACGCATGGCGGAAAACGGCGTTTTCGCCGTGGCCCGACAAAGCCGGACCCGGCGGGATCTCCCGGCGCTGCACCTCATCGGCACCGTCCGCGGCGGTGACGGCGGCGAAAAGGCGGCCGGCGTCAGCGGTCTGGAACGGATCTACGACGACGTTCTCGCCGCCGACGGGGAACGGGTCTATTTCTTCGCCGTCGACGGACGCCGCCGCGCCGTGGGAAACGGCGGCTATTTCGTTCGGGAGAGCGGTAATACCGCCGGGAGCGTGGCCCTGACGCTGGATCTTGAGATCCAGCGCGCCGCCGAGGCGGCCCTGGCGGGCCGTTCCGGCGCCGCCGTCGTCCTGGACTGTGACAGCGGCGACGTCCTCGCCATGGCCTCGTCGCCGAAGTTCGATCCTCTGGAGACCGCCGCCGACGCCGCCGACGGGGTCTACGTCAACAAGGCGCTGTCGCCCTATCCGCCGGCCTCCCTCTTCAAGGTCTTTCTCGCCGCCTCCGCCCTGGAGCGGGGCGCCGTCTCCGCCGAGACGCTGTTCCACTGCGGCGGCAAAGGGGAAGAGACCGCCGTGTCCTGCTGGAAAGAGGAGGGGCACGGCTTTCTCACCTTCGGCGAGGCTCTCGCCCAAAGCTGCAACCCTGTTTTCGTCGATGTCGCCGCCGCGCTGGGCGGCGACGCCCTGACCGAGGATTTTGCCCGCTGGGAGTTAGGGAACGACCTGCTGCTGGGCTATCCGCTGTCGGAGCGCTCCTATCTCCATATCGGCGGCGGCAGCGGGGCGCTGGCCAACGCGGCGCTGGGGGAAAGCGGCGTGATGATGACGCCGCTGAACGCGGCGAAGATGCTGAATGTCATCGCCTCCGGCGGCCTGCTGCGGACGCCGCGCCTCGTCACTTCCGTCCGGGATCGGGAGGGAAGGGAGACCGGCGGTTTCGACGATGCTCTGGCTCTGCCGGTGATCTCCGCCGAAACCGCCGACGCCGTCACGGCGATGATGGTCCCCACCTTCGAGACGGGCACCGCCGCCTCCCTCGGGCTGGACTCCTTCCGCATCGCCGGGAAGACCGGCACCTCGGAAACGGGGAACGTCTGGATCGGCGGCTTTTTCCCCTATGAGCGTCCCCGCTATACCGTGGTGGTACTCATCAACGGCGGCACCGGCGGCGCCAAGGACGCCGGGCCGGTGATGAAGAAGCTGTGTTCGTTTCTTGTCGGTCAAATTTAAAACGCCATTGACAAACGCTCCTTTTTTCATTACAATGAGTCCATAAAGAAAAAAGGGAGGCATGAACATGGCGAAAGGAACGATTGAAGCAGGGGTCTGCGGCTTAAAGACAACGGTCGTGGTGGAAGACAAAGACGGCATGAACTACACGCTGAAAGTGGATTCCGAATGCGGCGCTTATAAAGATCTCGACGAACGTCTGCCCGAAGTCTCGATGATGGCCGGGTTCGACCCCATCGGCAGCGGTGCGGTCTACGAGGCCTGCCGGGTCAAGTGTAAACACGGCGCCTGCCCCGTGCCGATGGGCATCATCAAAACGGTGGAAGTCGCCGCCAACATGGCGCTGCCCCAGGACGTCAAAGTCACACTGGAAAAATAAGGTCTCCGGCGCTTTGGGACGCCGTGAAAACCGCAAAACAAAAGAACAGTCTCCAAACAGACGGAAGACTGTTCTTTTTTTGTGGAATAACGGGTCAGAAGCGGATCTCGTTCTCGTCGCTGGCAAAATTCTCCGTCTCCGTGGGCAGCCCTTTGGCGGCGAGCTTCCGCTCGCTCCAATCCTTAAAGAGCTTGTAGCAGACGGCAAAGGCCGGGACGCCGATGACCATGCCGACAAAGCCCATCAGCTGGTTGCCGACGATGATGGCGAAAATGATCCAGATGGCCGAGAGGCCGATGGAATAGCCCAGGATCCTCGGACCGATGATGTTGCCGTCCACCTGCTGGATGATGAGGATGAAGAGGAGGAACCACAGCGCTTTCGTGGGGTCGATGATGACGATGATGAGGAACGACGGCACCGCCCCGATGATGGGTCCGAAAAAGGGAATGATGTTGGTGATGCCGATGATTACCGCGATGAGCATCGCGTAGGGGAAATTGAAGATGGAGAGACAGACGAAGGAGAGCAGCCCGATGATGAGGGAGTCGATGAGTTTTCCCGAGATAAAGCTGCTGAACGTGTCGTTGGTCATGCCGGTCAGGCGGAGCAGGCGGTCGACTTTTTCCGTTTTGACGTGGGCGTAGAGCGCCTTTTTGATCTGCGCGTAGAACCGTTCCTTCATGGCGATAAAGTAGATGGAGACGATGATGGCCACGAAAAGATTGATGGTGAGCCCCACCGCCGCCGTGGTGAAGTTGACGGTGTAGGGCAGAACGATGTCGGCGAGGAACGTCGGCAGCGTTTCCTCAAAGTCCATGAGCTTTGCCGTGACCCAGTTGGAGATATCCATGGCCCAGCTGTGGTTCGCGGCGTAGACCGTGACGAAGCGGACAAAGTTGTTGATGTAAGCCGGCGTGTTGTCGATCAGCGTCGAGAGGCTGTCGATGGTCTGAGGCACGATGATGGAGATGCAGAGGACGACGATGACCGAGGCGGCGGCGTAGCCGCAGAGCATGGCGGCGACGCGGCGGAGCTTTTGGTTTTTCACCTTTTTCAGCGGGCGTTTCTCAAAGAACACCACGAAGAAGTTGATGAAATAGGCGATGATGAAGCCCCAGAGGAAGGGCTTGAAGATGGAAAAGAACCAGCCGATGCCGGAGAGAACGTCCCCGAGGCGGGAAATGAGAAAATAAAAGAGGATCCCGCCAAAGACCAAAAAGGCGAGGCCGAAATATTCTTTTGGCAGATACTTTTCAAATCGCTCTTTCATGGCGCCGGTTCCCTTTCCAGACCTGATGTCTCTTTTGTTTATTATACATGGTTCTCAAAAAATAGTCTATCATTTCTCCGAAAAATGTGCTATAATTTTTTTGTCATCAGATCAAACACATAAAAGCGGCGGTCCGCCGCCGCGGGGAAGGGGAAACATGTCTCATTTCACGACACATCATATTTTCGGACAACAGATCCTTAAAAACGGGGAATCCGCCGCCGTTCGCCTCATCGAAAGCAACCTGCCCGCTTTCTGCTGGGGGCTCCAGGGCGCCGATCTCCTTTACAGCCACCGCCATGTCAACGAATACAGCGAGCTGCCGACCTACGGCCGGCTGATCCACGGCGAAAAGACGAACACGCTGTTCACCTTCCTCGCCCACGACCTGCTGAATCACAGAAAATGTCTCGATTTCGACACGCTGATGGCCTACTATTACGGCTTCTGCTGTCACTACGCTCTCGACCGCTCCCTTCATCCCTACGTCTTCTCCCTGCAAAAGCGAATCGAGGAAGCCGCCAACGGCGCGCCGAACTTCGCCAGCGCCCATTGGTACATCGAGGACGGCATCGACCATGAGCTTTCCGGCCATCTCTCGTCGCTGACCCCGGCCCGGGGCCCGGCGGAGGATTATTACTGCGCCGACCGGAACGTCCGCCGCTCCATCGGCGGTCTCTACAGCCGTATCCTCTGGAACGTCTACGGTATCCGCACCCAGGCCGGCGTCGTCGAGGAATGCTTCATCGACGAGTATCACCGCACCGATATGATCTACGGCGAGAACGGCGCGATGAAGCCTTACGCCGTGATGGAGCACGATCTCCTGCAGAGCTTCCCCGATTTAAAGACCGCTTTCGCTTCCTTCGCCCCGACGGAGAGCGACTGCCTGAACATAAAGAAAAACACCTGGTACCATCATGGCGATAAAGTCTTCCGTGACGACAGCGTCATTGAGATTATGGAAAGCGCCAGGGAAATCGCGCTGACCCTCTGGCAGCGGAGCACCGCCGCCATCCGTCAGGGCAACCGACACATGATTACCAACCTCGATTTCAGCAGGAGCTTTGTCGACGGCAAGTTCCGCTGATCCGCCGCCGCGAAAGCGCATAAACCCTCCTCCTTTTCAATAGGATGAAAAGAGGAGGGTTTTCATATGTCCGAAAAAATCATTCCCCTGATCATCGCCGGCGGAAAGGGCAGCCGTTTCTGGCCCCTGAGCCGGGAGAGCCGACCCAAGCAGTTCCTCGATCTCGACGGCCGAGGGGCGCTGCTGAGCCAATGCCTCGGCCGCGCCGTATCCTGCGCCGTCGGCGCCGTTCCCTACGTCATCGCCGGAGCCGATCAGGCCGAAGCCGTCGTCTCCGTCCTCGGGGAGGAGGGGGAGCGTTACCGCTTCATTCCGGAGCCCATGGGCAGGAACACCGCCGCGGCCGTGGCCTGGGGCTGCCGCGTCATCCGCCATCGGGAAGGGGAGGGCGTCGCCGCGGTGATGCCGGCGGATCACCTCATCGCCGACGGAGCGCTTTTTGAGAAGACCTTCCGCCGCGCCGCCGCCGTGGCCCAAAAGGAGCGGGCGCTGACGGTCATCGCCGTGCCGCCGCGGTATCCGGCCACGGGCTACGGCTACGCCGAGCGGGACAAAAAGGAATACCTCGCCGGGGAGCCCTATTACCGGGTGAAGCGCTTTGTGGAGAAACCCCACCGGGAAAAGGCCCGGCGCTATCTGAAGAAGGGCACCTACGACTGGAACAGCGGCATCGTCGCCGCTCCCCTGGATGTCTTCGAGGCGGTGCTTCGCCGCCGTCTGCCCGACGGCGGCGCCCCGCTGTATTCGGTGTCGCCGGAGACCGGCGAGGGGCTGAACGAGGCCTACGCCGCGCTGGAGCCGCTTTCCTTTGACCGGGCCGTTCTGGAAAAGGAAAAGGAGGTCTTTCTCGTCGAGGCCGATTTCGGCTGGGAGGACGTCGGCAGCTTCCACCGTCTCGCCTCCCTGCTGCCCACCGACGAAAACGGCAACGTCCGCCGGGGCAACCACGTCTTAAACGGCGTCCGTGATTCCGTCGTCATCACCGACAACCGCCTCACGGCGGTGATCGGCGTCAGGGACCTCGTCGTCATCGAGGACCGCGGCGTGCTGCTGATCTGCCCCCGCCGCCGCGTGGAGGAGATCGGCGAAACGGTGGCGGCGCTTCGGGACGGGAACGAAAAATACAGGTAAAAGACGGCCTTTCGCGGCAAAGCGCGGGGGGCCGTTTTTCTTTGGCGAAGTCCCCCCGGATTTCTTGACGAAAGAGCGGAAATTTGATAGAATAATTACGTTACAATACTGGGTTTTAATGTACTTTTTTCAATAGATTCCGGCGATGTCCGAAGGTCTTTCAGAAACATAAAAAGACCGAATCAGCGGCGGCCGGAGCGGAGGTGTCATTGTGGAGCGCAAAGCGAAAGTTATCATTGTCATGGGCAGCGATTCCGATCTCGGTCAGATGAAGGCTGCCGCCGATATCCTGGGAAAATTCGATATCCCCTTCGATATCCATGTCTCTTCGGCGCACAGAACGCCGGAGAAGACCCATCAAATCGTCGCCGAAGGTGAAAAGAACGGTGTCGGTGTCTTCATCGCCGCCGCCGGCGGCGCGGCGCATCTTGCCGGGGTGGTGGCGTCGGCGACGACCCTTCCCGTCATCGGCGTGCCTGTTTCCACCAGGATCATGGGCGGTATGGATTCCCTTCTCTCCACGGTGCAGATGCCCTCGGGCATTCCCGTCGCGACGGTGGCCATCGGCGGAGCGAAAAACGCCGGGATTCTTGCCGCTCAAATTTTATCTCTGAACGACGAGACATTGAGAGAAAAACTGAAACAGTTCCGCCGGGAAATGGCCGAGACCGTCGCGGCCAAAGACGAGAAACTTTCCAAAATGACGGTGGCGGAATATCTGGAACAGATGAATCAGTAAAACGAAGGAGCGAAAAACGATGATTGCACGTTACAGTTTACCTCAAATGCAGGCCATCTGGGAGCAGGAAAACCGCTTCCGTCAAATGATGGAAGTGGAGATCTGCGCTTCCGAAGCCATGGCGGAGCTGGGCTACATCCCCGAAGAGGCCGCGAAGAACATCCGGGAAAAGGCCGATTTCAACGTCGCCCGCATCGCCGAGATCGAAGACGTCGTCAAACACGACGTCATTGCCTTCCTCACGGCGGTGGGCGAGAACATCGGTGAGGATTCCAAATATCTCCACATGGGGATGACCTCCTCCGACGTCCTCGACACGGCGCTGGGGCTCCAGATGAAAGAGAGCTGCGATATCCTCCTGACAAAGCTGAGAGAGCTTCGGGAGATCCTGGCGGAAAAAGCCCGGGAGCACAAGATGACGATCATGACCGGGCGCACCCACGGCATCCACGCCGAACCCGTGACCTTCGGTCTTAAAATGGCGCTCTACGTCATGGAGCTCGACCGGAGCATCCGCCGTCTGGAGCAGGCCCGGGAAACGGTGGCGGTGGGGATGATCTCCGGCGCCGTCGGCACCTTCGCCAACATCGACCCCCGGGTGGAAGAAAACGTCTGCCTGCGCCTGGGCTTAAAGCCGGAGCCCGTCTCCACCCAGGTCATTCAGCGGGACCGTCACGCCGAGTTCCTGACGACCCTCGCCGTCATCGGCAGCAGCCTGGAAAAGATGGCCACGGAGATCCGCAATCTCCAGCGCACCGACATTCTGGAAGTGGAAGAATCCTTCGCCAAGGGGCAAAAGGGCTCCTCGGCGATGCCGCATAAAAAGAACCCCATCACCGCCGAGCGCGTCGCCGGTCTTTCCCGGGTGCTCCGGGGCAACGCCGAAGCGGCCATGGAGAACGTCGCGCTGTGGCACGAACGGGACATCACCCATTCCTCGGTGGAACGGATCATCATCCCCGATTCCTGCCTCCTCCTCGACTATATGCTCCACCTGATGATCCGCATCTATAAGAACCTCGTGGTCCACGCCGACAACATGCGCGCCAACCTCGACCGCACCCTCGGCCTCGTCTTCTCCCAGCGGGTCATGCTCCGCCTCATCGACAAGGGCATGAGCCGGGAAAAGGCCTACGAATGGGTGCAGCGCAACGCCCTCTACGCCTGGCAGACCAAGACCGATTTCGAGTATCTCGTTTCCCAGGATGAGGACATCGCCCGCTACCTGAACAAGGAAGAGATCGACGACCTCTTCGATTACGATTACCATTTGAAAAACATTGATTATATTTTTGAGCGCATCGGCCTGAACTGATGGCGACGAAGGGAGTTTTTGAAAATGAATGTTGAAAAGAAAGAAATGCTCTACGAAGGGAAAGCGAAAAAAATGTTTCTCACCAGCGATCCCGACGTGATCTGGGTTCAGTATAAGGACGACGCCACCGCCTTCGACGGCAAGAAAAAAGGCACCATCGTCGGCAAGGGCCATCTCAACAACGAGATCTCCTCGATCTTCTTCACGATGCTGGCGGAACAGGGCGTAAAGAACCACTTCATCGAAAAGATCTCCGATACGGAACAGCTGGTGCGCAAAAACACCATCCTGCCTCTGGAAGTCATCGTTCGCAACGTCGCCGCCGGTTCCCTGGCGAAACGCCTCGGCCTCCCCGAAGGTACGGAACTGAAAAAGACCGTCCTCGAGTACTGCTATAAATGCGACGAGCTCGGCGACCCGATGATCAACGAATACCACATCGCCGCCATGGGCTGGGCCACCGACGAACAGGTGAAATTCACCGCCGACACCTCCTTTAAAGTCAACGAGATCTTAAAGGAATACCTGCTGAAGCGGAACATCAAGATCATCGACTTCAAACTGGAATACGGCGTCGACAGCAGCGGCGAGATCATGCTCTCCGATGAGATCTCCCCGGATACCTGCCGTTTCTGGGACACCGAAACCAACGAAAAACTCGATAAGGACCGCTTCCGCCGCGATCTCGGCAACGTGGAAGACGCCTATAAAGAGATCTTAAAGCGCCTGTCCGAATAAGGGCGGCCTTTGACAGCAAAGTTGTCTTCCCGCCTTTGGCGGGAGCAAAGGAGTACGATCATGGGAATCAGTTACAAAGACGCCGGCGTCGACATCGACAAGGGCAACGAAGCCGTGCAGCTCATGAAGGAGCACGTCAAATCCACCTTTAACGACGGCGTCCTGACGGACATCGGCGGGTTCGGCGGCCTCTTTCGCCCCGACCTCACCGGCATGGAGGAACCGGTCCTCGTTTCCGGCACCGACGGCGTCGGCACCAAATTAAAGCTGGCCATGCTCATGGACAGGCACGATACCATCGGCATCGACGCCGTGGCGATGTGCGTCAACGATATCCTCGTCCAGGGCGCCGCCCCGCTGTTCTTCCTCGATTACCTGGCCTGCGGCAAGCTGGAGCCGGAAAAGATCGCCGCCATTGTCTCCGGCGTGGCCGAGGGCTGCCGCCAGAGCGGCGCGGCGCTGATCGGCGGGGAGACCGCGGAAATGCCCGATTTTTACGGCGAGGACGAATACGATATCGCCGGTTTCGCCGTGGGCATCGTCGATAAGCAAAAGATCATCGACGGCAAAAAGACCGCTTCCGGCGACGTCATGCTGGCGCTGCCCAGCACCGGCGTCCACTCCACCTTTAACGACGGCGTCCTGACGGACATC
>CADBQN010000059.1 GCA_902796855.1 uncultured Bacillota bacterium | reverse complement strand
GTTTATGCCGCGAAGCGGTAAGTCCCTCCTGGCACGCCAACAAAAGAACCCCCAGCGGGGGTTTTTTTGTTGGCGTACATAATACGGAAGGACTTGCCGCTTCGCGGCAGGTTTCTTCCAAAACTCCCGATAAGGGAGTTTTTTTAATTGCGAACGGAGCTCTTTTTCGGCTCCGCGCCGTCGAAAACACGGTTTCGCCGCTTTTTCGTCTCCATTTAACATTTGACGTAAAGCCGCGCCCGGTATATCATGAAAGAAAAGGGCGCGCTTTTTTCGTGAAAAGCCGCCGCGGGAGGTATGACCATGAGGACGAACGCCGCTGACGGAAAAACGCTGTTCTGTGACTGTGAAACGCCCCTCGGCACCGTTCGTATCGAGGCGGACAGCGAGGGCATCCGCGGTCTGCGCTTTATGGAAGAAGGGGCGAAAGCGGCGGCGCTCCGGCCGGAAAGCCCTCTTTTAGAGGCGGCGCGGACTCAGCTGCAAGAGTATTTCGCCGGGGAGCGGACCGAATTTGATCTGCCCCTTTCGCCGCGGGGGACCGATTTTCAGAAAAAGGTCTGGGCGGAGCTGGTGCGGATCCCCTACGGCGAGACCCGCAGCTATCAGCAGATCGCCGCGGCGGTGGGGAACGAAAAAGCGGCCCGGGCCGTGGGCATGGCCAATCACCAAAACCCCGTCGCCATCATCGTCCCCTGTCACCGGGTCATCGGCAAGAACGGCGCGCTGACGGGCTACGCCGGCGGCCCGGAACGAAAAAAAGCCCTGCTGGCGCTGGAAGCGGCGGCAAAAAAGAAAAACTGAGTCGAAAAACGCGGCGGGACCTCTTGCGTCCGCGCCGCGTTTGTACTATACTCAATAAAAAAAGGGGGGTTGGATATGGAACTTTCCGGACAACTGAAACTGCTCACCGCCGACGACATGGCGGCCATTCACGAGAGAGCCCTGGCGATCCTGGCGAAAAAAGGGATCGTCTTTCAAAGCGACGACGCGGTGGAGACCTTCCGCCGTCACGGCGCGAAAATTTCCGATCACACCGTCTTTATGGACAAAACCATGGTGGAACAGGCGCTGCGCCAATGTCCCTCCGCCTTTCGGCTGGAGGCCATGAACGACGCGCGCTCCGTCACCGTCGGCGAGGGGCTTTTGATCCATCCCGCCGGCGGCGAGGTCTTTTTTGTGGACGAAACCGGCGCGCGGCGCGCGCCGACACTGGCGGACTTTGCCGATCTGCAAAAGGTCTATCAGGCCTGCGGCAACATCGACATCGCCGGCTATCAGCCGCTGAGCCCCGCCGATACGCCTCAGGAGATTAAGGGGCTGCGCTGCATGGAGACGTCGCTGCGCCACAGCGATAAGCCGCTGCTCTGTCCGATGGAGCTGGACACTGTCGGCCAGAAGGAGGACTGTCTGGAGCTCTTTAACGTGGCCTACGGCAGCGAGAACTACCTCGATTCGCACTATCTGACGGCCCACGCCGTCTGCCCCAATTCCCCGTTCTTCTATTCCGATTTCGCCTGCGAGGGGATCCGCGTCTTCGCCGAGCGCCGCCAGCCCGTCGTCATCGTCTCCGCGCCGATGACCGGCATCACCGTGCCGGTGTTCCTCGCTTCGGCGGTGGTGCTCTCCCTGGCGGAGATGCTCGCCGGCCTCGTTTACGCCCAGCTGATCACCGCCGGCGTGCCGGTGGTGATGTCGGCGTCGCTGACCTACGGCAACCTGCGCTACGCCTCCTGGGAGTGCGCCTCCCCCGATACGGCGCTGATGCTCTGCGCCTCGGTGCAGATGTTCCGCGATTTCTATCACCTGCCGGCCCGGGCGCAGACCGGCGTGACCAGCGCCAAGCGCGTCGACTACCAGGCCGGGGCGGAAACGCTCCAGAGCTTCCTCACTTCGGCGCTGGCCGGCGTCCACCTGACGAGCCAGACCGTGGGCACTCTCGCCAACCTGATGGCGGTCTCCCTGGAAAAGACCGTCCTCGACGACGAGCTCATCGGCCGCGTCCGCTATATGCTCCGGGGGATGGATACGTCGGAACCGTCCTTCGCCATGGACGAGCTCTTTGGTGCCGAACCCTGCGCCGATTTCCTCACCTCCCCTGAAACGCTGGCCCACTTCCGCGACGGCTGGCAGCCGGCGGTTTCCGACTGGCGCTCCTTCGACGCCTGGGAGGAAGACGGCTGCCGCGACATCCTCGACAGCGCCCGGTCGAAAGTGGAAGCCATCCTCGAGGCGGCGCCTCCGACCCTCCTCGACGAGGCCCAGGAAAAGGACATCGCCGCCTTTGTGAAAAAGGTGGAAGAGCGCGGCTGACGCCGGGCCGGACCCGTGAGGAGCGTGAAAAATGATCATCGATGTGGAAGCGCTGAGAGAGGAACTGAAACGTCAATGCCTTGCCGCCTTTTTCGGCGGCGGCTTCGGCGGCGCCCTGGTCTCGTCCTTTGAGATCGAGAACGCCTCGCCGGAGGCGTTGATCGACATCGCTTTGCGGCAGGGGATCGATCTGAGAGAATACGAAACGGCGGAATGATATCTGTCCGCCGTTTTTCATTTTCCGTCCGCGTCAGCGGCGTGTGAGTCACCGTGTGATATCATGAAACAAGAATGAAAATACGGAGGATGGGCCTGTGAAAAAATGTTGCATCGCGCCAGTTGCCGTTCTTCTCTCGCCGCTGTGTTTTTGCGGCTGCGGCAAAACGGAGACGTTCTCTAAGGGAACGTCTCCGTTTCTTGAAAGGATCCTTTTTCGGGGCGCTCACACCATCGCCGCGCCCAGCTCCCTGCAGGCGGTCAGGGCCTCGTCGTCGGGCTCCAGCTGGCAGATGACGCTGTCGGTGACAAGGGACGCCCCCGCCTTTTTGCAGGTGTCCTCCCAGGCGCGCATCCACTCGCCGTCGCCCCATTCGTAGGAACCGAAGAGGGATATCTTTTTCCCGGTCAGGGCAGGAGATACGGCGCTGAACATCGGCTCGAACTCCGTTTCTTCCAGCTCTTCCTCGCCCATGGCGGGGCAGCCGAAGGCGATGGCGTCAAAGCTGTCGACCATGGCGGCACTGAAATCGCAGGCCTCGATGAGGCTGCCTTCGCCGCCGTTTTCGCTGACGCCGCTTAAAACGGATTTCGCCATTTCCTCGGTGTTGCCGGTGCCGCTCCAATAGACAACCGCGATTTTGCTCATAGATCACTTACCTTTCTGTTTTTTTTACATTCCTCACGGCCTTCGCCGTGTACGCTGCCGTAACGTGTTTCTGTCCCGGCGCCGTACCGCCGGGGGACGCCTCCCTCCTTTCTTTGATTAGGTGAAACTAACTAAGGGATGAAAAAGAAAGGCGCTGCCGCCGTTCGTATAGTTAGTTTTTTCTAACCAAAGTATACCGAATCTCCCCGTTCCTGTCAAGGGGGCGCGGTATTTTTTTTGGCGCGCGGCCCGCCGCCGGCGTTTTGCGCCGGGGAACGCTTTCCCCCTCTGTTGCCGCGCCTTGACTTTCCCCGGCGGCGGCCCTATAATAAAAATGAAAAAGCGCTGAATCAACGGAAGGGAGGCGATTTTTGTGACCGGCAGAGAAAAATGCAGGATACTGAAACAGATCCGCGCCGAGATCGCCGCCGCCAACGACATTGCCCTCGTCATCGAGGAGTGTCCCCACAAAGGGGAGTGCAAAGGCACCTGCCCCCGCTGTGAGGCCGAAGTCCGCTATTTGGAGCGGGAGCTGGCAAAGCGGGAAAAACGCCATAAGCGCGTCGCCGTGGCGGGGATTTCCGCCGCCCTGACGCTGACCATGGCGGGGTGCGCCGCCGCGGCCGACGGTGAGCCGGAGCCGCCGTCTTCCCCCGTGCCCGTCACCGAAGAGCTCACCGGCGACGTGATCGCGCCCGGTTCCGACCTCGGCGACGACCTCGGCGGCGCCGTGGCGCCCGATGACACGACCGACCCCTTTGATGAGGGCAGCGCGGTCATCACCGACGGCGAGATCGCGCCCGACGATCTCTTTGACGACGACGGGGGCTTAGAGTGATATGGCCGGGGCGACGTTCCCGCTGATGGCCTTTGCCCGTCACCGCCTCGGCGTCGACGGCCGCGGCGTCACTTCGCTGGCGGCGGCCTGGGGCTGTCCGCTGCGGTGCCGCTTTTGTCTGAACCCCTTTTGTTTTGACGGAACCGCCGCGGTCCGCCATGTGACGCCCCAAGAGCTGTACGACCTGGCCCGCCCCGACGATCTCTATTTCCGCGCCACCGGCGGCGGCGTCACCTTCGGCGGCGGTGAGCCGCTTTGCCACAGCGGTTTTATCGCCGCCTTCCGCGATCTCTGCGGCGGCGGCTGGCGCGTCACCGCGGAAACGTCCCTGCAAATCCCAAAGGAACGGCTCCGCGAGGCCGTCGGCGCCGTCGATCACTTCATCGTGGACATCAAGGACATGAACGACGCGGTCTACCGCCGCTACACCGGCGCGGGGAACGGTACGGTCCGGGAAAATCTGGCGCTTCTTCTCGCCGCGGCGGGAGCGGAGCGCGTCACCGTCCGGGTGCCGCTGATTCCCGGCTTCAACACGGAAGAGGACGTGGCGGCGAGTCACGCGGTCCTGCGGGAAATGGGCTTTACGGACTTCGATTTTTTTACGTACAGAACCGAAAACCCGCCGCGAAACGGCAAAAGCTGAAGCGCCGAACGGCTTTACGGGGAAAGCTCCCTTGCGTAAAGCCGTTTTTTAGTGTAAACTATAAAATAGAATTTATATTACGGAGTTGCCTTATGACACAGCAAGAAATCGAAGCCTTTTTGGAAACCGTTGAACAGGGGAGCATTTCGGCGGCGGCGGAGCGGTTCTACATCACCCAGCCGGCGCTGAGCCGCCGCATCAGCATCCTCGAGGAGGAATTGGGCTACGTGCTGTTTCTCCGCCGCAAGGGCAGCCGCAACGTGGAGCTCACCGAGGAGGGCAAGGCCTTTTTGCCCATCGCCCGGAAGACGCTCCAGCTCTGGCAGGAGGCGGCGGCGGTGCCGTCGCTGATCAATAAAACGCTGCTCAACATCACCGCCGTGCCCAGCGTCACCAGCTACGTCCTGTCCGGTGTGCTCCGCCGCTATCTGGCGGAAAACCCCGACGGCCGCGTCCGCTCCACCCACTGCCACACCTTTGAGGGCTACGGCTACGTGGAAAAGGGTACCGCCGACATCGCCCTCGTCACCCACAAGCTCTACTCCACCAACATTGAGACGGTCCCGGCCTATAAGGAAAAGATGTTCCTCGTCTCCGTCAGCGAGGCCGCCTATCCCCAAAACATCAACGCCGAAGACCTCGATCCCGGGAAGGAGCTGCGGGTCTCCTGGATGCCGGAGTACGACGACTGGCACAATTCCGTTTTCCCCACCGGGGCCCAGCCCCTGGTGCAGCTGGAACAGATGTCGATGCTGGAGGACTTCCTCACCGGCGAAAACTGGGCGGTGATGCCGGCCAGCGCGGCGCGGAAGCTGAAGGGCCGTCATTTTACCGTCAGCGACCTGAAAAACGGCCCGCCGGATCGGATCACCTACTATCTGAAACGCACCGAGGAAACGCGCAGCGACGCCATTGAAAAGTTCCTGCGCTGTCTCCACCGGGAGATGTCCCGCATCGAGGGCGTTACCTCGTTTTTGGGCTGAGATCGGAGATCCGATGAAACGGAAAGGAAGCGAAACCGTGAAAAAGCGAATCACCCTTTGTCTCGTTTTGCTCTGCTCCCTGCTGGCGCTGGCCGCCCTGACGGCCTGCGGCGGCGAGAAAGCGGCAGAAAGCGATACAGAAACCGCCGATGTCCCGGCGGTGACCGGAACGGAAGCTGCCGGGGACGGCGATGACGTTCGTCCCCTCGTCGTCATCGACGCCGGCCATCAGGCCCGCGGCAACAGCGAGCAGGAACCCATCGGCCCCGGCGCGGCGGAGACCAAAGCCAAAGTCACCGGCGGCACCGCCGGGACCGTCAGCGGCCTCAGCGAATACGAACTGAATCTCACCATTTCCCTGCTGCTCCGGGATGAGCTGGAACTCCGCGGCTATGACGTCATCATGGTGCGGGAGACGAACGACGTCGATATCAGCAACGCCGAGCGCGCCGCCGTGGCCAACGACAGCGGCGCCGACGCCTTCATCCGCGTCCACGCCAACGGTTCGGAGAACCCCGGCGACCACGGCGCCATGACGATCTGTCAGACGCCGGATAATCCCTATAACGGCGATCTCTACGCGGAAAGCCGCGCCCTTTCCGAAGCGGTGCTGGACGGCCTCGTCGCCGCCGCGGGCTGCGCCGGACAGTACGTCTGGGAAACGGACACGATGAGCGGCATCAACTGGTGCCGGGTGCCGGTCACCATCGTCGAGGTGGGCTATATGTCCAACCCCGAGGAGGACGCCCTGTTGGCCACCGAGGACTATCAAAAGAAAATCGCCGACGGCATCGCCGACGGCATCGACGCTTTTTTCGCCGCGGAATAAACCGCCCGCGGTCATCGTACCATCCATACGGAACGAAACCATCTTTCAGGCAGGTGACGAAATATGTTTGGAATCCAGGATCCCACCTACGCTGACGCGGTCTATCTGCAGAATCTGCTGCGAACCGCCTGCCGCGGCGCCGTCGCCGGCGGCGGGGCCTACGCCTTTGCCTCCAAAGGCGGCATCCGCATGACGCTGGGGGACAAATCCTTCGCGCCGCTGCTGGAAAAGGGGCGCTTTTCCCTGGTCATCGGCATGGACGACATCACCAACATCGCCGCCCTCGATGAGCTGGAAAAGCTGAGCCGCCGCTATCCCGGCCGCCTTACGGTCAGGGCCTACATCCACGGCGACGACGGCTCCACCTTCCACCCGAAATTCAGCTGGTTCAAAAAGGCTGACGGCAGCGGCGTCCTCGTGCTGGGCTCCGGCAACCTGACCCAGGCGGGAATGAACCTGAACCGGGAGGCCTATTCCGTGGTGACCTGCGGCGCGGAGCGCATCGACGAAGTTATCGCCGAGTGGCGGCGCTGGTACGCTCACAGCGCGCCGTTCCTCTTCGACACCGACGACGCCGTCGTGCGGATCAAAGCCCGCTGGAACGAGGAAAAGCTCCGGGTGACCACCGCGGCGAAGCTGGATTTTGAGGAGGAAGCCGCCAACCGCCCGGACATCGCCCGTTTAAAGGAAGTCTATAAGAACCAGCCGAAAAGCCCCCTCATCAAAGCGAGACCGCGCCCCGCGGCGCCAAAGGGGGAGGATAGGGCCTTTGCCCGGGGGCAAAAGGCCTCGTCCCGCCGGACGGCACTGCGGGCGAAGGTAAAAAAGCGGGTCCTGCGCCTGACAGCCCGCCGTTACCGAAGAAAATAGCGTAAAAATCAAAGGACGGTTCCAAACGGAACCGTCCTTTGCCGCTTCCCGCGGAGAGCGGGTGTTTTGTGTTTCCCCTAAGCCGCGCTTTTGTTACGCCGGATTGAAGCGGCTCTTTTCTTTTTTGCACCGCGGGCAGTGCCAGTCCTCGGGGAGATCCTCAAAAGCGGTGCCGGCGGCGATGCCGTGGTCGGGGTCGCCTTTTGCCGGGTCATAGACGAAGCCGCAGACCGAGCAGACGTATTTCCCCGTTGCCGTTTTATAGGTGATTTCACCGACGGGGAGCGATTCCGGCGGATTCGCCAGATCGATGACTTTGAGGTTTTCCAGGTTTTCATAGCCGAGGGGCGTGTGGGTCGAGAGATAGACCGTCGGATGGTTTTGGATGAATTCCCGCACCCGGTCCAGGGTGTCCCTGGCCGCCTCTATGTCCTCGTACACGACGGAGAGCTTATTTTCGTACAGGGCCTCGTCGGTATAGGTGACGTCGCCGTGGAACATGAAGAACAAGCCGTCGTTCTCGGCGATGATGATGCTGTTGCCTTTGGTGTGCCCCTTGGCCTCGATCAGATAAACGCCGTCGGCGATTTTCTGACTCGCAGGGAAGTTATGGTAAGCGCCGTCGCCGCAGCTCGCGCGGACGATGTTTTCGCCTTTCAGCCCCAGCGCGTCGGCGTCTTCCGGGGAAATATAGATCTTCGCTTTGGGGAAAGCGCGCAGCTCGCCGGTGTGATCGTCGTGTTTGTGGGTCACGAGGATTTTCGTTACCTGTTCCGGACGGTAGCCGGCGTCTGCCAGGGCGGAGACGTAGTCTTTGATCCGCGTGCCCATATAGATCGCCGCCGATTCATCCGCCACGGTTTCCGGGGCTTCCTTCGGCATCCCCGTATCCACAAGGATCACTTCGCCGCCGGTGTCGATCAGAAAATTCTGAAGGCTGGAACGGTAGCGGACGGAAGCGTCAAAGGGTTCCGCTCCTTCCTCGCCGCCAAAAGCGAAGGGCTGGGTCATAAAACCGTTTTCATACAATTTGATTGCCTTGATGATCATGTTTACCTCCTGAAAAAGGATTTTTTAGGCGGCTCAAGGCTCTTTCACGGAAGGGTGGGACAGCGTCGCCGCCTTTGTTGCGCGCTGTTCCATTGCGCGCAATTACGACTTCTATTGTACTTGGCCGCGGCAAAATGACAATAAGGAATCGCTCCTCCATCTCTCATAATGAGAGAAAAAGCCGCGATTCTCTCATTATAAGCGTGGGCAAAGGAAAAAGCGGGCGCTCTTTGAAGCACCCGCTTGAAGACGCGATATTCGCTTATTCGATGATCGAGGAGACGACGCCGGAGCCGACGGTTCTGCCGCCTTCGCGGATGGCGAAGCGGAGGCCCTGTTCGATGGCGATGGGCGTGATCAGT
>CADBQN010000058.1 GCA_902796855.1 uncultured Bacillota bacterium | reverse complement strand
TGAGGGGGTGCGTCGGCGGTTGGTTGTGCCGTTGATGGTGGGTGGCGCCGCGCGGACAGGTCGGGAGACCTGTCCCTACACAATGAAAGATCTTTTTTTCGGGGAAAGGCCTGTTAAAACGGGTTTTGTTGTGTTGTGCCCGCGCGGATTTTACGTAAAAAGAGCGGTTTAACGGAGGTCGTGACGCGGTGCGGGACATAGAAATCCCCCGGGGAAACCGGGGGATTTTTTCTTTATTTCAGGAAGCCTTTTAAGATCGTGTCTTCGGCTTCTTCCTCGTTGAGGCCGAGGGACATCAGCTTCAGGATCTGGTCGCCGGCGATCTTGCCGATGGCGGCCTCGTGGATCAGCTGGGCGTCGCTGTGCTCCGCCGAGACCATCGGCGTGGAACTGACGTGGGCCTTGTCCATGATGATGGAATCGCACTGGATGTGGCCGCGGCACTGGTTCCGGCCGATGAGGTTCATGTGGAAATGCTGCTTGGAGGTGTCCTTCGCCACGGAGCGGGAGATGACCCGGGCCGAGGATTCGGCACCGTTGAGCTGCACGTTGACGATGGATTCGGCGTTCTGGGCGCCGTCGGTGAGAAGGCGCTCGGTGATGATGAGCTTGGCGTTTTCCGCCAGGTCGATATCGGTGTCGCGGATCGTGTCGTCGACGCCGGAGATCTGGATCATTTCCATTTCCACCTGGCCGTTTTCCTCGATGTGCACCTTGGTGGTGGGGTTCATGATCCGCTTGCCGCGGCCCTCGCCCTCGCCGTAGTGTTTTTCCACGTATTTGACCCGGGCGTTTTTGCCGATGAAGAACTCGTGGATGCCGTTGTGACCGGCGTCGGCGTCGCAGGAATTGTGGATGCCGCAGCCGGCGACGATGACGACGTCGGCGCCTTCGCCGACGTTGAAGGTGTTGTAGACGAGGTCCTTCATGCCGTCGGCGCTGAGGATCACCGGGATGTGCACCTGCTCCCCTTTGGTGCCGGGGGCGATGTTGATGTCGATGCCGGGACGGTCCTTTTTGGAGACGATCTGAATGTTCTTCGTAGACTGGCGGGAGATCCCCTCGCCGTTCTTGCGGATGTTATAGGCGCCGAGTTTGGGCAGTTCTTCCAGGTCGGCGACGGCTTTCAGCAATCCTTTGTCGATGATGTCGAGCATCAGAAGGATACCCCCCTTTCACACGTTTCCCCGCAGCCGCAGCTCTCCTTCAGTTTCAGGCTGTTCAGGAAGGACTCTTTGTCGGTGGTCTCGCGGACGCGGCCGTTCTCGATGACGATGATCTCGTCGGCCAGCTCCATGATGCGCTCCTGATGGGAGATGATCAGCAGCGTGGTGTCGAGGTCGCGGTGGATCTTGCCGAAGGTGTCGGCGAGGCGCTGGAAGCTCCAGAGGTCGATGCCGGCTTCGGGCTCGTCGAAGAGGGCCAGTTTCAGGTCGCGGGCGAGGATGGAGGCGATCTCGATGCGTTTCAGCTCCCCGCCGGAGAGACCGGAATCCATTTCCCTGGTGATGTACTCGCCGGCGCAGAGGCCGACGTCGAAGAGGAGCTGCATCGGGTTGATTTTGCGGTCGCCGGCGGCGATGGTCAGCAGCTGCTGGACCGTGATGCCTTTGAAGATCGGCGGCGCCTGGAAGGCGTAACCGATCTGCATCGCCGCCCGTTCGGTGATGGAAAGGTGGGTGATATCGGTGCCGTTGAAGAGGATCTGACCGCTCGTGGGCCGGAGGATCCCCATGATGAGCTTGGCGAGGGTGCTTTTGCCGCCGCCGTTGGGGCCGGTGACGACGTAGAGCTTTTTATCGTCCAGGGTGAGGCTGATATCGTTGATGATGTCGTTCTCCGCGCCGCGTTCGTCTTCCACTGTCCAACTGACATTTTTTAATTCCAGCATAGCATTGGCACTCCTTTCTGTTTTCCGTGAGGATGGTTTTTTGGGCGCGGCGTTCCCTTTCGCGAACTGCCGCAACATAAAAATAGCACAATTCCCCACCAAATGCAAGGGTTAGACGGCAAACGGGTAAGAAATTTCAACGCGGGCGGCGTCATTGGCGTTTTTTTCGCAAAATGTTCGCCATGGCGGCGGAGAGGGGCGGTTCGGCGGGAGAGTTCTTCCGTGGGCGGGCGCGGCGGCGGACGGCGTTTCTCGCGCGGGGTATTGCGTCGTCGATTGGTTTCACCGTTTTTGTTTTTTGGTGCCGCGCAGATTTCACGGGAAAACGCCTGTTCAACGGCAGATATAACGTGATTCAATGTAGGGGGCGCTCTCCTGTGCGCCCCGCGCGGCGGAGCGTTGGTGCGGTGGGAGCGTCCTGCGGCGACGTGGTTGGGTTCTCTCGTGGGAGTGCGCGTCGCCGGTGGGGTATAGCGTTGATGTTTTGTTGTACCGCGCGGGAGGATCGGGAGATCCTCCCCTACACGATCTATGTTGGTTTTCACGCAAAAAGAGCTGTTTGACGTGTTTTGTTACGCGGTGCGATGGGGTGTTGCGTCGCCAGAAGGTTGTGCCGTTGGTGTTATGTTGTACCGCACGGATTTATCCCTGCACAATCTATGGTTGGGTTTTACGTAAAAAGAGCTGTTTGACGGGTTTTTGTTGTGCTGTACCCGCGCGGATTTCTACGGGGAAAGGACTGTTTGTTCCTTTTGGCGCTTCCCTGCCCCGCCGCGGGAGCGTAAAAAATCCCTCCGCCGCGGCGGAGGGGTCTTTTTTTAGGGATCAGTCGTTCTGGAACTCGCCGAAATTGTCGGTGATCAGCTTCTGCTTGATGTCCCAGAGCTTTTGGGAGAGATCCACGTAATAGAGATGGGGATGCTCAAAGCGCTTCATCTCGTCCCAGAGGCGGTCGATCTGACGGCGGCTGTATTCCCGGATCTCCGCCACGTCGGGGCGGCGCTCCATGACGCATTGACCGCCGCGGAACACCGGCACCATCAGCTCGGCGATTTCGTAATCGTCGAAGGTCAGCTTCTTCCAGGGATGGTTCGGGTCGAAGATCGTCAGCGGCTTTGTCGTGTCGATGACCTCATCATAGACGGTGATAAGGTCGGCGTGAGCCTTGCCGGTGACTTTGTCGTAGACGCGCCAGACCTTTTTGAAGTGGGGCGTCGTGATTTTTTCGGCGTTCTCGCTGACTTTGATCTTCGGCACCACGGCGCCGGTCTCGTCCTCGATGGCGCAGAGCTTATAGACGCCGCCGAAGACCGGGTCGCTCTTGGCGGTGATCAGCCGCTCGCCGACGCCGAAGGCGTCGATCTTCGCCCCCTGGCGGAGGAGATCGGTGATGATGTACTCATCGAGGGAATTGGAAATGACGATGCGGCACTTTTCGTGCCCGGCGTCATCCAGCATCTTCCGGGCCTTTTTCGTCAGATAGGTGATGTCGCCGGAGTCGATGCGGATGGCGCAGTCCTCGATGTTCATTTCGTCAAAGACCCTGATGGCGTTGGGAATGCCGCTTTTCAGCACGTTGTACGTATCCACCAGCAGGCAGGGGTTGTTGGGATAGCTTTCGCAGTAGGCGCGGAAGGCTTCGAGCTCGCTGTCGAACATCTGCACCCAGGAATGGGCCATTGTGCCCCCGGCGACGGTGCCGTAGAGCTGCTCCGCGATGGTGCAGGCGGTGCCGACGCAGCCGCCGATGCAGGCCGCCCGGGCCCCCAAGATCGCGCCGTCGCCGCCCTGGGCCCGGCGGGAGCCGAATTCCGTTACCGGCCGCCCGTCGGCGGCGCGGCAGACACGGTTGGCCTTGGTGGCGATGAGGCTCTGATGGTTCAGCGTCAGCAGAACGAAGGTCTCGATGAGCTGGGCCTCGGGCGCCGGGGCGCGGACGGTGAGAATGGGCTCGTTGGGGAAGATCGGCGTCCCCTCGGGGATGGCCCAGATATCGCCATGGAAGGAGAAACTTTTCAGGTAGGTGAGGAAATCCTCGTCGAAGATGCCCTTTTTCCGCAGGTAGTCGATGTCCTCATCGTCAAAGCGAAGGTTTTCGATATAGTCGATGATCTGATCGAGACCGGCGGCGATGGCGAAGCCGCCCCGGTCGGGAATGCGGCGGAAAAAGACGTCGAAATAGGTGATTTTGTCCTTCCAGCCGTGTTTGAAATAGCCGTTGGCCATCGTCAGTTCATAATAGTCGCATAACATCGTATCGTTGCGTTTTTGTTTCATGATGGTTACCTCTCTTTTCTATATCATATCTCATTCCCGCCGGTTTGTAAAGGAAGCGTCTTTGTTTTTTGTGTTAAACATCGGGGAGCACGGGGCAAAGACCGCGGCGCGGCCCGCCTTTGTGGTGGTGCTCCCAAGGAAGG
>CADBQN010000057.1 GCA_902796855.1 uncultured Bacillota bacterium | reverse complement strand
GACAACGACGGCGACGGCGATAATGATCAGCGCCACGGCGCTGTAATCCGCCGTCTCCGGATGAAGGATCTTTTTCACCGACTCGGTAAAGGACGTAATACCGGCGTAAAGCACCAGCAGGGCGATGACCATCGCCGTGAGATACTCGATCCGTCCGTAACCGAAGGGGTGCTTCCGATCCGGCTCTTTTCCCGCCAATTTCGTGCCGATAATCGTGATGACGGAAGAAGCGGCGTCGGAAAGATTGTTCACGGCGTCGAGAACGATGGCGATGGAATTGGATAAAAAACCGATCACCGCTTTAAAGCCCGCCAAAAAGAGGTTGGCGAGGATGCCGATGACGCTGGTGCGGACGATGAGACGGTCTCTGCCGAGATCTTTTTCCGCCGAAGGGGCGCCCGGCAGCTGCATTTCCTTCATAGATAAATCACTCCGTTTATTTCGTTTTTAACATTATAACACCATTTTTGAGAAAAAACAGCCTCAAATTCAGTCTTTCAGCTTCCGCAGATACGCCAGATACATTGCGGAGAGTTCCTCCCCTCTTGTCCGCTGTTCAAAGCGGATATCTTCTAAGGAGGTGACGGGCATAATGCCCATCAGCGAATTGGTCAGAAAAAGCTCGTCAGCGTTTTTCACCGCTTCCGGCCGCAGCGATTCCTCCCGGATTTCCGGGAAAATGCCGAGGAGAAACTGGCGCATCACACCGTTCAGCAGCCCGTCAGACAGCGGCGGCGTGCGGACGACGCCGTCTTTCACGCAAAAGAGATTGGCGGCGGCGGTCTCGGTCACGCGGCCGGCGTGATTCAGAAACAGCGGCTCGTCAAAACCGCGGCGCAGGGCGTTTTCCTTTTCCAAAACGAAGTCGCCGCGCTGAAGCGACTTATGGTATGTAAACGGCGACGTCTCGTTTCTTCTCGCCTCGGCGAAGCAGAGCTTCAGCCCTTTCCGGCGTGTCTCTTCCGAATAGGGGTTGTTCCTTTCCCGAAAGATCAGATTCTTTTCCGTGACGATCAGCTTCAGAACGATCCGGTCACGTCCGACAGCACGGCGGTTCAGTTCCTCAAGAACGGCGCTCCGCTCATAGGCTCTATTGCGGATGTTCAAACGCTCCATGCCCTGTTCCAATCGGTCAAGATGGGGCTCGCAAAAAACCGTTTTGCCGCAGTGAACGGCAATGGTCTCAAAAACGCCCATGCCGTAAGCGAAGCCCTGATCAAATTGAATCGTCTCCATGGTTCACCTCACAAAAGATATCGTAAAACGCTTTTCCCTTCTGGAGCGTCTCTTCAAATTCCGCCTCGGGGTCGGATTCGCAGGTAATACCGCCGCCGATGCCGATGCGGTACACGCCGTTCTGACAGACCGCCGTGCGGATCACGATATTCAGATCGCAGTCGCCGTTCAGGGATAGATAGCCAATGGAACCGGTGTACAGTCCTCTGGAACCGCGTTCAAGATCGTCAATGATCCGCATCGCCTCGATCTTCGGCGCGCCGGTCACGGAGCCGCCGGGAAACACCGCCCGAAGCAAATCGGAAAAGGAAACGTCCGCGCGCAGCCGACCGGTGACCGTTGAGACGAGGTGGAAAACGGTGGCGTAGGCCTCGATATGAAAGGGATCCCGCACCCTGACGGAACCGGTCTCACAGATCCGGTTCAGGTCGTTTCGTTCCAGATCGACGATCATCAGCAGTTCACTGCGGTCTTTGGCGGAACGTTCCAGTTCTTTTCGGAAAAATTCGTCTTCCTCACGATCTCTGCCCCGGGGACGCGTCCCCTTGATCGGCGTCGTCTCGATCTTCCCGTCTTTGACGCGCAGAAAACGCTCCGGTGAGGCGCAGACGATCTGAACATCACCGTATTGCAAAAATCCGCCAAAGGGAGAAGGGTTCCGCTCCCTCATTTTTTTAAAAAAGAGATAGGGATCCATGGCGCAGACAACGTTCATTCGCCGCGTCATATTGGCAATGTAAATATCCCCTTCGACGATGTGACCGATCATGCGGCGGATCGCCGCCTCATAGTCACCTTTCTCAAAATCATATGAGATATCGGGAACCACCTTTTTATATTCGGCAAAAGAGATCTTTTCCCTCTTTTCAAGCCGTTCTTCCAAACGGTCAAGGGAGATCTCGGCGTCGTCAAGCATCCCCTTCGCCGTGAGATAAAGTTCCCTTTTGAGCAAATCAAATATGATAAAATGATCGTAAAAGCAGAACAGCGCGTCGGGCATATCCCCTTCTTTTGGGTGGGAAATCGGAATGCGCTCAAACTTGCAGCCAAAATCGTAGCTGAAATAGCCGATCCCGCCGGAAATCAAAGGAAGCGACGTGTCGTTTGCTTCCCCGGCTTCTTTCAGATATTCGCCAACGGCGGCCTCCACGGGAACATCGAGACGTTTGCCGTCAACGAAGGCGACACCGTTTTTCTCGCTGTACACGCGATAGGGGCAGAGGCCGATGATCGTATAGCCGTTGTCCTCCGAAACGAGGGAGGAATCGAGAATGGCGCAGTATTTCTCGGCGTGAACGACATCAAAGACATCGGCCGGTTCCGAATAGGTTTTCATTTTGCGAACAACGGTCTTCATCGGG
>CADBQN010000056.1 GCA_902796855.1 uncultured Bacillota bacterium | reverse complement strand
TTCGACGCGTTCAGCGTCAGCTGACGGATTTCATTTCCGTCGGCGGTCAGACGAATCGTAACCTCACCGGCGGCCGGGCCGATCCATTGTTTCTGAACCGGGATATTGATCTTAATAACAGTATTTACAACACTCAATTGATCGCCGACAAGGCTATATTCCATTTGACTGGAAGGCATTTGGGTAAGTATGAAAAAAACAGGATCCTCGTTTACCTCATATCCAAATGGCGACTCAATCTCAATCAGCAGATAGGTACGGTCTTCCCAAAGTGTCCAGCCATATAAAGCCTGATCACCGCTGATCAAAACAGTCCCGTCCGATCCGGTAACAAAAAGCACATCGTTGTCGTTTTTATCCAAAACCGGAATACGTTCATTGCCATCCATATAGAACAGTCGGAACCACGCACCTGCCAGTGTCGTATTGATATCATCCGCATCCTGTTTAATCAGCGTAATACTGGGATTACTTCCGGACCCGGAACCGGAGGAATCGATCTGCACACTTTCTTCAATCGTTTTTTCGTATTTTCCAAATTTTACCGTATTGGAATAGGACACGTTTCCTGTTCCGAGAACTTTCGCGCGATAAGTAATTTCAAATCTTTCATTATCAGGAACATCCGTAAAAATCAAAGCGTTCGAATCGCGGTCAAACTGTACTTTGATGGAATTATTCTCAGGCGATATTTCCAGAGATCCCTGAATAAAACGAAGATTCCCGGATAATTCATCCATGATATTCAGCGTGTCCGAAGATGGGTCCAAATCATCCGCATATTGATTGACAATCAGCTTAAATTCAGCGATATAATCATTTTCTTCCGAAGCCTGAACAACCAGCTCTTTATCCACATAAGGATAATAGAAGTGTGTCACATAAACTTTATTACTGACCAATTGGTTCCAGGAGGCAACATTCGCAAGCGTGTGACCACCGTTTAACGCCGCAGATTGATTCAGAGCATCCAGCGCGTCTTTATCTTTTACAATCAGCGCATACTTTATTTTATAAACCGCATAGAAACTGCCATCCTTATTTTTGGGGAAATTACTGACGGTTATTTGAATCCCATTTTCCGTATCAACAGCCAAAACCGTTCCGTTTGAGTCCGTAGGATTCAAGCTCATTCCACCCAGAATCGTGACTGTATCCGGATCATACAGTTTCAGGAAATTCGTATCAAAGATATCCGTAATAACGGCGCCATCCTCCGTTGGGCCGAGGAGTGTCAGTTCATAGCGAAAAACGGGATATGTTACGCCGTCAATTTCTATGCTCGTGCTTTCAGACAATTCTTTCTCAATATACGGTCTAATGGGGATGACGGTGGCATTGGCCGGAATTCTGGAATTACCGGCTCTGGCGGTCATACTGTTCGTATGTTGAGCATACTTTGTATAACCGGAAGACTCCGCCAATTCCAGCCAATCTTGATTGACCGTCGTTTTAAAGCGAAGCACAATATTTCTCGGTTCGCCGTCAGCTGTGGGGGAAAGCCCCTGCTGGGTTTTTTCCTGATCCCGATAAAAAGTAACGGAAAATGAGCGGAGGGTCGTGCTTAAATAGAAAGAATACGATTCGTTATTGATGAGACCGTCAACCGTCATCGAGCCGTCGACCAGATAGTCAATAAAGGTCTGTCCCTCGTAATTAAGTCTCGGCATATCGTCAACGATTGTAAAATCGGGAAGGCCCGAGCCGGGTACGCGCACGGTTATTTCCCATTCTGTTTCTTCTGCCGTGTTACTGAGCGCCTTTTTTTCAGGGTCAATTGTATCAATACCGGTTCCGGGAATCTTCACAGAGGCACTGCCGCTGTTCTCCAGGAATTGCGCGCGGTTTACAGCTGTCAACTCACCATAAGCATTCGACGCGTCGATGATTGTTTTACATGAGATTAAGTAAGAAGCCTTTCCGTCGGTCTCCGGAGCGACATAATCCCAGCGGTAAATTCTGTTATTATTCTCATTGAGGTTCAATTCCGACCAGGGAATCACTCTCGTTTCCTGAACTCCGTTTTCTAAAGTGACTTCCATGGTAATGCCATCCCCGGCAAACCACATATATGATTGAGAACCTGAATCAATCCAATCCATGATTTTTTGGCCGCCTACGACCAGTTTATGATTGGAATTAACCTGAATCAGCCATTCGGTTTCATAGAGATTATCATCGAGAGGGACCGGTTCCCCTTGTTTGATTTTACTGATTTTATGGAAATTTACTTTCCCGGAAAAATCAACACTGACTTCTTTTCCGTCAGGTACCTGCTCACTTACAACTTTAGCCGTGTTATTCGTCTGCCCCACTGTTCCGTTCTGCGTAATCTTGCTGTTGTCAACCTCCGCGCTGTAACGGATCGTCAAAATCTCCCCGTTTTCCATACGCGGAATGTCAATCACAAATCCGTTCGCTATCGTCGAATAATCCGGTGTCACCGCGACATTTCCGCTGAGACTGGATTCAACCGTTACGTCCTGATTAAAAATCAGCGCAGTGCCGGTAAGATGATCCTGAATGGTGACATTCTCATTCAATCCAACAGATTTTACCTGAAGAATATAGTCAGCCGTATCTCTGGCTTCATTATAAGTTACTTTCTTTTCAATTTCCAAATCGGAATTAGACTCATAAACAAATTTCTTTTTTATTTCAGAATTAAAAACAAGAACCTCTTCACTTCCATCGAACTGAACGGAAAAATCAACCCGAAACTCCGCGTTCGCCACGGATTTCAGCCGATCAAAATTCGGATCATTCTGGTTAAAAGAAACAAGTAATTTTCCGTTGTCAATTTTAAAAGTATTTCCGGAAATCGTTACCGGTCCACTTCCGCCGAGGATATCAATGTCAAAGCTGGTGGCGTTCAGATCCGGTACCTGAAGACCGCTCGGCAAATCGTAAAACATTTCGGCTTCATCGTCAAACTGAAGGTTTTCCTTTTCTTTAAAAATAAGAGTCAGTTCAAATGATTGATTCAGGTCTATCACATAATCGCCATTTTCATCTGTTGGCGCGTTACAAATAACCTCCTTCAAAAGCTCCGTTAAATCCGTACTCGTTCCCCTTAATCGTTTGGTGACGCCAAACAATCCCGTTTCCTCTTTTACAGACATAAAAGACGGAGAAACATTGTTTTTCATTTTTACCGCACTGTTGAATGCAGCAAAGCCCTCAATGGTGGTACTGGTTTTCCCGGGAACTCCGCTGACAGATGAAAATGCAAGAGGAGAAATATCACCGTCAAAGAAATCGCCTTCTATGACATCCTTATCTTCACTCAGTTCTTCCGCTTCTTCATCTCTCACTGTATCGGAGATCGTTTTCTCGTTTTCTCCCAAACTAACAGCTTCAGGAGAGTTTTCGGTCAAATTATTTGGTAAAGAAGATGCGGGGGATTCTCCCAAATCCTCTGAAAGATCGCCTACTCCAACTTCATCAATGATGTCCTCATTCCCTGCACCGATTGCTTCTTCCTCCGCCGGAATCGCGGTCGATTCGGAACCCGAAACCCTTTCATAGGTTTGTTCCGGTATATCCGGCGGTATAACACCTTCTTCAGCATAGACAAGCCCCGGGAATAAACTGAACATCATCATGAAACTCAGCATAACAGCCGGCAGCACAATCCATACTAATTTTTTTCTCCTCTGCATAAGCACCCATCCTTTCCTTTTTCTTAGCATTACGATATATTAAAGAGTCTCTGTCCTATCAGCAAGGCTCCAATCGTGCATACCATAACATACATGAACGCACGGGTTACTAACAAAAAGACGAATCTTTTTTTTAGAAAATAAATAAAAATTATTTGACTTTTCCCTTAAACGGTCCATAATCAGCTTTTTTAAAAATAAAAAGCGCTAAAATCAGCATATTAACCCACCTCAAAGAATAAAAAAAATTTTAATTGCAAATAAAAAATAATGGAAAGTCCGGCAAAAGACGGTTTCCCGACGGCGTGAAGATCTGTTTAAAACCTCCCGGCCAATCAAATAAAAACCTTCCCGTTCGGATCATTCCACCCCAGCTCAGCGACGAAACACGACATAGACGGGGCATTGACAAAGCAAGGGAAACATGGGAAAATAAAAGAGCAAATATAAGATAAAAAAGAGGGAGCAATATGAAAATCAGTAAAAACGCCGAAGTCGTGCTGGAACGACGGTATCTGACCCGGGATGAGGAAGGGAACCTCATCGAGACGCCGGAAGATCTTTTCCGCCGGGTTTCCGCCGCCCTGGCCGCGCCGGATCAAACCTATGACGAAAACGCCGACGTCCAAAAGACCGAAGCGGAATTTTTCGACCTGATGACCTCCATGCGGTTCCTGCCCAACTCGCCGACGCTGATGAACGCCGGCAAAGAGCTGGGGCAGCTCTCCGCCTGCTTTGTGCTGCCGGTGGAAGACTCCATGGACGGGATTTTCGACACCATCAAAAACGCCGCCCTGATCCACAAATCCGGCGGCGGCACCGGCTTTTCCTTCTCGCGGCTGCGGCCGAAGGGGAGCGTCGTCCGCACCACCGGCGGCGTCGCCTCAGGTCCCATCAGCTTTATGAAGGTCTTTAACGCCGCCACCGAAGCGGTGAAGCAGGGCGGCACCAGAAGAGGCGCCAACATGGGCATCCTCCGCGTCGATCACCCCGATATCCTGGAGTTCATCGACTGCAAAGCCGAGGACAAGACCATCACCAATTTCAATATCTCCGTGGCTCTGACGGAAGAGTTCATGGAAGCCGCCGAGAAGAACCGGGAATATGACCTCGTTGACCCGAGAACGAAGGAAATCACCGGCCGTCTCAACGCCGGGGAAGTGTTCCGCAAAATCGTCGACGCCGCCTGGCGCAACGGCGAACCGGGAATCATCTTCATCGACCGTCTGAACAGGGACAACATCGTTCCCTCCGTCGGCGCCATCGAATCGACCAACCCCTGCGGCGAACAGCCGCTGCTGCCTTACGAATCCTGCAATCTCGGTTCCATCAACCTGACCAAAATGGTGAAAACGGAAAACGGCCGCCGCGCCGTCGATTACGACCTGCTCGGAACGACCGTCGATACCGCCGTTCACCTCCTCGACAACGTCATCGACGCCAACCGCTATCCCCTGGACAGCATCGCCGAAATGACCCGCTCCACCCGAAAGATCGGCCTGGGGGTCATGGGCTTTGCCGATATGTTGCTGATGCTGGGGATCCCCTATAACTCCGAAGAGGGCGTCGCCGTCGCCGAAGAGATCATGTCCTTTATCGAGCAGCGGAGCCGCGAAACCAGCGCCAAACTGGCAAAACGCCGCGGCGCCTTCCCGCTCTTCAAAGAAAGCACGCTGAAAGACGGCCCCGAGCTGCGCAACGGCACCGTCACGACGATCGCCCCGACGGGCACTCTTTCCATCATCGCCGGCGTTTCCAGCGGCGTGGAACCGGTCTTTGCCTACGCCTACATCCGCAACGTCATGGATCACACAGAACTGACGGAAACCAACCCCATCCTCCGGGAAGAGCTGGAAAAACGCGGTCTCTTCAATGAAGCGCTGATGCGGAAAATCGCCAAGGCCGGGTCCCTCGCCCACCTCGACGAGATCCCCGAAGATATGAAGCGCGTGTTCGTCGCCGCCCACGACGTCAGCCCCGAATGGCACATCCGGATGCAGGCGGCGTTCCAGCGCCACACCGACAACGCCGTTTCCAAAACGGTGAACTTTGCCCAGGAAGCCACCCGCGGCGACGTCGAGGAAGTCTATCTCCTCGCCTGGAAATTGGGGTGCAAAGGCGTGACGATCTACCGCGACAACAGCCGCGGCGAACAGGTGCTCAGCGTCGGCGCCAAGGAAGAAGCGAAAACGGCACAGACCGAATCGAAGGGCATCAGCCCCCGTCCCCGTCCCGCGGTGATGCGCGGCTTCACCGAGCAGGTGCGCATCGGCTGCGGCAAGCTCTACGTCACCGTAAACTACGACGACCAGGGCATTTGTGAAGTCTTCACCAACACCGGCAAACACGGCGGCTGCCCCTCACAGTCCGAAGCCGTGGGCCGTCTGGCCTCGCTCTCCCTCCGGGGCGGCATCAAGATCAACGACGTCATCCGCCAGCTGAAGGGCATCCGCTGTCCCTCCACCATCCGTCAGCCGGGCCTGAACGTCCTCTCCTGCCCCGACGCCATCGCCAAAGTGCTGCGCCAGGCGGAAAAGACCATCAATGAGGAAAAAGATATCATCCCCGCCATCGACGGAAACTCCACCATTGACGCCGGCAGCGAAAAACACCGGGGCAAAGACGCGGAAATCACCTACGATATCGCCAAAATGAAATTCTGCCCCGAGTGCGGCGCGCCGGTCATCCACGAAGGCGGCTGCGTTATCTGCCCGGAATGCGCTTTTTCCAAGTGCGGCTGAGAAAAACACAGCGGATCGGAGCCACCCATCTATGACAGAGAACCAAAACATCGTACTCATCGGTATGGCCGGCGCCGGCAAAAGCACCCTGGGGGTGCTGGCCGCGAAGGCCCTGGGCATGGATTTTGTCGATACCGATATCATCATTCAGCAAACGGAACACCGCCTTTTGCAGGAAATCATCGACGAGGAAGGCAGCGACGCCTTCCTCGCCATTGAGGAACGGATCCTCAGCGCCCTCGCGCTGAAAAACAGCGTCATCGCCACCGGCGGCAGCGCCGTTTACTCCGAAAGGGCCATGGCGGCCCTGAAAGAGACGAGCCGCGTGATCTATCTCGATCTGCCCTATGAGGAGATCCAAAAGCGGGTTCAAAACATCGTCAGCCGCGGCGTCGTCCTGCGGCAGGGGAATTCCCTCCGAGACGCCTATGAGGAGCGTCTTCCCCTCTACCGAAAATACGCCGACGTCACCATCGCCTGCGCGGGCAGGGACATCGAATCCTGCGTCAGTGAGATCATCGCCGCCGCGAAATAGTGAAAACAAAAAAACGCCGTCCGAACGGCGCTCCCCGTATCGGGGGTTCCGTTCGGACGGCGTTATTTTACTTTTTGGCGTTTCCTCACATCATCACATAGTACAAAACACAAACGGCCTGCAAAACACTGCCCAAAAGGACGAAAAGATGAAAGACCGCGTGGAAATACGGCTTTTTCTTGCCGATGTGGTACAGGACCGCGCCGACGGTATAGGCGACGCCCCCCGCCAGCAGCCACCAGAACCCGGCCAGGGAAACGGCGTCGATGGTCGGCTTGATGGCGATGATAATGATCCAGCCCATGATGATGTAGCAGGCCATGGAGAGCTTGCTGTATTTTTTCAGGTCGATGGCGGTGAAGACGGCGGCGCCGGCGGCGCAGCCCCACTGAATGCCAAAGAGAACCCAGCTCAGCGCCGGATAGAGCGGCCGGATCGCCGCGAGCAGAATCGGCGTGTACGTCCCGGCGATCAGCAGATAGATCGTGCAGTGGTCGATGACCTGCATGACCTTTTTCCCCAGCGAAGGGGGAAGACCATGATAAGTGGCGGAAACGGAATACAGCAGAATCAGGGAAGCACCGTAAATCGCGGAACCCACCACTTTCCAGGGGTCATGCTGACCGGCGGCGATGATCAGGGCAAAGACGAGTACCACGACGCCGAACGCGCCGCCGACGATGTGGGTGATCATATTCATCCGTTCTTCCCCGACGGTATAGCGGGGCAGCTGCCGCGCGGCGAGGGGGGTTCGTTCCATAGAAATCGCTCCTTTCTGATGTTTTGGGTCGGGAGATGATGCCCGAACCCATTGGTTCGCCGTCCTTTTCTCTCTTTATTCCTCTTTTCCCTCAAAGAAGAGGGCGACGGCGCCGGGGCCGACATGGGAGCCGGTGACCGGTTCGTAGCATACATTCATCATTTTCCCGCTGAAACCGGCGTCCCGCAGGCATTTTTCCAGAAAAGCGGCGTCTTCGGGGCTGTCGGCGTGGGCGATGCCCACGGTGGCGGCAACATCGCTGACCAGCGTTTTATAGTGCTCCGCCAAGGCGAGCAAGGCCTTTTTGCGGCTGCGTACCTTGTGATGGAGGATGATCTGTCCGCCTTCGTTGTTGGTCAGGATCGGTTTGATCTGCAGCACTGTCCCCATCTTCGCCGAAAACCGGGAGATGCGGCCGGTCTGCTGCAGATAGGAAAGATCGTCGACGGTAAAATAGGAGCACATCACTTTGTTGAACCGCTCCGCCTCGATGAAAATCTCATCAAAGGAAGCGCCCTGTTTCAGCAGCTCCGCGGCGTGGACCACCTGAATCCCCTCGCCGAGAGAGGCGGTCAGCGTGTTCACGGCGGCAAAACGCCGCCGGGGATAGCGCTCCCTCAGGTCGTTGATGGCGATCATGGATTCCATAAAGGAACCGCTGATCCCGCCGGACATGCCGATGTAGAGCACGTCGTCGCCTTTTTTGGCGGCTTCCTCAAAAGCCTCGCTGTAAGTAAAGGCGTTCACCATCGACGTCCGCACCCGGGTGCCTTCGCTCATGGCGCCGTAAAACTTTTTGCCGTCAAAGTCCTTCGTCTCCACACAGATCTCGTCCCCGATGGTATACGTAAAGGGGACGACGACAAAGCCGTATTCCTCAATGACCTCCGCCGGAAGATTGGCCGAGGTATCCGTGAAAATCTGAATCATGATCCCAAACATCCTCCTTGTTGCTGCGCGGATTACCGCGTGACACTATCATACGGGCTTTTTGCCGCAAAAACAACCTACGAATCGAAAAAGACAGTCCCCGATTTCTTCCCCCGGGATTCTACGGACAAAAAAGGGGATTCTCCGATTCGGAGAATCCCCTGCTGAAAAAGGCTTTTATCATTTCTTCCTTGCGAACCGCCGCTTTTGGCGCTATAATTTAGGAAGAAAAAAGGGAATCAAAAACAGGCGGCGGCAACCGCCGCCAACAGGAGGTATACGATGGCAAAAATCACCCTCGGTTCCACCGGCATCACAACGGAACAGAACGCTTTCGGCGCCCTGCCGATCCAGCGCGTCTCCGCGGAAACCGCCGTCCGCCTTTTGCGCGAGGCCTTCCGCGGCGGCATGACGTATTTTGACACTTCCAGGGTCTATACTGACAGCGAGGAAAAAATCGGCCTCGCCTTCGGCGGCGGCGGGATCGACCGCGGCGAGATCTTTTTGGCCACAAAAACGATGAGCCGCACGCCGGAAGGGATCCGGGCCGATATCGAAACGTCCCTTAAAATGATGAAGACCGATTATGTCGACGTCTATCAGATTCACCTGGCGCCGGTCTGCTATCGTCCCGGCGACGGCACCGGCATCTATGAGTGCATGGAAGAGCTGAAAGCCGAAGGGAAGATCCGTCATATCGGCATTACCGCCCACTCCATCGCCGTTGCCGAGGAGTGCGCCGAATCGGGCCTCTACGAAACGCTGCAGTTCCCCTTCAGCTACCTTTCCGGTGAAAGGGAAAAGGCACTTGTGGCGAAATGCGCGGAAAACAACGTCGGCTTTATCTGCATGAAGGCCCTGGCCGGCGGGCTCATCAACCATTCCGCCGCGGCGGCGGCCTATCTCGCTCAGTATAAAGTACTGCCGATTTGGGGCATTCAACACGAATGGGAGCTGAAAGAGTTTTTGAGCTATATCCAGGAGCCGCCGATCCTCAGCGGGGAGCTCGAAGCCGTCATCGCCAAAGACCGCGCGGAACTGACCGGCGATTTCTGCCGCAGCTGCGGCTACTGCATGCCCTGCCCCGAAGGGATCATGATCAACCAATGCGCCCGGATGTCGCTGCTGATGCGGCGCGCGCCGCACCGGCCGTATCTGTCGGAAAACTGGCAGGCGGAAATGAAGAAGATCGAAAACTGCCGGGAATGCGGCAAGTGCAAAGAGAAATGCCCCTACGAACTGGACACTCCCGCCCTGCTGAAAAAGAACTACGAGGACTACAAAAAAATCCTCAGCGGAGAAATCGTGCTGTAATGCGACGAAACACGCCAAAATGACCGATCCCGGAAACGAAATCGTTTCCGGGATCTTTTTCACACCATCCGAAGATTTATTTGGCTGTTTTTCCCAAAAAAGTCAAGAATCATTCTTTCGCTAAATCTCGATAGAGGAAAGTGACAATTTGAGCACGAGTACAGACGCCTTTTGGGCTGAATGCTGTTGCAGATGTGCCAGAAGTCACGCCGTTCGAGGAAGCCCAAAGTACCGCGTTGTAATAATAGTCGTCGGATTTTACATCTGTAAAAGGATTCTTCCCGGAAACCGTAGGAGTTCCTTCCGTACGGTGGAGGAAAGTCACCACCTGACCGCGAGTACAACCGTCCTTTGGCCCAAAGGTTGTGGCGGAAGTCCCTTTCGTAATCCCGTTTTCCACTGCCCATAAAACCGCTTTATAGTAATAATCATCGTTCTTCACATCTATAAAAGGATTCTGCGATGATGCAGGTTCGGGGCAGCCTTTCGCTCTCCAGAGGAATGTCACAACCTGAGCACGGGTGCAGGTATCCGTTGGGCTGAAGGTCGTATCTGAAGTACCTTTCGTAATGCCGTTATCTACTGCCCAATAGACGGGAGTGAAATAATAGGCATTTTCATCTATCACATCAATAAAACGGAAGCTATCGGAAACGATGACTTGACAAACAGCGATTGCTTTTTCGCAAGTCGCAATAATGTTAGCCGTTCCTTCGCCAACAGCGGTCACAAGGCCAGAATCATCTACGATTGCAATATCCTCATCATCGGAAGCCCAAATGATTTTTTTCTCCTCCGCATTTTCCGTGTAGAGATTTGTCGCCAACATTTTTTTCTCACCAAGAGTCATCGCGACACTCTTTTCATCAAAACCGATTTTCACTACGGCTTCAACAGGGATATTCATCGGCAGATCATCGTAAAAATCATCTGCTGTTGCTTTATCTCCGTTAATAAACATTTGATCCGAACTATCAAGATTGATTCCGTCGCCGAAGAGCATCCCCAGGAAATGAGCCAACGCAACAGAACCCTGAGAACTCACACCACTCAATTCCACAGTTTGCGCGTCATCATTTAAGAATGAGTTCATTGTAATCTCATAATTCTCATTCTCCCCGGAAATTTGTACAAAATTCAATTCCGAACTATCGTCTACCGCAAATGCAACCGAATCTCCGGAAGTGGTAACCGAGGTAGCTTGATCTTGATCTACTACAGAAACACAGAAATCACTTATTTTTTCATCTTTATTCTCTACTGAATATAAATCAATTGGCACCCAAACTGAAGTTTGCTTATCTCCGTCCACCTCACCATCAACGGGAACCGCGTCGATATAGACAGGATATACATCAGAACGATCTGTTACCACCTTGCCATTTTGAACTACAGCAACAACCTCATTCTGATAATCAGTGATTACAGCATGATCTGAGTTAACAGTAACCAAATTCATTTGTGTGTTGTTATCTTTCAATCTATCATTCCATACGCTGAAATAATCTTCATATCGGAGGAAAGAAATATAGGAATTTTCCCTCCCGGTTCCCCACAAAGCCATTTCATTGAAAGTATACGACCATGCGATATATTTCCCATTATTTTTTGTCAGCGTAATAAACAATTCTTCATTAGGATAATTAGGATCATAGACATAAAGCCTGCTTTTCGAAGTGCTGATTTCTTCCAGTTTATACCCGATTAAGGCATGACCAGCTTCTTTGCCTTTCCATTTACCTCTAATCGAAATTACAACAGGATTATTACCGGTTTTTTGGAAATCTTCCACCGTACGGCACAAAGCATTTAGATTATTCTCATTGTTCGTCTTTTGTACGTTGATTATTTTTGCCCGCTGACTAATTTGTACTGCTTCAATGAACTCTTTCAATGAAAGTCCCCATTTGTTATTGCGATCATTCACCCCAAGCTGAGAAACGAGTGATAATCCTTGTTTAAAGTCACTCGGAATAATACCGTTGCCTTCCTGATAAAACATACCGCTTGTTGCAGCCATTCCATAGCAACTCCCACCCCACAAGCCTTCATTGTCCAATTTATAACATACATTGGCTAGAGCTTCTGTATATATAAGTTCGTAACGTTCCAATGGGGTATGATAACCTTTGCTATATCCAAAACCATTAAATGAATTACTAAAGTTATAGGTCAAACCTTCAATATCAGGAATTTTTGTCTTCGTGACAACCGTAACTTTACAAACAGCGGTCTTGTTTCCATCAGCAGATGTGGCGGTAATATTTGCAGTACCGGCTTTTATCGCCGTCACTTTACCATTAGATACAGTAGCTACACCGGTATTGCTGCTTTTCCAGGTTACGTTTTTGTTCGTAGCGTTGGAAGGCGCAACCGTTGCTGTCAGTGTTTCGGATTCCTCTATAGTAAGGGTGGTTGCTGTTTTATTCAGCGTTACGCCGGTAACGGGAATCACTACCGTAACTTTACAGACAGCAGTCTTGTTTTCATCGGCAGTGGTAACTGTAATGTTAGCAGTTCCGGCACCAACCGCCGTGATTTTTCCATTGCTTACCGTCGCAACTTTCGTATCGGAACTTGACCATGTCACCGTTTTATTTGTG
>CADBQN010000055.1 GCA_902796855.1 uncultured Bacillota bacterium | reverse complement strand
TTTCCAACTGGGAACAGGGGCTGAACCGGCCCGACGCCGATATGATCGGCGATATCTGCCGGGTGCTGAAGGTCTCCCCCAGCGAGCTTTTGGACGTTCACCTTTCGGAAGATGATTTTTCGCAAAAAGAAAAAGCCCTGATTTACGCTTATCGCGATAAACCGGAGCTGCGCCGCGCCATTGATATTCTGATGGACCTGGACGAGAACTGAACAGAAGGCTTTTTTACGAAAGAAAGGCTTTATCCCCCGATAACGGGGATAAAGCCTTTCTTTTTTATTTCTTTTTTTTCAGGTGTTCCAGGCGCTCTTTTACGTACTTCTCCCGGCCGTGGTCGGTGGGATGATAGTAGACGGTGCCTTCGAGCGCGTCGGGAAGATATTGCTGGGGGACGTAGGCGCCGGGATAGTCGTGGGCGTATTTGTAATCGACGCCGTAGCCGAAATCCTCCCGCTCCCCTTTATAGACGGCGTTCCGCAGATGGACGGGGACGACGCCGATGTCCTTTTCGCGGACGTCCTTTAAGGCGGCGTCGATGGCGAGATAGGCGGCGTTGCTTTTGGGCGCCGAAGCCACGTAGACCGCCGCTTCGGCCAGGGGAATGCGGCCCTCGGGCATGCCCACGGCGCGGAGAGCGCGGAAGGCGGAGACGGCGACGGTGAGCGCGTTGGGGTCGGCCATGCCGACGTCCTCGGCGGCGCAGATCATGATGCGCCTGGCGACGAACTCCATGTCCTCGCCGGCGGCGATCATCCGTGCCAGATAGTGAACGGCGCCGTCGGGGTCGCTGCCGCGCATGCTCTTGATGAAGGCGGAGATTACGTCGTAGTGGTTATCGCCTTTTTTGTCGTAGTGGACCATGCGGCGCTGGAGCGCTTCCTCGATGTCCCCGACGCGGAGCGGGATGGTGCCGTCGGCCTCGGGACGGGCCACGGTGACGACGCTCTCCACGGCGTTTAAGGCGACTCTGGCGTCGCCGCCGGAGAGCTCCGCCAAAGCGTCGAGGGGGGCTTCGTCGTAGCGGACGCGGTAGGCGCCGAGGCCGCGTTCCTCATCTTCCAGGGCGGTGATGAGGATGTCCTTGATGTCCTCCTTCGTCAGGGGGCGCAGGGGGTAGATCCGTGCCCGAGAGAGCAGCGCCCGATTCACCTCGAAATAGGGGTTTTCCGTCGTGGCGCCGATGAAGGTGACGACGCCCCGCTCCACGGCGGGGAGCAGCGCGTCCTGCTGGCTCTTGTTGAAGCGGTGGATCTCGTCGATGAAGAGGATCGTCTTTTTGCCGTAGTAGCGGAGGCGCTCCTCGGCGTCGGCGACGACCTTCATGATATCGGCCTTGCCGGCGGAAATGGCGCTCATCGGCACGAAAAAGGCCTTTGTCGTGGCGGCGATGACCTCCGCCAGCGTCGTTTTGCCGCAGCCCGGCGGCCCGAAGAGGATCAGCGAACCGGTCTTGTCCTCCTCGATGGCCTTGCGCAGCAGGGAACCCTCGGCGAGGATCTCCCGCTGACCGACGTATTCATAGAGGTTCCGCGGCCGCATCCTGGCGGCCAGGGGCATATATTGACTTGGGGAAGCCGAAAACAGATCGTCCATCGCAGCAGCGTCCTTTCGTTTTTTCGGCGGGGGAACCGCCGGGGCGTCTTCGGGAAGGCGCGGGATAAAAAACAATCCCCGCCTTTGCCGTTCAGCCCGGTTTTGTACCTGTCCTCGACAGGTGGGTATTTTCCTTTCCGTTTTCCAGATCCCCGATAAATCGGGGCGCGAGGGCCGCGGAAAGAGTGAAATTCCCTTAAAAAATGTGTTGGTTCAAAACTTGGGCCGTATCGAACAATGCAGGGATTTTTTCTTTTAGTATACACCATGCCCGCCGCTTTTTCAATGATGATTATCTAATCTCTTTTGGAAAAAATCGACATGGAAATCAACTTGACGGCGAACCAACGGGGAACAGCCCTCCCCCTTGCCCGGGAAGGATCATTCTTCCTCGAGGACGGTGATGTCGATGCCGAGTTCCCGCAGCTGTTTGTCGTCGACGGAACCGGGGGCGTCGGTCACGAGGCAGGTGGCGCTCTGCGTCTTGGGGAAGGCGATGACGTCGCGGATGGAGTCGCAGCCCGTCATCAGCATCACCATGCGGTCGAGGCCAAAGGCGAGACCGCCGTGGGGCGGCGCGCCGTAATCGAAGGCCCGGATGAACCAACCGAATTTTTCCTGAACGTCCTCGTCGCTGAGGTTCAGCAGACGGAAAACCTTGGACTGGACTTCGCCGTCGTGGATACGGATGGAGCCGCCGCCGAGTTCCACGCCGTTGAGCACCATATCATAGGCCATGGCGCGGACGGCTTCGGGGTTTTCCGTCAGCAGGGCGATATCCTCTTCCTTCGGCATCGTGAAGGGATGGTGCATCGCCACGTAGCGCTGTTCTTCCTCGCTGTACTCGAACATCGGGAAATCGACGACCCAGAGGAAGGAGACCTTTTTGTCGTCCAAAAGCCCTTCCCGGCGGGCGATCTCCAGACGGAGGTTGCCCAAAACGTTGCAGGTGGTGAACCATTTGTCGGCGATGAAGAGCAGGGCGTCGCCGGGTTCGGCGTCGAGGGCCTTTAAGATGGCGGCCATTTCTTCCTCGGTGAAGAACTTGGCGATGGGCGATTTGACACCGTTTTCTTCCACGATGATCCAGGCCATGCCCTTTGCGCCGTAGATGCCGGCGATTTTGACGAGACCGTCGAAATCGCGGCGGGAATATTTGGCGCAGCCCTTGGCGTTGATGCTCTTGACGCAGCCGCCCTTTTTCACGACGTCGGCAAAGACTTTAAAACCGGAATCCCGGACGATGTCGCTGACGTCTTTCAGCTCCATTTCAAAGCGAAGATCGGGCTTGTCGGAGCCGAAGCGGTTCATGGCCTCGTCGTAGGAGAGGCGCAGGAACGGCGTGGCCACGTCGATATCGAGGAGATCCTTATAGATCTTCCGCATCATTTTTTCCATCAGGCCCATGATCTCGTCCTGGCTCATGAAGGACATTTCCATATCGATCTGGGTGAATTCCGGCTGACGGTCGGCGCGGAGGTCCTCATCGCGGAAGCAGCGGGTGATCTGGAAATACCGCTCCATGCCGGAGACCATCAGCAGCTGTTTGAAGAGCTGCGGCGACTGGGGCAGCGCGAAAAAGCTGCCGGGATGCACCCGGGAGGGAACGAGAAAGTCCCTGGCGCCTTCCGGCGTGCTGACGGTGAGCATCGGCGTTTCGATTTCCCAGAAGTCCTCGCCGTCGAGGAAATTGCGGACGGCCATCGTCAGCTTATGACGCAGGGCGAAGTTCTTCTGGAGCTCCGGACGGCGGAGATCAAGATAGCGGTATTTGAGGCGGATCATCTCGTCGCAGTCCACGCCGTCCTCAATGAGGAACGGCGGCGTCTTCGAGGGGTTCAGAATTTCCACTTCGGTGATGTAGATCTCGATCTCGCCCGTGGCCATGTTGGGGTTTTCCTGATCCGCGGGACGCAGACGGACATCGCCGGTGGCGGAAAGGACGTATTCCGGCCGGGCCTTTTCGGCGACGGCGAAGTACTCGCCGGCGACTTCCGGGTCGAAGACGAGCTGCACCATGCCGCTCCTGTCTCTCAAATCGATAAAGATGACACCGCCGTGGTCGCGGCGGCGCTGAATCCAGCCGCAGACCGAAACGGTTTCACCGACATGCTCTTTCCGAAATACACCGCACTGATGGGTTCTCTTCATTTTTGAATCCTCCTGATCAACTCTTTGATGACATTTTCCCGTTCCACCGTATTTTGGGCGGAATCGGTCATATTTTTAATGATGATTTCATTCTTTGCCAATTCGTCGTCGCCGCAGATCACCACAAAGGCGGCGTTGGCGCGGTCGGCGGCTTTCATCTGCGCTTTAAAGCTCTTGCCCATGTGATCCATCTCGGCGGAGATCCCCTCGCCGCGGAGACCGATGACCCAGGAAAACGCCGCTTTCCGGGCCTTTTCGCCGAGGGCGGCACAGTACACGTCGAGCCCCCGGGCGGTGGGGAGCACGATGCCGGCAGCGTCCAGCGCGGCGAAGACCCGCTCCATGCCGAGGGCGAAACCGACGCCGGGCATGCTCCCGCCGCCGATGTCGGCAATAAGACCGTCGTAGCGGCCGCCGCCGCAGATAGCGCTTTGAGCGCCGATTTCCGAGAGGATGATTTCAAAGGCGGTCTTTGTATAGTAATCGAGACCGCGGACGAGGCGGGGATCGAGCTCATAGGGGATCCCGGCTTCGTCGAGATAGGATTTTACTTCCTCAAAGTGGCTTTGGCACTCCTCGCAGAGGCAGTCGGTGATCGACGGCGCGTCGGCGATGAGGCTCTGGCACTTCTCATTTTTGCAGTCGAAGATCCTGAGCGGGTTCTTCTCAAACCGTTCGCGGCAGTCGGAGCACATCTCGCCGAGACGGGGACGGAGCATTTCCTGGAGCTTCGCCTTGTGCTCCGCCCGGCATTTGGGACAGCCGACGCTGTTTAAGCGGACTTTGAGGCCGGTCAGCCCCAGTCTGCGGTAAAAATCCATGGCAAAGGCGATGATCTCGCTGTCCACGGCGGCGTCCTCGGAGCCGAAGACCTCGATGCCGAACTGGTGGAACTGGCGGAACCGCCCCTTTTGGGGGCGCTCGTAACGGAACATCGGCCCCATATAACAGAGCTTGACCGGCAGGGGCTGGCCGTGCATTTTATGCTCGATGAAGGCCCGCGCCGTGGAGGCCGTTCCCTCGGGGCGCAGCGTGACGCTGCGGCCGCCTTTGTCGAGGAAGGTATACATTTCTTTGTTGACGATATCCGTCGTCTCGCCGACGCCGCGGAGGAAGAGCTCCGTCGACTCGAAGATCGGCGTGCGGATTTCCTCAAATCCGTATTTCCGGGCCATATCCCGGAGGATCGCTTCTACATACTGCCATTTCGCCGTATCGGCGGGCAGAAAATCGTTGGTGCCTTTCGGCCTGGTGATGGTCATGGTTCTTTCCTTATATATCCGAAAACTTTAACGCACAAAGGGGTTGCCGCTCTTTTCGTCGCCAATCCGGGTGGGGATGCCGTGGCCGGTATAGACGACGGTATCGTCGTCGAGGACGAAGAGCTTTTCCCGGACGCTCCGTATCAGCGCCTGATAGTCGCCGCCGGGGAGGTCGCTCCGGCCGATGGAGCGGAAAAAGAGAGTGTCGCCGCTGAACAGCGCGCCTTCCCCATAGAGGGAGACGCCGCCGGGAGTGTGCCCCGGGGTGTGGATCACCCGGAGAGAGCAGCGGCCGAAACGGACGGTATCGCCTTCGTTCAGCAGGCCGTCGGCGGCGGCGCCGGCGCCGCGGACACCGACCATGCCGCTGATGTTCAGCGCCGGGTCCGTCAGATAGACGGCGTCATCGGTGTGGATATAGACCGGAGCGCCGGTCTTTGCCTTGATCTCACCGTTGGCGCCGATGTGGTCCCAATGGCCGTGGGTGTTGATGATGGCGACGACGTTGACGCCTTTGGCGTCGATGGCCTTTTCGATCCGGTCTGCGTCGCCGCCGGGATCGATGACAATGCCGTCCTTTGTTTCCCCGTCGAAGGCGAGGTAGCAGTTGGTGGCGAGGGGGGAGACTTCCATGCGGTAAACTTCCATCGTTTCCTCCTGATTATCTGGTTTCATACAAAAAGGTAACGGGCCCCCAGTTCACCGACGATACGTCCATATCCGTACGGAAGACGCCGGTTGCCACGGGCACGCCCCGCTGTTTCCAAGTATCCACAAGGGAGAGATAGAGGGCTTCGGCCCGGTCGGGCGCTTCGGCGCCGGAAAAGCCGGGACGGCGGCCGTGGGCGCAGTCGCCCAAGAGGGTAAACTGGGACACGGCGAGGATCTCACCGCCGACGTCGAGAAGGGAGCGGTTCATCTTCCCTTCCGCGTCGGGGAAAATCCGCAGCGCCGGGATCTTGTCAGCGGCGCGCTTTACGTCGGTCTCGCCGTCACCGGCGGCGACGCCGATATAGAGAAGGAGCCCCGGCCCGATGGCGCCGGCGGGACGCCCCTCGGAGGTCACCGAGGCGGAACGCACCCGCTGTATCACGATTCTCATATCCTGTCCTCATCTCTTCCCTTTTATTTCACATTCACCGGGAGCACGGGAGCACCGTATCTCTCCGGCGATCATAAGCACATTCAAAACGGTTTTAAAGTTACAACATATATACAAGTCAGGAAGCCGATCCCTGCCCTACGCGGAGCGAAACCCGACGGGCCGCGGATCGGGGCTGACCCACCGGGCTGCCCTGAGTCGCGGAACGGCGATTTCGCCGCGCAGAGGGTGCTCAGCATAAGACTAAACACATACGAACCTGTTTTAAAGTAATAACAAATATAGATACGTACAACGTGTTCAGGGAGCCGATCAGTGCCCTATGCGGGGTGAAACTCGGCTGACGACGGATCGGGGCTAACCCATCAGGTTGCCCCGAGTCGGCGGCAGACGATTTCGCCGCGCAGAGGGTGCTCAGCGGCTTCCTGAATGGATGACACGGCGTACCTCCATGACACCCTTGATCCGCCGGATCTTGTTGCAGATATATTCAAAGTGGCTGTTGCTCTTTACTTCCATCTTCACGTTGACGACGGCGCTGCCGTCTTTCATGGAACGGGCGAACACGGTGTTGATGGTCGTTTTCGTGTCGCTGATGGCGGTCATGATGTCCATGGTGAGATGGTCGCGGTCCATGGCGACGACGTTGATCTCGGCCTGGAAATTGGTGTTGTAGACCTCTTCCCACTCGACGGGGATGAGGCGGTTTTTATCGGCGGCGGGGCCGACGTTGACGCAGTCTTTGCGGTGGACGGTGATGCCGGCGCCGCGGGTGATGTAGCCGATGACGGGGTCGCCGGGAAGGGGGTTGCAGCAGCGGCCGAATTTGATTTTGACGTTGTCGGCGCCTTTGACGACGATGCCGTGGTGGCCCTTGTTTTCGGTATAGGGGCGGAGCATCGGCGCTGTCTTCGGTTCCTCGTAACGGATCTCCTCTTTGATGCCGTTGATGACGGCGTTGATGGTGAGGTGGTTCTCGCCGATGGCCTGAAAGAAATTTTCCGCGCTGGCAAAATTATACTTTTTCAGCAGCGAGGCGAGACCGTCGCTTTTCAGATAGGCGGACATCGTGTCGCCGTAGGCTTTGACTTCCCGTTCGTAGATTTCCCTGCCCCGGGCGACGCCTTCTTCCCGCTGCTCCTTCCGGAACCAGCTGCGGATCTTGTTCCGCGCCTGGGGCGTTTTGACGATTTTGAGCCAGTCGCGGCTGGGCTTGCCGGTCTTGGCGGTGATGATCTCGATGATGTCGCCGTTCTGGAGCACGTAGTCGAAGGTCACCATCTTGCCGTTGCAGCGGGCGCCGATGGCCTTGTGACCGACTTCGGTGTGGACGCGGTAGGCGAAATCCAGGGGCACGGAGCCGTAAGGCAGCTCGTAGATATCCCCTTTCGGAGTGAAGACGTAGACGAGAGAATCCTCAAGATCGTACTTCATCGAGGCCATGAACTCGTCGGCGTCTTTGACTTCCTTCTGCCAGTCGAGCATCTGACGGAGCCAGGCCAGCTTCTGGTCGGGCTTGACGTTGGTCTTCCCTTCCTTATACTGCCAGTGGGCGGCGATGCCGTATTCGGCGACGTGGTGCATTTCCTCGGTGCGGATCTGGACTTCCAGCGGTTTGCCGTTGGGGCTGATGATCGTCGTGTGGATCGACTGATACATGTTCTGCTTCGGCATGGCGATGTAGTCCTTGAAGCGGCCCGGCACCGGCACGCACATGGAGTGGACGATGCCGAGGACGCCGTAGCACTCGGCGACGCTGCGGACGATGACCCGGATGGCGAGGACGTCGTAGATCTGGGAGAGGTCCTTGTTCTGCCGGAGCATCTTGCGGTAGATGCTGTACAGGTTCTTTGTGCGGCCGTACATCTCCACGTAGTCGATGCCCCCCTCCCGAAGCTTGGGGCCGAGGCGGGCGATGAAATCGTCGATATAGGCCTGACGGGTATCACGGGTGGAGGCCAGCTCGGCGAGGAGGCGGCGGTAGATCTGCGGTTCCAGCGTTTTTAAGGCCAGATCCTCCAGCTCCCACTTGAACTGGAACACCCCGAGGCGGTTGGCGAGGGGCGTGTAGAGATCCAGCGTTTCCCTGGCGATGGCCCGGCGCTTGCTGTCGGAGCTGTGGAAGCGGAGCGTCCGCATGTTGTGGAGGCGGTCCGCCAGCTTGACGATGATGACGCGGATGTCCGTGGCCATGGCCAGGATCATCTTGCGGATGTTCTCCATCTTCTGCTCCGATTTGGTGCGCCCTTTGACTTTGCCGAGTTTCGTCACGCCCTCGGTGAGGACGGCCACATCATGGCCGAAGCGCGCTTCCACTTCCTCTATGGTGTGCTCCGTATCCTCGACGACGTCGTGGAGGATGCCGGCGATGATCGTCTTATCGTCGGCGTCCACCTCGGTGAGGATCTCGGCAACGGAGAGCGGATGGGTGATGTAGTCCTCGCCGGAATGGCGTTTTTGACCGTCGTGGGCCTCTTTGGCGAAAAGATAGGCGTCGACGATCAGCGGCCAGTCGCAGTCGCCGTTATAACGCGCAATTTTCTCTTTTAACGGAGCCAGTTCCGGAATGTCGCGCATTGGCCTTTCCTCCCATCATAATCTAAAATTATACCACATAAAACCCGCAAGGACAAGGGGAAACACGGCGCTTTCGGCGAAAAAGAAGGGAAAAAAGCGGCGGCGGCGCATTCCGTGGCGGGAGCACAAAAAAACCGCCTCTGACAGGCGGTTTTGTCAATCGCGTTTGATCTCGTGGTTGGGGTTCTTAAAGACCCAGCGCATCTGCACCTGATAGCTGAAGAGCGCCAGGACGGCGTCGACACAGAGCTTCACAAAGACCTCGTCGAAACCGGTCAGCGCCGTGAAGGCCAGAACGAGACCGTAGGAGACGGACACCTGACAGACCCACAGCGTGTAGAACCGGAACATCGTCGGGTAAAAGCGGGTGTCCTGGGAAAAGACGATGCGGCGGTTGATGGTGTAGTTCAGCAGGGACGAGAAGATACGGGCGATCAGCGTCCCCAGCAGCAGCCGGGACGACAGCGGCAGCTGAGCGAAGACGAGCTTCGTCATCAGCGTGAAGAGGAGGATATCCAGGCCCGTCGCCGTCAGCGACGAGGCGAAATAGCGCAGGATCCCCTTGGCCATGATCCTGGCGATGTGCAGCGAATCGGCAAAGGGACGGTAGTGGCTGTCGATGTTGCCGCGGAAATAGACCGTGGCGATATCCACCAGGGAAAAGGAATAGCCCTGCTTTTTGGCTTCGATCAGCACGTTGAGCTCGTAATCGTAGTGCTCCCCGCGGACGGTGAGGAGCCACGGGAGCATGTCGTAGTGGAAGCCGCGGAGCCCCGTTTGGGTGTCCGTCAGGTCGATGCTGTACAGCGCCTTCATCACCGAGGACGAAATCCGGTTGCCGGTGCGGCTCAGCTCCGGCGTCCCCTCTCCCTCAAAGGAGCGAACGCCGAGAACGAGGTGATCGGCGGGGGAAGAGAGCAGCCGCTCGTAGACGGCGCGGACATCCTCGGGACGGTGCTGGCCGTCGCAGTCGACGGTGATGACCCCCTTGATGGCGATGAAATGATCGAGGGTCCAGCGCATCGCCGTTTTGAAAGCGGCGCCCTTACCGCGGTTTTTTTCGTGATAGAGAACGGTGCAGTTCTCCTTTTCCGCCACGGCGCGGAACAGGCGGCGGCATTTGCTGCCGCTGCCGTCGTCGACGACGACGATGGGACCGATATGAAGTTCGTTCAGCTCGTCGATGAAGTCGGGAAAATTCTTTCGCGGCTCAAAGGCGGGCACTATCAAAACACATCTCTTCAAGAGCGCACCCCCATCAATGCCCTCCCATTGTACCAGAAACGAACGGAAAAATCAACGCAAAACGCGAAAACGCCGAAACGCGGAAAGAAAAAAGGAACCTCCGCAGAGATTCCTTTTAAAAGGCGTTATTTCAGATATCCGGCGAGAAGCTCCGCTTTGTCCGTCTTTTCCCAGGGCAGATCGAGATCGTTCCTGCCGAAATGGCCGTAGGCGGCGACCTGACGGTAGATGGGACGGCGCAGACCGAACTGATGGATGATGGCGGTGGGACGGAGATCAAAATGCTCCCGGATCAGGGCAATGATCTCGTCGTCGGGGAGCTTGCCGGTGCCGAAGGTATCCACCATGACGGAAACGGGGTTGGCCACGCCGATGGCGTAGGAGACCTGTACTTCGCACTTGTTGGCGAGACCGGCGGCGACGATGTTCTTGGCGACGTAGCGCGCGGCGTAGCAGGCGGAGCGGTCCACCTTTGTGGGATCCTTGCCGGAGAAGGCGCCGCCGCCGTGGCGGCCGACGCCGCCGTAGGTATCGACGATGATCTTGCGGCCGGTGACACCGGCGTCGCCCTGGGGGCCGCCGATGACGAAGCGGCCGGTGGGATTGACATGATAGATGGTCTTTTCATCGAGGAGCTCCGCCGGGAGCACCGCCTTGATGACGTTCTCGATGATGTCCCGGGCCAGATCGTCGTGGTCGATGTTGTCGTCATGCTGGGTGGAGATGACGACGGTATCGACGCGTTTCGCTTTGCCGTCCTCGTATTCCACGGTGACCTGGCTCTTGCCGTCGGGACGGAGATACGGGAGCACCTCCGTTTTGCGGACTTCGGCCAGGCGCTTGGTCAAACGGTGGGCCAGAACGATGGGCATCGGCATCAGCTCTTCCGTCTCATCGGTGGCATAGCCGTACATCATGCCCTGGTCGCCGGCGCCGGTGGACTCATCGTCGGCGGAGCTGTCCACGCCCATGGCGATGTCGGGGCTCTGCTCCTTGATGGACGAGAGCACGGCGCAGGTCTCGCCGTCGAAACCGTATTTTGCCCGGGTATAGCCGATGTCGAGGACGGTGTCCCTGGCGACGCGGGGGATATCGACGTAGCATTCGGTGGTGATTTCCCCGGTGACGAGGATCAGACCGGTGCTGACGACGACTTCGCAGGCGACTCTGGCGTAGGGATCCTCGGTGAGGATCGCGTCAAGGATGCTGTCGGCGATGAGGTCGCAGATCTTATCGGGATGCCCCTCGGTCACGGATTCGGATGTGATTAGTTTCTTCATTCCTTCGTTTCCTCCAAATTCTTGATTTCATCGAGAATGACATCGGCCAAAGCTTCTTTCGTCATTTTCGGACAGTCCGTGGCACCGTTCTTCCGAAAGATCGCCACGGTATTGGTATCGCCGCCGAAGACGCCGCTGGCCGGCGAAACGTCGTTGGCGACGATCATATCGACATGTTTTTGCTCCAGCTTCCGCCGGGCGTTCTCCGCCAGGCGCTCCGTCTCGGCGGCAAAGCCCACGAGGACGCCGTGCTTCCTTTCGCCGAGGGAAGCGAGGATATCGGGGTTGGGCGTGAGCTCCAGCGTGAGCGTGCTCCCATCTTTTTTGATCTTCTGAGCGGCGGCGTCTTTCACCCGATAGTCGGCGACGGCCGCCGCCATGATCGTGACGTCCGCTGCGTCGTACAGCGCTTCCGTCTGCGCTTTCATTTCCAGCGCCGTGCGCACCGGATAGACGCGGACGCCGGCGGGAGGATCGACGCGGATCGGGCCGCAGACGAGGTGCACCTCGGCGCCGCGGCGGAGCGCCGCCTTGGCGAGGGCGCAGCCCATTTTGCCGCTGCTGTGATTGGTGATGCAGCGCACCGGGTCGATGGGCTCCTCGGTGGGGCCGGCGGTGATCAGCACCGTTTTCCCGGCGTAATCCCGCTCCCTTTCGCTCTCCGCCATAACGGCGAGGATCTTTTCTTCCAGCGTCTCAATGTCCGGAAGGCGCCCCCGGCCCACGGTGCCGCAGGCGAGGCGGCCCTCGGCGGGATCGACGACCTTGAAGCCGCGCTCCCGGAGAACGGCGACGCTGTTTTGGGTGGCGGGATGCTCCCACATCCGCGTGTTCATCGCCGGGAAATAGAGCACGGGGCTGTCGGCGGCGAGGATCACCGTGGAAACGAGATCATCGGCGATGCCGGCGGCGGCTTTGGCCATGATATTGGCGGTGGCGGGAACGATGACGATGAGGTCGGCGCGGTCGGCGATGGCGATGTGCTCCACCTCGGCGGGATCGCCTTCGGACTCGTCAAAGAGATCGAGACGCACCGGCCGGCCGGAGATGACACGAAAAGTAAGAGGCGCCACAAGCTCCTGCGCCGCCTCGGTCATCATCACTTCCACCTCGAAGCCGCGTTTTTTTAAACGGCTGACGAGATCCGTGACTTTATACGCCGCGATGCCACCGGTAACGCCGATAACAATCGTCTTTTTCTCAGTCATTCGTTTCCTCCCCGGAGGCTTCTTCTTCCTCGCGCCGCCAGGTCACCTTGCCTTCGGCGATCTGCTGGAGAGCGACGGTAACAGGGTTTTCCAGACCGTAGTTATCCTTTCTCATGACGGCCCGCGCTCTCTTGGAGCTGACCGCGACCAGCGTATACTTGGAATCGACTTTATCGAGCAGTACGTCCATACCGGGTTCAACCATCATAATTTATCATCCTCCGAAAAAAGATCGGCGAATACGGTCGTATTCGCGAAGCGCTGGTGTTCCCCGACGATGATGGCGCGTACCTTGGCGGCGGCGCCGTCGAGGTCGTCGTTGACGACGACGTAATCGTACATCGGCATGCGGCGGATCTCTTCCTCAAACTGTTTCAGCCGTTTCAGGATGGTCTCCTCGCTGTCGGTGTTCCTCCCTCTCAGCCGCGATTCCAGCGTGGAATAATCGGGCGGCGCGATGAAGATGAAAATGCCGTCGGGGCGTTTTTCCTTAATAAGAGAAGCTCCTTGAGTGTCGATCTCAAGGAGCGTATCTGTACCTGTTTGAATGTTTCTTTCCACGGCCTCCTTTGGGGTGCCGTAGAAATTTCCATAGACTTCCGCCCATTCGAGATAGGCGTCGTTTTTCACGTTGGTAAGAAACTGTTCCTTGGTAATAAAGGAATAATCAATGCCGTTTTTTTCGCCTTCCCGCGGGGCGCGCGTCGTATCGGAAACGGAAAGCCGGAGATTGCTCTCTTCCGCCAACAATTTGGCGCAGACGCTTCCCTTGCCGACACCGGAAGGACCAGATATGACAAAAAGGAGTCCTTTAGACTTCATTTTTAATCCACTTCCTCAATAATACCTCTGTGGAAAAGGGATCCACGGAAAGTCCTTTGCCCTCAACGAAAGGAATGGGGTCTAATAACCGCCGCGTTTTCGGCTCATGCTTTCCGCGGGGAAGAAGACGGTATATGTCAAAACGCGCTGAAACGTTTCCCAAGGCCCGTCCAAAACGACGGAGAGCCTTTTTTAACGATGAAAAACCATTTCGCGATTCTTTGGCTTCAGCCCAGTTTTTCCAGGAGCAAAGCCTTTTGGCGCTTGCCCAGACCCTGAACGCGTCTGGATTCGTTGATACCGATTTCTTCCATGATGGAAACGGCGGTAATTTTGCCGACGTTGGGCAGAGATTCCAGCAGATATTTGACCTTCATTCTGGAGATGATCTCGTCATCTCTCTTTAAAACGTCGGCCAAAGAGATTTTGCCGGCTTTGAGCTCTTTTCTTAATTCCATTCGTTTGGTGCGCATTTCCTGCGCTTTCGCAAGAGCCTTGGCTCTTTCTTCCTTCGATAAATTCGGAACTGCCATAGTAACATCCTCCATTGAATATATATTTATATTTCCGGCGGCAAAACGCCGCCGGCAACTGACGAAAATACGCCAGTAAGACAGACGTTATTATTTTTCTTCGTTATTCGAAGTTTTGAACTTGCTCTCTGATCTTTTCCAGCTCGCCCTTGGCCTCGATGACCAGGTGGCTGATTTCCGTGTCGTTCGCTTTGGAACCGATCGTATTGACCTCACGGTTGATCTCCTGAAGGATAAAGTCCAGCTTGCGGCCGACGGGCTCGTCCTTGGCGAGGTCGGCGCCGAACTGCTCAAAATGGCTGAGCAGCCGGGCCAGCTCTTCGGCGATGTCGGCTTTGTCGGCGAAGAACGCCGCTTCACTGAGGATTTTATCCCAGTCGATTTCAACCTCACCGAGAATTTCCGCCATGCGGTTCGTCAGTTTTTCCCGATAGTCGGCGACGACAAGGGGGCTCCTGACGGCGATCTTTTTCCGGATTTCGGCTAATATATGCATGCGGCTCGCGATATCCGCCGCTAATTTCTCACCTTCGATGACGCGCATGTCAAAGAGCTGCTTTAAGCTCCCTCTGACGGCGATCACCATGGTTTCCCAAAGCTCGTCAAGATCACTTTCTTCTTTCTGAGCGGTCAAAACCCCGCTATACGAGGCAATTTCCTTTAAACTTACCTGATAAGGAAGATCCACCGCCGCGGCGATCTCGCGGATGGCGCGGCAGTATTCTTTCGCCAAAGCCGTATCCACGGCAATGGACGGTTTCGTCTCGCCGATTTCGTCCACGGTGACGTAGACATCGACGTGACCGCGGCGGAGTACGCCGCCGATCTCTTTTTTGATGGCGTCTTCGAGAGAGTAGTACGGTTTCGGCATCTTGATCGAAAGGTCAAGATAGCGGTTGTTGACGCTCTTCATCTCCACCGTTACCGACCAGTTTTCCGATTCTGCTGTTTCGCGGCCGTAGCCTGTCATACTTCTAACCAAGACACGTTACCTCTCTGACCATTCGGCAAAAATTATACCATAAATTTTTCAATAAAACAACGATAAATCCTGCTTTTTTCAAAAGATTTTTTATTTTCTTTTCGAAAACACGGCGCGCAGCGCCGAAAAAAGCGAGGGCAGAACCGAAATGGCGACGGTGAGCAGGAGGTCCCGCGGCGAAAGCGGCACCGCGCCGAAAAACGGCGAAATCAGCGGCGAATAGAGCACCGCCCCCTGGAGCGCCAAAGAAACGAGGATCACCGACCACAGAAAGCGGTTGGAAAAGAAGCGGCCGCCGCCAAAGCGCCCCTCGCCGCCGCGGCAGTCGAAGACATAGAGCAGCTGCGAGATGACGAGGGCATTGAAGGCCATCGTCCGGGCGGCGTCGATATCGCTGTCCAGCAGGATCCCGGCGCAGAAAGCGGCGAAGCAGAGGACGCCGATGACAGAGCCGCGCAGCAGGATGCCGCCGGCAAAGGCCGGATCGAGGAATTTTGACCGCGGCGGCCGGGGCGGACGGCGCATCAGGCCGTCTTCCGGCGGTTCCATGGCCAGCGCCAGCGCGGGAAGGCCGTCGGTGACGAGGTTGATCCAGAGGATCTGCAGCGGCAGCAGAGGCAGCGGAAAGCAGAGCAGCACCGAAAAGAGCATCACCAGGATCTCCCCGAGGTTGGAGGAGAGCAGATAGCGGATGGAGCGGCGGATGTTGTCGTAGATGCCGCGCCCCTGACGGATGGCCTCGACGATGGTGGCAAAGTTGTCGTCGGCGAGGATGAAGTCGGCGGCGGCCTTCGTCACGTCGGTGCCTTTTTTGCCCATGGCGATGCCGATATCGGCCTCACGCAGGGCGGGAGCGTCGTTGACGCCGTCGCCGGTCATGGCGCAGACCTCGCCGTTTCGGCGCAGCACGGAGACGACGCGCATCTTATCGGCGGGGGAGACCCCGGCGATGACCGACGTCTTTTTCAGCTTCGCGGCGAGATCGCCGTCGCTGAGCGCCGCGAGGTCGGCGGCGGTGAGGACGTCTTCCTCGGCCGCGGCGATGCCGAGCTCCCGGCCGACGGCAAAGGCGGTGCCCCGCTGATCACCGGTGATCATAATGCTCCGCACCCCGGCTCCGGCGGCGGCGGCGAGGGACGCGGCGGCGTCCTCCCGGAGGGGATCACTGATGGCCGCCAGGGAAACGAAGGTGAGCTCCGTTTCCATCTGCCGGGGAGAGGCGGCGTCCTCCCGCAGGGCCAGACCGAGGACGCGGAAACCGCCGCGGCTCGCCTCGGCGGCGGCAGCGGTGATACGCTCCCGCTCCCGTTCGGTGAGAGGCAGATCGACGCCGTTCTCCCGGATCCGCGCGCAGCGGCGAAGAACGCGGTCGGGAGCACCCTTGACGAGGCTGACCAAAGCGCCGTCCCGGCGGCAGAGGACACTCATCAGCTTGCGGTCGGAGTCGAAGGCGATCTCGTCTTCCCTGACGATATCCCCATCGGGAGCACCGCATTTCGCCGCGGCTTCCATCAAAGCGCGTTCGGTGGGGTCGCCGTACCAGCCGTTCCCTTCCTTATATAAACTGTTGCAGCCGGCGATGATGAAACAGGTATCGGCCGCGGCGGTCGTTTTGGTGAAAGACGGAACATCGTGCCACCGCCCGTCGGCGTAGAATTTTTTCGTCTCCATGCGGTTCTTCGTCAGCGTCCCGGTCTTGTCGGCGCAGATGCAGGTGACGCAGCCGAGGGTCTCCACCGAGGGCAGACGGCGCACGACTGCGCTGACCCGGGCGAGACGGCGAACGCCCAGAGCGAGGCAGACGGTGACGACGATGGGCAGCCCCTCGGGGATCGACGCCACGCCGAGGCTGACGCCGGTGAGGATCATCGTATAGACGTCGCCGCCCAAAAGGAACCCGGCCAGCGCCACGACGACGCAGACGAGGGAGCAGACGGCGATCAGCGCTTTGCCCAGCTGTTTCAGCTGCTTTTGCAGGGGCGTCAGCTCCCGTTCGCCGCTTTCGAGGAGGGAGGCGATTTTGCCGAGCTCCGTATCCATCCCCGCGGCGGTGACGACGCCGCGGCCGCGGCCGCCGGTGACGACGGTGCCGCTGAACGCCATGTTCGTCCTTTCACCGAGGGCGAGATCCTCCCCTTTCAGGGGCTCCGCCGTTTTGGCGACGTCACGGGATTCCCCGGTGAGGATCGATTCGTCGACGGTGAGGCGGCGGCTTTCGACGAGGCGCAGGTCCGCCGGGACTTTGGCGCCGGCCTCCAGCAGAACGACGTCGCCGACGACGAGCTCCGCCGCTTTTTTCACCGCCAATCTGCCGCCGATGATGACCCTGGCCTCGTCCTCGGTGATCTTTTTCAGCGCCTCGAGGGAGCGTTCGGCCTTATACTCCTGGACAAAGCCGAGGACGCTGTTGAGGACGATGATGGCGACGATCATCAGGGCGTCGGCGGTCTCCCCCAAAAAGGCGGAAACGACGGCGGCGGCCATCAGGACGATGACCATGAAATCCGCGAACTGGCGCAGAAAGATGACGGTCTTTGCCTGCTTTTTTTCTTTTTTTAACGTGTTGGGCCCGTTCTCCTCGAGCCGATGGTCGTGCTCCCAGGGAGTGAGCCCCCGCTCACCGCTGGTTCCAAGGGCTTTTTCCACCTCTTCGGCAGAGCGCTGATACCACATAACACGTCCCCCCTTTCCTGTCCTTTTACCCTATGTCCGCCGCCGGAAAAGAATGACAGGAAGGTGACTTTTGGGATTTTTCGTGATATAATAGACGGAACGAAGGAGGATCATCATGGCTCTGGACGGACTTTTTTTAAACAGGATACTGACGGAACTCGCCGACGATCTCGACGACGCCAAAATCAACCGCGTGCATCAGCCGGACCGCCACACCGTGACGCTGAAGCTGAACAGCCACCGCCGCGGCGGCTGCGCGCTGCTGCTTTCGGCGCATCCCCAGAACGCCCGGCTCCACCTGACGGAGCGTTCCTTTGACAACCCGGCCCAGCCGCCGCTCTTCGCCATGGTGCTGCGCAAGCACATCGAGGGCGGCCGCGTCACCGGCGTCAGCCAGATGGGGCTGGACCGCGTCGCCGACATCACCGTCGAGGCCAGGGACGACATCGGCGACATCCGTTCCTTTCACCTGATCGTCGAGATCATGGGGAAGCACAGCAACATCATCCTCTGCGACGATACGATGACGATCCTCGCCGCCGTCAAGCCCTATGGAAACGGCGTTTCCCGCTATCGCCGCGTGCTCCCGAAGGAGCCCTACATCGCGCCGCCGCCGACGGGCAAGACCAATCCCCTCTTCCTGACCGAGGAGGAATTCGGTGAAGTCCTCCTCGACGGCGACCTCGCCGTAACCTTGGACAAGGCAATGCTCCGCTCTCTGGAGGGGATCTCCCCTTCCACCGCCGCGGAGATCGTCTACCGGAGCAACATCGACGAAACGCTTCTGCTGGAAGAGGCCGGCAGCTATGAGCTCCGCGCGCTCTACACCCAAATGAAGGGGATCATCGAGGGGGACACCGCCCCGACGCTCTGCCGCAAAAACGGGAAGACCGTGGATTTTTACGATCAGCCCCTGCGCCGCTATGAGTCGGAACGGATCGCCTTTGCCGATCTCAGCGCCCTCCTCGACAGCTATTTCGGCGCGAAGGAGCGGGAGAACGTCTTCGCCTCCAAAAAATCGTCCCTCCTCAGGGTCGTGACCCACCACCGGGACAAAACGGCGAAAAAGGCGGAAAAGCGCCGCGCCGAGCTGGGCCGCGCCATCGACGGGGAAAAATACCGCCTCTACGGCGAACTCCTCAGCGCCAATCTGTACCGCGTGGCCGACCACGCCGAAGACGTGACGCTGGAGAATTTCTACGCTGACGGCGAGGAGATCACCATCCCGCTGAAACGGGAGCTGACCGCGGCGGAGAACGCCGGCCACTACTTTAAGCGCTACAACAAAGCGAAACAGTCGCGGAACGCCATTCGGGAGCACCTGGCCAAGAACGAGGAAGACCTGGCCTATCTGGAGACCCTCTGCTTTGAGACGGAAGAGGCCGCCGACGACAGCGACCTGGAGGAGATCCGCCGGGAGCTGGCCCAGAGCGGTTATCTGAAAGAGCGGAAAGGCGGCAAAAAGCGCCGGGGCGAAAGGCCCCTGCCGCCCATTGAGACGGCGTATCTGGGGCACACGATCCGCATCGGCCGCAACAACCGCCAGAACGACCGCCTGACGCTGAACAGCGCCAAAAAGGACGATCTCTGGCTCCACACCAAGGACATCCCCGGCAGCCACGTCATCATCAGCCGGAACGGCGGCGAGATCCCCGAGGAAGTCATCGTCCGCGCCGCGGGTTACGCCGCCTACCACAGCAAGGCGAGGAACGCGGCGAAAGTGCCGGTGGACTATACCGAAGTCCGCCACGTGAAAAAGCCCAACGGCGCGAAGCCCGGCATGGTCATCTACTTTGAGCAGACGACAATCATGGCGGAGCCGCGAAAAGAGCCGGAGGAGGACGGCGCGGCTTCAGAAACATAACGAAAAAAAAATGCCCCTCCCCCGGCGGACAGCGCCGGGAGAAGGGGCGTTTTATTCTGTTTCGGCCCGCAGCCTGTTACATCACGCCGTAGAGGAGCCTGCCGTAGGTGGGGAAAGGCCAATCCTCCCCGGCGGTGACGAATTCGGCCTCGTCGCAGACGGAGCGGAGCTCGCTCATTTTGAGGAGCACCTCGTCACGGATGTAATTCGCCTCGGCGAAGATATCCGCCATGTCGTCGAGACGGATCATGGCGCCGTCGAGAGCCTCGGTCTTTTCGGAGATCTGCTCCGCGAGGCAGTCCAGCTTTTTCAGGGCGTTCTTTTCGTAGGCGCAGCCGAGTTCCGGATCGATGCTCCGCTTTGCCGCCGCGGCGCGCGCCACCGACGCGGCGTACTTCGTCACCGCCGGGAGGATGTCCTTGCGGGCCATGTTGATCATGGTCAGCGCCTCGATGCGGATGGTCTTGCAGTAGTTGTCCGTCATGATCTCGCAGCGGGACCTCAGCTCCGCTTCGGTGAAGACCTCGTGGGCGAGGAGCATGCGGACGTTCTTTTCGTCCAGCAGGTGCGGCATGCAGTCCGGCGTCGTCCGATAGTTGAGGAGGCCGCGGACTTCGGTGGCTTCTTTGATCCATTCGTCGTCGTAGCCGTTGCCGTTGAAGATGATCCGCTTGTGGTCTTTGATGGTCTTTTTGATCATTTCGTGGAGGGCGCCGTCAAAGTTTTCGGCGTGCTCCAGCCGGTCGGCGTAGATCTTCAGCGATTCCGCCACGGCGCTGTTGAGCATGATGTTGGCACAGGCGATGCTGTCGGCGGAGCCCACCATGCGGAACTCGAACTTGTTGCCGGTGAA
>CADBQN010000054.1 GCA_902796855.1 uncultured Bacillota bacterium | reverse complement strand
TTGGGACTGTATACGAAACGCCGCGTGAAGATCGAAAACGAACAGCGGCAGCGGGAAGGAGGCGAGGACGATGTTTGATTACAATCTTCGCCTGAACGACAAGGCCTGCATCCGTTTTACCTGCGGTCGCGTCATCCTTTTGGCTCTGGGCTGCTGCGGCCTGGCCATCATGGTCTATCGGCTGATCAACGGCCTCGGCGCGGCGACGCATCTTTCCGACGAATGGCCCTGGGGGTTCTGGATCTACTGTGATCTGTTCCTCAGCGCTTTGGGTTCCTGCGGCTTCGCCGTCGGTATCCTTACTCACGTGCTCCATATCGAGAAATACAGGCCCCTGGCGCGGCGGGCGCTCTTCGTCTCCCTGCTCTGCTATCTGCTGGTGTTCCTGATCCTCTTTGTTGAGATCGGGCGCTGGGATAATTTCTATTGGGTATTCATCTCTTTTGCCTGGACATCCCCGCTGTATGAGGTCTTTATCTGTCTGACGCTGTATTTTCTTGTTCAGCTGGCCGAGGCCGGGGAGGTCTGGCTCGATCATTATCTGCCCGCGTTCCGCCGCTATGCCGGTTATGTCATGCCCTTTGTTTTCCTTGTCGCCTGCGTTCTGCCCTTCGGTCAGGAAGCGGCTCTGGGCGCGATCTATCTGGCGATGCCGGCGAAGCTGAACGCCATCTGGTCGTCGCAGGTGCTGCCCTGGAACTGTCTGATCTCCGCTTTTTACGGCGGTCTTTGCTTCATCGTTCTGGAATACCGCGTCACCAACCGCTATCTGCGGGAAGGCCGCGACAACGAAATGACCGCCGGCATCCTGCGCGTCGCCGCGGCGGTGATGGCGGTGAACCTCGTGATCAAGATCGTGGATCTCTCGGTCCGCGGCGTTTGGGGCGAGGTCTTCTCCGGTCATCTGGAAGGCAACATGTTCCTGGCCGAAATCATCGTCGGTTCCGTCGTTCCGGTGCTGCTGGCGTTCTCGCCCTTCATCCGTGAGGACGCGGCGCAGCGGGCCGCCGCCGTCTGCGGCGTCGCCGGGATTTTGCTGAACCGTTTCAATTTCATCTTCATCGGCATGGCCCGTTCCGCCGGCGGTTCCTATTTCCCCTCCTTCGGGGAACTCGGTCTCGTCGTCGGGCTGGCGGCGCTGATGGTGTTCATCTACCTCATTTGTGTTGAGAATCTGCCGATTTTCCACGGCAAACACGATGAGGAACCGAGGGTCATCATTCACTGATCCCTCGCCGCGGCGGAAAGCGCTTCCGCCGATAGGAAAAGGAGGTTATCGCTATGAGATTTGGTGTCTGGGAAATCATCCTCATCATCGTTTTGGTGCTGATCATCTTCGGCGGCTCCAAGCTGTCCGGCGTCGGGAAGTCCTTAGGGAAGGGCATCCGCGAGTTCAAAGAGGAAGTCCACGCCGATGACGGCGCGGAGCAAAAGGAAGAAGCGAAGAACGGAACGGAAGAAAAGGACGGCGAAGACAAAGCGTAACTGAGCCGAAGCGGCAACGAAGGTGAGGTGGTCTTTTGGATACCGAGTTGAAACAGGCTTTATCGGAACACATCGCGGAACTGCGGAAGACGCTGATTCTCTCCGTCGTGACGCTCCTCGCCTTTTTTGTCCTGATCTTTCTGCTCTTTGACGACCCGCTGGTGGATTTCTTTTTAAAGGACATCCGCAATCTCGGCCTCAGCGTCGTCTACACCACCATCGCCGAGGTCTGGACCACCAAACTAAAGGTCGCCTTCATCGCGGCCTTTGTGGCGGCGTTTCCCTTTATTTCTTTTTACTTCTGGCGCTTTCTCGCGCCGGCGCTCTACCGCCACGAGCGGCGGATCATCGGCGCCTGCTTTTTTGCGTCGCTGTTCCTCTTTATCCTCGGCGTGGCCTTTGCCTACTTTGTGGTGCTCCCGTTCACGCTGCGGTTCTTTGTTACCTTCGGCATGGACACCGCCGACGCGATGCTGACCATCAGCCGCTACGTCAGTTTTCTGATGGCCTTTATCGTCCCTTTCGGCCTCGTCTTTCAGATGCCGATGGCCGTCTATCTCCTGACGAAGCTGGGGCTCATCGGCCCGGCGCTGCTGGTGAAAACGAGGAAGTACGTCATTGTGCTGCTCCTCATTCTCGCCGCGGTGCTCACTCCGCCGGACGTCGTTTCGCAGCTGCTGCTCTTCTTCCCGATGATGATCCTTTGGGAAATCAGCGTCGCGGTGGCGAAACGAACGACGCCGCTGCGGGAAAAAACGGAAGAATAAACGAAAACGGAGCTCACAGCGGCTCCGATTTTTGTTTTTGCGTTTTTTTTCGTTTCCTGTTATACTGGAAGGAAGAAACGGAGTTTTGGTATTATGAAAAAAATCGTCATCGGTCTTTTGGCTCACGTGGACGCCGGCAAGACCACGCTTGCCGAAGGGCTGCTGTTTCAGTCGGGTATCATCAGAAAATTGGGGAGGGTCGATCACCGCGATTCCTTCCTCGATACCCACGCCCTGGAACGCTCCCGGGGGATCACGATCTTCTCGAAGCAGGCGCGGCTGGAAGTCGGCGGCACCGCCGTGACCCTGCTGGACACACCGGGGCACGTCGATTTTTCCGCCGAGACCGAGCGGGCCCTCGCCGTTCTCGATTACGCTGTCCTCGTCATCAGCGGCGTCGACGGTGTTCAGGCCCACACCGAGACGCTCTGGCGGCTGTTGCGGCGCTATCGCGTGCCGACGTTCCTCTTTATCACGAAGATGGATCTGTCGCTGAAAAGCCGCGACGCTCTTTTGGCGGAGCTCCGGCAGAAGCTCTCGCCGTCCTGTGTCGATTTCACCGGCGGGGCCGACGCGGAGGAGATCGCCCTCAGCGATGAGTTGCTGCTGGAACGCTATCTGAAAACGGAGACCGTCTCCGCCGACGACACCGCGGCGCTGATCGCGAGGGAAGCCCTCTTTCCCTGTTTTTTCGGGTCGGGGCTGAAACTGGATGGTGTCGATGACCTGCTCCTCGCTTTGGATGATTATACCCGCCCCGCTCCCGACGGCGGAGCCTTCGGCGCCGTCGTCTATAAGATCGGCCGGGACGAAAAGGGGAACCGGCTGACGTTCTTAAAGGTCACCGGCGGTGAGCTCGCCGTTCGCGCGCCGCTGACCTACACCGAGAAGCGGAACGAAACGGAGCTGACGGAAAAGGTCAGTCAGATCCGGCTGTATTCCGGACAGAAGTATACCGCCGCGGAGTCGGTCTCCGCCGGGGACGCCGCCGCCGTTTGCGGCCTGACGGCGACGTATCCCGGCATGGGGCTGGGCAGCGCCGCCGCCCGCCGCGACCCGATGCTGGAACCGGTGCTCAACTACCGTCTCGTTCTCCCCGACGGCACCGACAGCGCCGCCTTTTTGCCGAAGCTCCGCTGTCTGGAGGATGAGATCCCCGAACTGAACGTCCTCTGGGACGAGACGCTGCGGGAGATCCACATCCGCCTTATGGGTGAGGTGCAGATCGAGATCATCAAAAGCTTGATTCTGGAACGGTTCGGCGTGGAGGCGGCGATCCGCGACGGCCGCGTCCTCTATAAGGAGACCATCGCTTCTCCTGTCATCGGCATCGGCCACTTTGAGCCCCTGCGTCATTACGCCGAGGTGCATCTGCTGCTGGAACCGCTGGAAGAGGGCAGCGGCGTCATCTTCGACAGCCGCTGTCCCGAGGACGCGCTCGACCGGAACTGGCAGCGGCTGATTCTCGGCCAGCTCCGCGCCGCGCTCCCGCCCGGGGTGCTGACCGGCGCGCCGCTGACCGATCTCAAGGTGACCCTCGTCGCCGGACGGGCCCATCAAAAACACACCGAGGGCGGCGACTTCCGTCAGGCCGCCGTCAGAGCGCTGCGCCAAGGGCTGATGCGGGCGGAGAACGTCCTCTTGGAGCCGGTCTACGACTTTGAGCTGAGCGTTCCCGGCGAACAGCTGGGACGGGCCATCCACGACATCCGGCGGATGAACGGCACCGTCGCCGCGCCGGAGGAAGACGGGGAAGAGACCCTGCTCCGGGGCCGCGCCCCGGTGTCCCGGATGCGGAATTATCAGAGCGAGGTCATCGGCTACACCCGGGGCCGGGGACGGCTGCGCTGCGTGGTCGGCGGCTATGAGCCCTGCGCCGATCAGGATGAGGTCGTTGCCGCCGCCGGTTACGATCCCCTGCGGGATACGGAGAATCCCTCGGATTCCGTTTTCTGCGCCCACGGCGGCGGTTTCAGCGTTCCCTGGAACGAGGTGCGGGAGTACGCCCACGTCGACAGCGGCGTTCGCCTCGCTTCCGGCGGGATCCCCACGCTGCCGGATCCCAAGGTTTTTACCGCCAACCTCGATATCGACGAAAAGGAGATCGAGGCCATTATGGAGCGGGAGTTCGGTCCCATCAAGCGGCGGCGTTACGGCAAAGCCGCTCCCGATGACCGCAGCGCCTCCCACCGGGGGAAGACGGTGAAAAAGGAATATCTCATCGTCGACGGCTATAACATGATCTTCCAGTGGGAGGGGTTAAAAGAACTGGCCGCCGATGACCTCGCCCTGGCCCGTCAGCGCCTGACGGAGCTCCTCGTCAACTACGCCGGTTTCGTCCGCTGTGAGCTGGTGCTCGTCTTTGACGGCTACCGCGTCAAGGGGAATCCCGGCGAGCGCGCCGAAGTCCACGGCGTCCGCGTCGTCTACACGGCCGAGGGCGAGACCGCCGACACGTATATCGAGCGCTTCATCAGGGAGATCGGCCCCAAAAACAACGTCCGTGTCGCCTCTTCCGACGGGCTGATCCAGCTTTCCGCCATCGGCAGCGGCGTGCTCCGGGTCAGCTCCCGGGAATTGAAAGAGGAGATCGACGCCGTCCAGCGGAAACTGGCGGAGCTCATCGACACCGTGAACCGCGGGAACGAAGCGCTGCCCAACCGGCTGATCGATCAGGAATGAGGAGGTGACGGAAGCATGACGGATCCGTCCTTTGAGGAAGAATTAAAGGAAATCGACACCGGTGAGGAGGTCGTCTATCCCGCGTCGCCGGCGCCGGATTTCCGCAAAAAGAAAAAGCGCGGGGGAGCATGGCGCGTGCCCGCGCTGCTCATCGCCGCCGTTCTGCTCTGCGTCGCCTCGGCCGCCGCCGGTTACACCGCCGGGCACAAAGGCGCCTTTGACAGCGGCTACGACGCCGGTTTTGAAACGGGCTACGCCGAGGGGAACGACCTCGGTTATAACGACGGCCTGGAAGCGGGGAAGGAAGACGGCTACGGCCTTGGCTATGAGGAGGGGACAGCGGCGGCGAAGAACGACGGTTATTACGCCGCGCCTCTGGCGGAGCCCGGTACGGGTGCCGCTGTCGGCGGTGAGATCGTCTACCGCACCGCGTCCGGCGGCAGCTATCACAGGGCCGACTGTTCCTATATCCGGGACAGGGAGAATGTCACCGCCCTCACCGTGAACGAGGCGGAGGACGAGGGGCTGACGCCCTGCGGCTTCTGCATGGAATAAAATAAGACCCGTATCGCGCCGAACACCGGCGGATGCGGGTCTCTTACTGTCCGGGAGCCGTTCAGTCCCGGCTGTTGCCGTTGACGTATTCGATGACACGCTCCTCGCTCATGCCCTCAAAGCGGGAGAAATTCCTGAAGGAGACGGCGCGGCGGATCCGGGCGGAAAGCTCTTTGACGCACCAGCGGATTGTCGCGGCGCAGGCCGCCGCCGAACAGGCGGAAAAGAGGACGTCGATGACGACGGCGACGGTGAAGGAGGTCCTGCCGATGTCGCTTCGGATGATGGCGGGGAGGACGAGGGCGAGGCCGATGACGGTCAGGACCAGAGCGGCCGAGGCCGCCGCGGCGGCCTTTTTGCGGAGGCTCCGAAAGCGCGGTTCCTCGGCTTCGCCAAGGCGGATCAGCTGCGCTTTCGCGTCGGCGAAGCTCTCAACGGGGGTGAGTTTCGTCTTTTCTTTCGCCGCTTTGCGGAGGCCAAACAGATAGGCGTACAGCGTGATGAGGAGAAAGAACGCGGCGAAGCAGGTCGCGGCGGCGAGGATCGCGGCGCCGACGGAAAACGTCTCGCCGGTGAGGGTCCTCAGGACGAAGACGGCGGCGAGCAACGTCAGCGCGGCGCTGGCGGCGGTGATGAACAGCGCCTTCTTTTTGAAGCCGTCCCACATCCGTTCCAGCTTTTCCTCGGTATCTTTTTCGTTGGTTTTATCCGTTGTCATGGTTCGTTCCTTTCCTGCCGCCGCTTTGGCGGGACAAAATGTCTCAGAGCGGCAGTTTCCTGCCCTGTTTTTTCCATTCCTTAAATTCCGCCGTGGCGGTAAAGATCGCGTCGCCGGAGGAGTTCAGCGCCGTTTCCAGAGAATCCTGGATGACGCTGATGATAAAGCCGACCCCGACGATCTCCATGGCGACGTCGTTGGAAATGCCGAAGAGGGAGCAGCCCAAAGGCACCAGCAGCAGGGAGCCGCCGGCCACGCCGGAAGCGCCGCAGGCCGAGAACGTCGCCACGACGCTGAGGAAGATGGCCATGGCCAGCGTCACGTCGGCGCCGGAGGTATAGGCGGCGGCCAGGGAGAAGGTGGTGATCGTCACCGCGGCGCCGTCCATGTTGATGGTGGAGCCCAAGGGGATGGAGACGGAGTACATATTTTCGTCGAGGCCGAGCTCTTTGCAGAGCTCCATGTTGACGGGGATGTTCGCCGCGGAGCTGCGGGTGAAAAAGGCCGTGACGCCGCTGGCGCGGACACAGCGGAAGATCAGCGGATAGGGGTTGTGGCGCAGGGTGATGCCGACGATGAGGGGGTTCACGACAAAGGCCACCAAAAGCATCGTGCCGACGAGGATGGCGACGAGCTGTCCGTAGGTGCGGAAGATATCGAGACCGCTGGTGGCGACGGAGCTGAAGACCAGCCCCATGATGCCGAAGGGAGCGCAGCTGATGATCCAGCGGACGACTTTGGACATGGCGTCGGCGGCGTCTTTCAGCAGCGTTTTCGTTTCCCGGTTGGCCTTTTTCAGGGCGATGCCGATGATGACCGCCCAGAAGAGGATGCCGATGTAGTTGGCGGCGGAGAGGGCCTCAATGGGGTTGGAGACAATGCTTCTGAGCAGATTGAGGACGACTTCGCTCATGCCGTCGGGGGCGGTGTAGCCCTCGGCGGGGTCGACGCCGGCCAGGGGGATCGTCACCGGGAAGGCGAAGTTCATCAGCACCGCCACCACGGCGGCGCTGAGGGTGCTGCCGAGATAGAGCAGAATGACGGTGCGGAATTTCCGGGCGTTGCCGCCGGCGGCGTTGGCCAGGGACGAAGAGACGAGTATGAATACGAGGACCGGGGCCACGGCTTTCAGGGCGCCGACGAAGAGGTCGCCGAATATGGCGATCCAGGTCATGTTCGGCAGGGTCAGGCCGAGCGCCGCGCCGATGACAAGGCCGATCAGGATCCGAACGATCAGGCTCAGGGAGTTCCATTTGCGAATGAGTTCCATTGATTTCCTCCTTGTGAACATAAAAAGTCCATAGCTATTATATCGGAGGAACCTCCATTTTTCAAGGTCTTTCGCGCTTTGGGATGAAAAAAGGATGTGTTTGGTGGGAGGAAAGGAAAAAAATACACCGCGCGTGATTGGGAGCGTCCGTTTCGGGCCGCGCCGCGGAGGAATTGGCGCATGATTATGTGTTTTTATGAATGCCGAAAAAACGGAAACGACAGCGAATTGAAATCAAACGGCACGTTTTCGGCACGTTTTTTGACGCGGACGAGAAAAAAACCCCGTGCATATCGGCTTTGAAACCGACCTTACACAGGGTTTTTCTTTGGTGGAGCTAATTGGATTCGAACCAGTGGCCTCTACGATGTCAACGAGAAAATATGCTTTTTCTGTATTATCATGTATTATCATAAGAGCTGTTAAATATGTGTATTGCAAACATTTGTTAGTGTAATTTTATCCTCTTTTTGTCGCTTTTATTCGCATATAGTTGTCCAAAAGTTGTCCAAAAAAGATTAATGTATAATAAATGTATAATGAGTTAATAAAAGCGGATTTATGGCCTTGTCCGCTTCAATGAAACAATAAAAAAAACAGTAAATCAAAGAGGAAAGACCGCGGTTTGAGGTCGTTCGCGGTCTTTCCCATTACTCCGAAAATCACGGCCAAAGGTGGCCAACGCCGCGCCTTTCGGTTTAGGTGGTTTCTGCTTTCGTCTTTTTTGATCGAGCGTCGCGGGATTTTTTCTTTTTTGGTTTCAGCGGGGGTTTGATCTCCTCAAAATCCGTGATCATATCGTCACGGGGAGAAAAGACTTCCTGTCGCTCTAACTTGCGGAGGATGTCTCTGTTCATCAGTCCACCACATCGGAAAAGCGGTTCAGTTCTTCCGGGCTCATTTGACCCAATTCCCCGAAACACTCCGAACGAGTTTCAAACATCCGGCGGAGCGGTAATTTTCGGTCAGTCGTTCCGTAGTGGACAGTATGATAATTCGATTCCGCCCTTGCCGTCCGTGATGTTTCGTGTTCGAGGAAGTCGCGCACATTGCCCCTTAAAACTCCGATTTTCTGTTCGGCGGTATCCAAGTCCATTTCCCCGGTTTTTCCCCGGAAATTCTGCCTTATTTTGTGCTTTTGCGCGATTTCTTGCAGCGCGTTCAGTGCTAAAGGATTGTCATTCATCAAAACGGCGGCCTGTCTTAATTCCCGAGCGGTGACCTTCTCCCGCATCCGCAAAAGCTGAAGAGTGTTCAGCTGATCTGCCGTCGGGGCGGTGAGGGGACGGCTGTCAATCGCGGCTTGCATCGAATCTAATATAGCGCCCAGTTTGCCCGCGTATGCCGCCCGGAGCTTTTTAACGTCCTCTGCGTGCTGCTTCATTTCCTCCGGATACTGCTCATCGTAGAATTGAGAGCCTTTATGCTTCTCCAGCAGAGCAAGGTTCTTTTCGTGAAGTTCGTTCATTGTACGCCGCTTTTCCTGGTATTCTTTCGCGGTTGTAAAAAAGCTGTCTGTTTTGCTCATGTTCTACCTTTCCGTGGCCTTCGCCACTGTTCAATTATTGCCCTGCGTGCGGTCAAGCAGACCGTTCACAAGGTCTTTCAATCGTCCGTTGCCCGTTTCGCCGGGCTCTTCGTCAAAGCGTTCTATTTCCGTTGTATCGCCGTGGCAAAGCGTGATTGCTTCATCGGGGGAAATCAGACGTTTTTCCCCGGTTCGGAAAAGGACGGTGAACATGCTTTTCCGCCGCGCGTTCACGCTTCGTTCCAGCGCCAAAAGTCGACTGAAAATACTCATTGACAGACCTCCTCACTCATTTAATTCCTGCGCCTTTTCGAGCGCGTCAAGCCGCGTGAGAATGTCGTTCTGCTCTGTCAGCTTCATGCAGTCCCGTATCATTTCTGATGCGGCATTGAGCCGCGTTTGCGGTGATACGGCGGGATTCGACATCACGGATTCGATGGTATCCACGGCGGCGGCAAGTTTGCCCTGCAGACCTGCCGTCACCTGGGAAAGCATTTCCCTTCTTAGAGCGTCATACCGCGCCTTAAACTCCGCGTCTTTCAGTCGGGAATAAACAGAGCTTTCACTGATTCCGATTGACTTCGCGGCGGCCTTTACTGTTGTATGTGTCAAAAGGGCAGTTAAAATAGTTTCGTCTTTTCTCGAAGCGATAGCAGGCACCCCTTTCCGTGTCTATTTTTATGTTAAAATATGCATAAAATGCATTACTTTTTGCGTTTTCGATAGTCGTCACCGGGTAATCGCACGACCTCGAAAGAATGAAAGCGGGAGATGATCGCCGCCGCTGTTTGCGGCTGAGCTGCCGAAAAGCGCTTTTCAAGGTCGGGAAGATCGAAATTGGAGGTGATGATCGTAAGACCGCCCCGATTGATGCGCCCATTCACGAGTTTGAATAAAGTTTCAGCACTGTAGGCCGTGAGCTGGGTCTGACCGAGATCGTCGATGATCAAGACCGGCACGTCTACGAGACGGCGCGTGATAGCGGCGGCGGTGGTCTCTGCCGAAGCGTGCATGGTCGAGCGGTACCGCTCCAAAATATCGCCGAAGAGCTCGAACCGGGCGGGTACGGCGTGGCGCGAGAAAAAATTCCCGATGTAGGCGGCAAGGGTCGTCTTTCCGGTTCCGCACGCCCCGTGCAGGAACAGGCCGTCGCGGGGCATGGCGAGAAAGTCGCGTTTCGCCTCGTATGACCGGGCAGCGGTTTCGACAAACCCAACAACGCGCTCAAGCGCTTCCTCCTGCCCGGCCGCATAAGTCTCGAAATCTGCGAGCTTGAAAGACCGATAATGGGCGGGCACTCCGTTGGTTTCGGCCTGCTCGAGCGCCATTTCCCGCCGCCAGTCGGCGCGGCCTGCCGTGACCTCGGCGGCAATGCGCGCCTCGTCGTCGCTGTCGCCAACCGGAACGTAGCCTGGTTTGTTTACCTGCTCCAATGCCTGCGCCAGTTTTTTCTGAAATTCGCTGTTTTTGTCGTTCTCAAAAAAATCCATAGGTCTCCTCCGAATCCAATGCCGCGATACGCTTTTTTAAATCCTTCTGCATTCTGTCTATCTGGTGTTGATTCTTTTCTTTATTCCATTCGAATCCCCGTTCGTGGTCCATCCGGTTGTGGGCTGTCCGTTTGCGGGAAATCGGACTACGGTTCGCAGTGCTCGGCGCGTCGCAGAATTCGTACCTATAACCGGCGAACCGGCCCGCTGTGTCTGTGCACTGTTCCCGTCTGAGGTAACCCGCCGTTTCCAGCTCCGACAAAGCGGCGCGGATGGCTGATTTCCCCAACGGCAGTACAGCGGCCGAGCCCCCGATGGAAAATTCCCAGTCTTCCGGCAGCGACAAGGCAAAGCAAAGCATCCGGAAAGCGTTCGAGGAAAGTGGCGAACGTATGAGCTCCGTAGGCACCCGCGTAAAACCGCCGTTATTTGCGCGGAGCACGGCCACGTTACTTTTACTCATCGCCGTGCTCCCGCCTGTCCCCGTGCTCCAAAAAGTTTAAAAACGCCTGCTCAGAGACGAGTAGTCGCCGACCGCGGCGGATTGTTGGGAACGAGCCATCCAGCGCCATTCGGCGGATGGTTTGATAGCCGAGGCCGGTCTCCTTGAAAACCTCGGCAAGCTGAGGGAGGGTGTAGATGCGTGCGACGTGTATTTTTTCCATAGGCTATTCCTTTCCGTTTTTTTCTTTCTTCTCTACGGTTTTATTTTATCATATCATGAAATTGCTTGACAACGACGGTTTTTTGGCGTATAATCATAGTTGAAAACATAAAAAATGATTTGAGGTGGTGCTTTGTGCTTGACGCTGTTTTTTCGTTGCACACAATGACTATTCGAAATCGGGAAAAAGGCTTGAAATGGACGCTGGAAACGGAAAACCTTTTTGGCGACGTGTATGCGCTGCTCGAACGTAATTTTCCATGGGATTCCGGCAAAAGCACTCCCACTGAGGCGAAAGCCGCCGCTGTTATCAATCATGTTATGACGGGTGCCGGGCTTAGTTTTAGTGGTGCTCCCGTAAAGGAAACGCTTGAGGAAGCTGAGAATCCTATCTATCTTTTCGGGGAAAAGCAATGGGGAGAGAACCGTTTTATTTTGGCTGAGTTTATCGGGGGAAGGGATGAGATCAAGCCGACAAAAGAAACGTCAGACAGAGTGGAAGATATGAGAATTCAATATCGCATGACGACTGCCTATCTCCCGGCGCATATCACCGGCAAAGAAGAGGGAATGGCGTTCGACGGATTGAGGAACGTAACGGAGCTGATGATCGCGACTTTGTTTTACTACGTGCGGAATGATTTAAAGCTGGTTAAATGCGCCCACTGTGGCAAATGGTTCGCCACAAAAGCGCCGAAGCAAAAATACTGTAACCGTCCCAGCCCATGTGTCGTTAAAACAGGCCAGGTAAAAGACGGCAGGTTCCTTATCCGCTCCGATGATGCTTTACCGTGCAAAACGGCGGTCGACCGCATCAAGATTGATCAAAAAAACAAGTACAAAACCTTGTGCGAGCAATTGTCATGGTGCGGGGAATATGACGAAACGGGAGAATATGACGAGCTGGAGGAATTCAAAAAGCAATGCAGGGAATACGGGCGGGAAATAAAAAAAGCCCCCACCGTGGAGAACTTAATAAATTATAGTAGGTTTTTGATAGGATATAATGAAGAGTTAAGAAACAGAAAAAAAATTGGAGGAAAATAAAAAACATGGCGAATATAACAAAAAGGGGAAATTCATACCGTATTCGTGTTTTTGTCGGAGAAGAACCGAACGGAGAAAAACGATTCAAAACCACGACATGGAAGCCGCCGCGGGAAGGAATGACGAAAAGACAGATTGATAGAGCGCTCACTGAATACGTTATCGGTTTTGAGAAAAGAGTATATGATGGCGAATTGGCGGAGACGTATAAAACCACTTTGGCGGAATTCTGCGACTTTTATTTGAGCCATAAAAAGACTTTATCGCCCCTAACTTTGGAGATGTATAAATCCCTTATCGAAAAGAAGATCAAGCCGTATTTTGGCTTTAAAAAGCTCAAGGACATTAAAACGCCCCACGTTCAAGGATTCATAGATTATTTGCAGAAGCCGAACGAAAAAGGGAAAACGGTTTCCGCGTCTACCGTGCACCGTGAATTTCAAGTGCTGCAGTCTATCTTTTCTTTGGCGTATAAGTTAGGCTATATTGATAAACTCCCCACTGAAAAGCGGCGTTTGGAATTGCCGATCTGTGAGGAAGAACAAATTGAAGTATTTGATAAAGACGAAGTTATCGAACTTCTCCGCTGTCTCGAAAAAGAGCCCTTGATGTTTCAAGTTTTAATTCATCTTGCCATCGTCACGGGATGCCGCCGCGGTGAATTGGTAGCGCTTCAATGGGATTTAATCGATCTCGATGAGGGGATTGTGACGATAAAGCAGAGCAATTATAAGAGGACGGGGGAGGTGATCTCTACGAAGAGCACAAAGACGAACCGAAGCCGTCAAGTCGCAATTCCGGCCTATCTCTGCGATATGCTGAGGAAATACCGCGCCGAACAAAACGCGGACAGGCTGGAACAGGGAACGAACTGGAAAGCCGGTAATTGGCTTTTCACTCAATGGGACGGCAAGCCCATGCACCCGACAACGCCCACAAAGTGGTTTTCAAAATTCCAGGCGCGCAACGGTATCCCGCATCATAAATTCCACTCTTTGCGCCATACATCGGCGACGCTGTTACTGATCAATGATACCGATATCAAAACGGTATCGTCCCGTTTGGGGCATACAAAGCTCTCAACGACGAGCCGCTATACACATTTTTTGAAAAGCGCCGACCGGGAAGCTGCGAATGTGTTTTCCGCTATCTCTGATCAAGCCAATGCAAATTAAAAAGTTGTCCAAAAGTTGTCCAAAACGCCGAAATGTATAAAAAAAAGGCCTATACATTTTCGGGAAAACCGCTTCTGTACAGGCTTTTCTTTGGTGGAGCTAATTGGATTCGAACCAGTGGCCTCTACGATGTCAACGTAGCGCTCTAACCAACTGAGCTATAGCTCCGCGAACCAGCATTGATATTATCCTATAAATCGCCTGAAATGTCAAGGGGTTTTTTTAAAAAGTTTTCGGTCGTTGGGAAAACGCCGGCTTTTTCGTCCTTTTCGCATTTTTTTGGCAAAAAATCGCCCTTCGTTGTTGAGCGAAAGGCTTTTTTATGCTATGATTAAAGTACTTTTTGAAATGGTGGAAAGATCTATGCACAACGGTCACAGGGAACGGATCAGGAAACGCATCGCGGAACACGGTCTCGAAAGCCTTAACGACTATGAGTTCCTCGAGTTCCTGCTGTACTGCGCCCAGCCCCGGGTCAACACGAACGAACAGGCCCACCGCCTCCTCGATACCTTCGGCAGCGTCAGCGCCGTCCTCGACAGCGACGTCTCTGACCTCATGGAGATCGAGGGCATCGGCAGCGCCGCCGCGCAGTTCCTCACCCTGATCCCCGGTATCTGCCGCCGCTACTACGGCGAAAAGTATACCCCCAAAGCGGGCTTCCACTCCATCGAAGAGATCGTTGTCTATCTCCAGCGGCTCTACGTCGACGCGAAGGAAGAGACCGCCAGCCTCCTTCTGCTCGGCGCCGACCTCTCGCCGATCTGCCTGAAGACGCTGGCCCGGGGCAACGCCCGCCAGGTCTATATCGACCGGCAGGAGATCCTTGTGGAAGTGGCGCGGAAAAAGGCGTCCTACGTCGTTTTGGCGCACAACCACCCCACGAACATGGCCCGTCCCTCGTCGGAAGACCTGGTGCTGACGAACCACCTGAAAACGGCGCTGGAAGTCACCGGCAGCCGCCTGCTCGATCATATCATTCTCTGCCCCGACGGCGCTTTCTACAGTTTCGCCATGTCGGATCAGCTTTGAGGTTGCATTTCGGGGCAAAATCTGTTATCTTATATATTGTTTTACCGCGTCGGGAACATCGCCCCCAAGGGGCGCTCTTCCCGCAGAAAAAGGAGTATCAGCATGGAAACGATCAAAGCGAAATTAAAAGAATACCTGGCCATGGATGAGGAACTCGGTTTCGGCGAATTCAATGACTATTATAATTCGATCATGGCGGAACTGAACGATCATTACCAGAACTACGACGAGAACGCGCTGCTGGAAATGAAATACGTCCTCAGCACCGTCGCCGTCAACGCCCAGGCCTGGGCCTCCCGGAAGGATAAGAACGCCAAAAAATACCGGAAGATCGAGGAAAAATCCCGGTTCTGGGCCGACGCCATCAGCTATAAGCTCAAACACGATCTGGGCTACACCACCGAAACGCTGAACGAGGCCGACGAACGCATCGACGCCGAAATGCGTCTTCAGGAAAACTGAGCGATGCGGCTCAGAAGGATCCCCGGCATCGAGGAACGGATCGCCGCGGATTTTCCCCGTCTCGTCGTGGCCGACGCGGAACGGTATAAGGGGCGCTGGGATCAGTATTTCGGCCGCCGCCGGCCGCTTTCCCTTGAGATCGGCATGGGCCGGGGACAGTTCCTGAACGAGCTCCGTCTCAGGGAGCCGGAAAACGATTTTATCGCCGTGGAAATGCGCAATGAGGTCATTTACGCCGCCGCCGAAAAGTTCGGCGATGACTGCCCCAATGTCGCCGTCATCAGCGACAGGGCCGAATACCTGGAATATTGGTTCGGCGAAGGCGAGGTGGAGCGAATCTTTTTGAATTTTTCCGATCCCTGGCCCAAGCGGGCGCACCGCAAGCGCCGTCTCACCCACGAGAACTATCTGCGGCTCTACCGCAAAGCGCTCACGGCGAACGGCGAAATCTTTCTCCGCACCGACGCCGCCTCGCTGATGGAGTTTTCGCTGACGGAAATGACGAACAACGGCTTCTTCCTCAAAGAGGTGAGCCTCGATTTCCACAACAGCCCCTATTTCGACGGCGTCACCACCGAATACGAAGATAAAAAAAGCGCGGAGGGGCCCATTTACTACGGGCGCTTTTCCGTGATGAAGTGAGGTAAACACGATGTATATCAGCACCCGCGGCGGGACGTCTCCCGTCAGCGCCTCGGCGGCGATCTATAAAGGCATCGCCGCGGACGGCGGTCTCTTCGTCCCCGAGGAGATACAGCCCTTCCCCGAAGAGCTTTGGGACGCGCTCCCCGAAATGAGCTACCGGACGCTGGCGAAGACCATTTTCAGCCTCTATCTGGACGATTTCAGCGAAGAGGAGATCGACCGCGTCGTCGGCGGCGCCTACGGCGGCCAGTTCGACGACGAGGAGATCGCCCCCATTCACACCCTTTCGGGGAACCGTCATATACTGGAACTGTGGCACGGCCCGACGGCGGCCTTTAAGGACATGGCTCTCCAGGCGCTGCCTTATCTGCTGACCATCTCCATGGAAAAGCAGGCCGGCGCCAAGGAAGTCGTCATCCTTGTGGCCACCTCCGGCGACACCGGCAAGGCGGCGCTGGAAGGCTTTGCCGACGTGCCCAAGACGAAGATCATCGTCTTCTATCCCAACGGCGGCGTCAGCGCCATTCAGCGCCTGCAGATGGCGACCCAGACCGGGGACAACACCTTTGTCGTGGCGCTCAACGGCAATTTTGACGACTGCCAGCGCGGCGTGAAGGAGATCTTTGCCGACGCCGCGTTCAACGCCGCCCTCGACGAGCGGGGCTATCGCCTTTCCTCGGCGAACTCCATCAACTGGGGCCGGCTGCTGCCGCAGATCGTCTATTACTTTAAAGCCTACGCGGCGCTGCGAAGAGACGGCATCGTCGCCGCCGGCGAGACCATCGACGTGGTGGTGCCCACCGGGAATTTCGGCAACATCCTCGCCGCCTGTTACGCCCGGGAAATGGGGCTGCCCATCCGCGCGCTGCTCTGCGCCTCCAATAAGAACAAAGTCCTCACCGACGTTCTGAACGACGGCCGCTACGACAAGCGGCGGGAGTTCTACCGCACGTCGTCGCCGTCGATGGATATTCTCGTTTCCAGCAACTTTGAGCGCTTCGTCTTCGAGGTCTGCGGTCACGACGCCGAAACGGTGAAGCGGCTCTTCGCGGCGCTGGACAGCGAAGGCCACTATCAGCTGCCCGAAGCGGCGCTGGCGCGGATTAAGACCTTTATGGCCGGGGAATACGCCAGCGAGGAAGAAACCCTCGCCGCCATCGGCGAGACGGAACGGAGCGACGGCTATATCCTTGATCCCCACACCGCCGTCGCCGTGAAGGCCCTGGCGAAGTACGACGCCGCTCACGACCGCGGCGGCAAAGCCGCGGTGATCGACGCCACCGCCAACCCCTTCAAGTTCAACAAAGCGGTCTATGAGGGGATCTTCGGCGAAGGCTCCGCCGAGGGGATGGATGAGTTCATCGTTTCCAAGGAGCTCTCCGCCAAAACGGGCATGGCTATCCACCGGGGCCTCGTCGATCTCGACAAAAAACCGGTGCTCCACACGAAAGTGGCGGAGAAAGACGAGATGAAAGCGGTCGTCGCCGAAATACTCAAATAAGACGCCGCGGCAAGGGAAAAGCTTTTGGGGTCCGTTCAAAACAGCAGAAAACGCGGGATGCCGTCGCTGACGGCATCCTGCGAGCTTTCGTAAGGGGAAGTTAAGCCGCTCGAACGCGGCGCCCCGCCGAAAGCGCGTGATTTATGAAGAAAGAAGGTCTTCTGCGATGTCATCTTCAACGACCCAAGAAAAGGCGCTGGTGACGCGGATCTCCGCCGTCTCCGTCGCTGTCAACCTGCTTCTTTCCGTCCTCAAGGCCGTCGCCGGGGTGGCCGCCCATTCCGGGGCGATGGTCTCCGACGCCGTTCACTCGGCTTCCGACGTGTTCAGCACCTTCATCGTCTACATCGGCTACAACGCCTCGCAAAAGGCCGGGGATAAGGAACACCCCTACGGTCACGAGCGGCTGGAGTGCGTCGCCGCCATCGTCTTGGCGACGGTGCTCATCGTCGTCGGCATCGAGATCGGCTGGGGCGGCGTCCGCAAGATCATCGGCGGCGCCGAAGGAGGCCTCGCCGTCCCCGGGGCGCTGGCGCTGTGGGCGGCGGTGATTTCCATCATCGTGAAAGAGGCGATGTTCTGGTACACCCGCTGGGGCGCGAAAAAGGTGGATTCCGGCGCGCTGATGGCCGACGCCTGGCACCACCGCTCCGACGCCCTTTCCTCCGTCGGCAGTTTCATCGGCATCTTCGGCGCCCGGCTGGGCTTCCCGATCCTCGATCCCATCGCCTCGGTGGTCATCTGCGTTTTTGTCCTCAAGGCCGGCGCCGATATCTTCCGCGACGCCCTCGGTAAGATGGTGGATAAAGCCTGTGATGAGGAGACCGTGGCGGGGCTGAAAGACTGTGTCCGCTGCGTTCCCGGCGTCCGCGCCATCGACATGATCCGCACCCGGGTCTTCGGGGCGAAATCTTATGTCGATATCGAGATCGCCGTCGACGGTGATCTCAGCGTCACCGAGGCCCATACCATCGCCGAGAACGTCCACGATCGGATCGAGGCGGATTTTCCAAAAGTAAAGCACTGTATGGTGCATGTGAATCCCCTCGGGGCGCACAGCGATGAGCGGGGGGAAGAGGGAGAGTGGAATGAATACGATTGTCGTTGATTACACCAATTTCAAACGGGAGCATCTCTGCTGCGTGCTCCGGGACAGGAACGGTGAGGGCCGGATCGAGGCGAAGCGCCGCTGGCTGGAGAACGTCTTCGAGGACGGCCTCGTGCTTCGCAAAGGCGACGTGAACGGCAGGGCCTTTATGGAATACGTCCCCGCCGAGGACGCCTGGTGCCCCGTGGACGCGCCGGGCTATATGTTCATCCACTGTTATCGGATCGACGACAAATTCAGGGGGCAGGGCTATGATACCGCCATCTGGCGGGAGTGCGTCGCCGAGTGCCGCATCAAGCATAAAAAAGGGCTCTGCGTTCTCGTCGGCGAGCGCGACCTGCCGAACCTGAACCGCAAAAGCGACTTTGAGGCGCGGGGCTTTCGCTTCGCCGCCAAGGCGGAGCCGTATTTTGAGCTCTGGTATCTGCCCCTGGAAGAGGATGCCGAACCGCCGCGGTTCTCCGCTGACCTGACCGAAGCCGAGGTGGAACGGGAGGGCTGGGCGCTTTACTATTCCCATCAGTGCCCCCACACGGCAAAGCTCGTGCCGCGGCTGGAAGCGAAGGCGAAGGAGCTGAACATCCCGTTAAAGACGATCCTGCTGGAAAAAACGGCGGAATACCGGGCGGTGCCGCGGATTCCCTGCGCCTATTCGACCTTCGCGCTGTTTCACGACGGCGAGTTCGTCACTCACGAAATGCTTTCCCCCGCCCGTTTCGGGAAGCTGCTTTCGGAGCACGGCAAAAAATAAGGAAAGAAAAACCGCCGGAGGGCGGTTTTTTTGCCTGGAAAAGAGGAATCGGCGGTTTTTCGTGGAATTGAAATCCGTAACAGTCCCTTTGCTTTTTGTCCGTTCGGAAAAAGCGGGTTGGGGATTTGAAACAAATACCGCGCCGCGGAGCGGCGGGAATCGGGAGGCGGAACAGAATGAACAGCGTGACACTGAATAACGGCGTAAAGATGCCGCTGCTCGGCTTGGGAACCTGGGATCTCCGGGGAGAAACCTGTGTCGAAACGGTCCGCGCCGCCTTAGAGCTCGGCTATCGGCTGGTGGATACGGCCCGGATGTACGGCAACGAAAGAGAAGTCGGCGAAGGGCTTCGAAGAAGCGGCGTCAGCCGGTCGGAGGTTTTCGTCACGACAAAGCTGTACCGTACCGCCGACAGTTACGCGAAAGCCAAAAGGGACATCGACGCTTCCCTGCGCGCCTTGGGTCTTTCCTGCGTGGATCTGCTTTTGGTTCACGAGCCTTATCCGTCGGCGGCGGAAATGTACCGCGCGCTCGAGGAAGCGCTGCGGGAGGGCAAAGCGAGAGCGATCGGCGTTTCCAATTTTGACGAGACGCGTTACGCCGCCTTTTTAAAAGAGTGCGGCACCGTTCCCGCCGTCAATCAGCTGGAGTGCCATATCTATTTTCAAAGGTGGGCGTTTCAGGAACGAATGGCGGCGGAGGGTACCGTTTTGCAGGCCTGGTCGCCGCTGGCTCAGAACATCGACGGCGCCGCGAACCATCCTGTTTTAAGGGAGATCGGGGCGAAATACGGCAAAACGGCGGCTCAGATTGGTCTGCGGTTTTTGACGCAGCGGGATATTCCCGTCATCCCGAAAACAAAACGCCCGGCGCGGCTCAAAGAAAACATGGCGCTTTTTGATTTCAGGCTCAGCGAGGAGGACATGGCGGTCATCCGGGGGCTGGATCGGAACGACACGCTTTTTCCTTGGACACGAGCGTACTGAGGATCCGAAAGGGACTGTTCATCCCAAAGCGCCTTAGCGGCTGAAAGAAGAGAGGACGATCAAATGAAATTAAAGAAACTGACTTATGACCTCACCGTCTGCAAAGTCGACTCCGTTGCCGATATTGACCTGAACGGGGCGTTCTTCTTCATCGGCAGGACCGACGGCGAGATTTCCCTCGTCTGCCCCACGGCGGACACGCCGCCGCGTACCGCCGCCCGGGAAGACGGCTGGAAGGGCTTTTGCGTCGAGGGCCCCCTCGATTTTTCCCTGATCGGCATTTTGTCGTCGCTCTCCGGCGCTCTGGCGGAGAAGGGGATCGGCCTCTTTGCCGTCTCGACCTACGACACCGATTACATCCTCGTCAAAGCGGAGAATTTCGCCGCCGCCGCCGAAGCCCTGACCGAGGCGGGGTACACCGTTTTGTGAGCGGGAGCACGCCGGGGAGCAACCCGGTTTTGCGCCGCCCCCGCGGGCAATGACGGCATATCTGCCGTTTGCCGCCGCGGCGTACACGTTACGAAAAACGTTGAACAGGTCTTTTACAGCGAAAAAGAACTTTGATCGTGTAGGGGAAGGTCTCCTGACCTTCCCGCGCGGGACAGCGGAACGAGAACGGTCTGACCTTTCGG
>CADBQN010000053.1 GCA_902796855.1 uncultured Bacillota bacterium | reverse complement strand
TGACCCGTCTCCGTTTGCGTCAGTTTGACTACCATATGAAATTACACTACTCTCAAACCGATAAATTGTGTCATGGCTTTTATGCACCGTTTGACTACCATATGAAATTACACTACTCTCAAACCAGCTCGCAGGGTCAGAAGATGGAAAAAGAGTTTGACTACCATATGAAATTACACTACTCTCAAACAAATCTCCGTTAAGGCCGAGCTCGTGTCCGGTTTGACTACCATATGAAATTACACTACTCTCAAACGTCAATTTGAAGGTAAATGCCACTACACACATTGTAATTCATATGGTATTTTATCAGCGTATCTCACATAAATCCCGATCAATGATGATTTCTTTTATCTTTTCATTGGCGGGCAGACGGTATCCGTCGATAAAGAACAGAGAAATACCCTGATGACCTGTCCACTTTATTATATGGGATAAATCCTCTTTTGACAAGTACGCGCCGCAGTTGGCAACGATAAAAATATCTTTGCCGAGCAGCCGGTGGATCGTTTCGGCGTATTCCATCAATTTTTCCGCGAACGATCCCCGCGGCTCCTCCAGCTGAACGTTGAGCGCTTTAAAAAGCTCCGTCAGCGTGATTTCCTCCGCGCTGGCGATCCGGCAATCGGAGCGGAGACGGAGCTCGTCCAGATAGGCAACGATTGTTCCGAGGGTCTCCGTCATCCGCTCCAGGATACCATCGGTCTCGATCTCGCGGGTCAGATCGGCAAAAAGCCGTTTTTGAACCGTTTTTTTGTCATAACTCAAATCAAAAACAGAAGAAATCAGTACCGCCCGTTTGGAAAGATCCTGTTTCTCTTCGTCCGCCGTGAAGAGAAAGGTCTCTTCCGTTTTTTCTATTTGACGGAAAAGATCTGTAATGATATCTTCCAACACGCGGGGGGACTCAATGACGGCCGACGCCGCCTGCCCCCCGTTCAGCTCAAAGGTAAAGGAATATCGCAGAGACGTCAGGTTCACAAAATCACCAATCTTTCATCGGAATCGAGAATCGTGCTCTTTTCTTCCCCGACAATGTATTCCATTCCCGCGTACTGCTTTTCCGTTACGACCAGCATCTGCACCAGCCCCTTCGGGGGCCGATTGTCCTTGATTGTTTTCACAATCGCCTTGGCGGCGGTGCCGTTCAAAGCGATTTTGCTGTAAACGCTCTCCTGCACCATCAAAAACCCCTTTTTGATGAGGAATTTCCTGAAATTCCGATATTCCCTTTTGTCTTCCAGCGTGATGGTCGGAAGATCAAAAAACACCATGATCCGCATATATCGATAGCTCATCTCTGTAAAACTTTAGCCGCGAAATATCCTGTTCGTTCAGGGCGTCAAAAACACTCCTGCAATAGATTTTTACGGCGTTCGCCACGCTGTTCCGCTTCCCGTCGATAACGACTTCCCGGTTCAGGACCGCCAGCAGCTCCATTTTTTCCTCGTGCTCAAATTTTTTCAGCTCCATATCGTAAACGGCCCGATCGACCAAAACGCGGAACGGCTCCATCAGATCGCAGGAAAGATTAAAAGGATTGAACATATTATCGTGGAACAGACCGAGCTGGGTAACGTAACCGTTGGCGGCGATCTCCCGGTTAAAAGCGGATAAGAGCAGGCTGTAGCCGTAGTTCAGGGCGGCGTTGACAGAGCATTCCTGCGACCGGGAAAAATCCAGACCGAAAAGGGCGCCGAAATAGACTTTCGCGGCGTGGCCTTCCCGGTTCGAACGGTCCCCGTCCTCGATTTCATGGAGATAGCCGCGGAGCAGCGCGGCGGCGGCCCCGCATTCCCGCGCTTTCAGGTGAAGGGCCTGGCGGCGGATCTTTTCCCGAACGATCTCCGTCCACACCCACTGCCGCGTCTCGCCGCTCCAGCCGATCTGTCGTTTCAGTTTCGCGCTCGCGTCGTGGCTCCCGTAATAGGGCGTAAGCTCCGAAAGGGGGTCGTGCTTTTCGTCACAGAAAATGACTTTGATCTTTTTTTTCACCAATTCGCAGAGCAGCCGGGACGTCATCGAGACGGCGGTGGACTCCACCAAAAGCAGGCGGATCTCGCTCAAATGGACGCGGGTCACCTGGTCCACCTTGCGGACGACGAGATAATCCAATTTATAATCCAGTTTCGCGCAGTCGGTGATCACCACGATTCGCCAGCTCATATCAAAGCTCGACCCTGGTCTCAAACAATCCGGTCACGGACTGGTGGATGAGGATCAGTTTGGCCGCGCCCAGAGTGTTTTTATTTATCACGATTTTCCCTGCATATTTTGACCCTTTGATCAGGCTCAGATCCGCCGTTGTCTGCGCGGTCGTGCCGAACATTTTCGCGGTTTCGCTCAGCACTTTCGCCATCTCGCTCCGCTTTTCAAGGTTCAGGAAAAGCCCGCGGTTATTCTTCAGCAATTCTCCTTGATTCGTCGGTCGCTTTTTATATACGGTACAGAGTTTTTCCGTCATTTCGTCATACAGCGCGGCCATGGCATCGCGGTCAATGCCGTCATGTTCTTTGTCCGGCTCAAAACCGGGTTTTTTATTGAAATATTTTTCGATATGACGCAGTGTCTCTTCTCCTTCTTGAGAAAGAACCAGCTGTAAATTATTTTTTAGCATATTTAATATTTCATTTTCCCCCCGTATCCGCATGGGATAGCCGTTGACGGAGATCAGCGCGTTCTTTTTGATCTTTTCGCAAAGGACCGTTATGTTCCGGAAGGAACAAACGGTTTCCAGGTACTCGATAAAGGCGTTCTCGTTATGTTCCAGCATATTCGCCACATAGATCGGCACGCCGACGATCTGTTTGTGATGGTGCCCTTTTTTGTCATCGAATTCAATCAAGGAAAAATAGGAGGTCCCGGCGCCCTTGAAACCGCCGTATTTGGCGGCGGGGAGCTCTTTTTTCAGCGGGATCGTGATGGCGGTATCCGTCTTCGGCAAAAGCGTAAGGTTATAAAGCTGGCCCGTTTCGCAGTAGGTGTATTCGGTATAGCGGATATTGGTGTTCCGTTTCGCGATGGCGCGGACAAGGTCGATGGTGCCGCCGTGGATCAGACCGTCCCGGAAAAGGGGCTTGCCGTCCTCGCCGCGGTCGATCCCCTTCCAGATCAATTTTCCGTTCTCTTCATAATCGCGGCGAAAGACCTGGTTGATGCTGTAATTCACCTTTTTGTTCTTTTTGAACCATCTCGCGGGGTCCGACGTGAATTTCCGGTCGAACATATCGCCGACAACCACGTTCAAATACGCGTCTTTGGCGTGGTGGTAGTCGTTGACGCTGCGGGATTTTAAAACGCCGAGGTCTTTTTGGCGGAATTGGGAAACAAGGCCGGCTTTTACGTAGACGACGCGGGAATCCTCATAGAGCTGATTTAAAAGCTCCGCGACGGCTTTTGACATCTGGCTCGTTTCCACCAGCTGACGACTGATAAAACCGGCCAGCTCCTCGGACGTGAACGGCCCGGTCCTCGTCAAACGGTCGAACTTTTTCTTGGACAGGAAGCCCTGACGGAGCAGGGAGAGCCAAAAACCCTTCATCCGCTTCTGAATGTCCGGGGCAATCTCACCGTTGTCCTTTACGGCGTTGAGCTCCTTTTTAACCAAAACGAGATTATCCAAACTGTCGTCTTTTATTTTGGACTGCGGATAAATATGATCCCGATCCCAACGGGAGTTTTTGGACATCAGCTCGTCGAGGTCGATGGCCTCGCCGGAATACATGCACTTCCCCTGCTGGAGATAGTACAAAAAGAGCTTGATGCTGCTGAAATCGCGTTCTTCCCGATCCTCAATCTCTTTGACCCAGTCCCGCGCGTCCTCCTCACATTTTTGATATAAAGCCAAAAGCTGGTCTTTTCGTGAGGTCGTCCGTCCGCTGTCCCGGTGCTCGCGGGTCATTTCAACAAATATCTTTTTGGGCTCATGCCCCATGATCTTTTTGATTTCTTCGGTGATGCGGATGGTCTGCCAAATCCCCCGTTTGCAGGCGGGCGATACATAGAGATCACGGACAAGGGATTCATAATCCTTCGCCTTGATTTCGGAGGAAAGAGCGGCGTTATGCTCCCGGATCTTTTCCGTAAAGGTATAATTTCCGCTCAGCAGCTCCATCAGATTGTGATTGGTGTTCCGCAGCGCTTCAATGATGGTAAAGACCTCGCCGGTGTCCTTATCCGCGCCCTCAACTCCGCAAAGAAAGGCTTCGGAGAGATTGCCCCAGCCGCTGAATTTCAAACGGCAGATTACGTCTAACTGCTCATTTGTAAATTCATTGGGATATTCCGCCCGGATGACCTCTTTGATCATTTTTTTGTCATCATCGTAGATGGTGAGCCAGCGAATGAGATCTTCCGCGATTTTCCTGACACGGTCTTCCTCGATCCTGTCACCAAAGACCTTATTTTTCAATTCGAGGCAGGAGCTCAGCGAGGCCTTAAAATCGTTATCAAAACCACTGAGGTCTTCTTCCGTCAGGTCGCTGTCTTCTTTACGAAGGTAATTGAGGAGTGTTTTTTTCGTCACGCGGGTTTTCGTCATAAACAAGTCGCGGTAAATGCGCTGTTTGAGCTCCACTTGTTCCTCGGAAAGCCGTTTGCCGCGGATTCTGAGATTATTCAGCTCATTTAAGACCATAAACTCGGAATAAAGGAGCGATTTTTTGGGGAGCACCTTTTCGTCCTTTAAGTAGGTGCACTGATTGATCAAACGCCGGATGAACTCTTCGTTGGATTTTTCCCGATCTATTTTCTTTTCGTAATTCCAGGGGTAGATATATCCCTCTTCTTTCCTTTTGATCCAGACATGAGCGCCCTTGTCCTTATGCCGCAGACTCAGCGGCCCGACGTAATAGGGGATTCGGAAGGTAAAGATGGAGCGGATCTTTTCCGCGGCACTGAGGCCGTCCTCATCCACATCGTTTAAGAACGGCAGATAAACAGAGGCGTTTTGCAAAATATCATCCAGTTCTTTTTGATGGATCTGACGGGGAATCGCGCTGTTGGCTTTCGATCTCAGCAGCGGCAGAAACGTCTCGTCCTCAGTCTCCGCTAAAACACGCTGATAGACCGGGCGATCTTCCGGGTCGACTCGCTGATCGATCGATTTTAACAGGCCTTTCAGTTCTTTGTAAAATTCTTCCTGAGTGCATCCCGCTACATAATATTTCTTCCCATTCTTTTTCAAGGAGCCGATATAGCGCGAATAACCGCCGTTTACGTTGTTGAAGAAATGCCGGTACGTTTCTTTATCGCAGTATTTTCTGATCAGTTCCCGCAGAATGATTAAATTTTCGTGGTGTTTTTCATACTCTTTCACTTTGGCGGAGGAAAAAGTGCTCTCGTCGCCGAGGATCTGGGTCATGATCTTCCAGTCAAAAACCGATTTGACGCTCTCAAAAACAACGCAGTACTGCGGCGCCGATTTTTCGATTTCCAGGCCGATATCTTCCGCTTTGGAAGTACCCAAAGCAAACGTATCTAATTTGAGCTCATTGAGGGCTTCATCGGCAACCAGCTTTTTAAAATCGCCTTTGCTTCCGGCCAGGAATTTACAAACAGCGTCAATCTGCGCCTTTTGCTTTTTCTGGCTTTCCTGATCCATATCCGTCGTGTTGAGCGTGAACACGTTTTTCAGCCTTTTTACTTTTTCCGTCTTTTTCATGCCGCGGTCTTTCAAAACCGATTCCGCCAAAGCGGCGTCCGCGCCATCCATTTTGAGGCCCAATTCTTCGGTCAGAACCTCCAGCAGCTGCCGGAACGTCGGTTCAAATTTTTTAGAGTCCTCGAAACCCCCTTCAATCAAAAAATGCCCTCGGTTTTTCAGGATATGATGGAGCGCGAGATAAACCAAACGGATATCGTGCGGCTCGGCGCTGTCCATCAGTTCCTTTCTCAAATGATAGATGGTCGGATATTCTTTATAGTAATCCACATCTGTGTAGTTCGGGTCATTAAAAAGAGGATGGCGGAACGCGGTGGATTTGTCTTCCGGATGCAGTCGGCTTTCGTTCAACCGCACGAAAAAAGTTCGATCAATTTTCGCGATCTCCTCCGCGAACAATCCCTGCAAAAGATCGATGCGCTGTTTTTTTCTCCTGTTCCTGCGGCGATTCACGCGGTTCATGCGCCGTTCCGCCGCGGTCTCCGCGCTGTCGAACAGCCGAACCCCCCACATATCGTACTTTTTGAAGCGGCACAGCTGATAACCCTCATCAACAACCGCCCAACCAACGGAGTTCGTACCAATATCCAGCCCAATGTAATAATCTTTCTGTTCCATTTGCTTTCCCCCTTTAAAATGAGTATTGACAAAACAGCTGTTGTCCGTTAAAATATAGTTAATCTCAAACGACTACCATATGAGATTACACTACACGGTTCAAATAAAGAATGTTCGAAACCGCCCTTTGGGGCCCGCTTGTTGCGGATTTACAGACTTGATATCAAGTCTGTTTTTTTTATGGTTATATAATTCTGCTCTTTTTAATATCTTCCTTTTTTTGACAAATATTGTTTTTTTTACTATACCATATATCCTGTACCAAAAATGTCCCCGCAAACAACCCTTCATCCGCCCCGCCCTCTCCTCACACGCTGAACGGCATAAATAATCAGATAAATGCCGCCAATCACCGCCAGGGCAAAGGCGGCGTAGCCCAAAAGATAGCCGTCCTCCCCGGCGCGGTCGGCGATCCACATCAGCGGCGTCCCCGGCGGCGGCCAGTTGACGAACATATAGTTGCAGTGAAAGGCCCGGTCAAAAAGGTACACCGGCGGCACCACGCAGAGCAAAAACAGCGGGTCATACCAGATGTGCCGGAGGTCGGGCCGGGCGCGGCCCGCGCTCAGCAGCAGCAGCGGATACAGCACCAGCAGGCCGTGCCAAACATAGCCGTGGAGATTCATAAAGTTCCACATCGGGTAGAGGTGCGCCCAGTCGGGGAAGATCAGCGCCGCCACGGAGCCGGGCAGGATCAGCGTCACCGCCACCTCGCCGAAAAAATCCCGCGCGGCGCCGGAGCGGGCCAGCGTCAGCAAAAAGACAAAAACGCCCAGGCCGCACAGGTGCAGCGGCAGATAGCCCACGCCAAAATGACCGCCGCGCCAAAGGAAGAGGTCTTTGCCCGCTTCCATCAGAAGCATCAGCGGCGGGATCACGGCGAGGACCCGCTTTTTCGTCCTCTCGCTCTGCCGCCGGAACCACAGCGTCAGCAGGAGCGCGGCGGCGGCGATCACCGCCAGGGCGCAGAAATGCGCCGGGCTGAAACGGCCGTAGCCGATGCCCGCCGGGAGATCCTCATATTGTTTCCAAAAAAACGCGTTCATTGCCGCTCCCTCCGTCCCGCCCCGATCCCGGTCGGGGCTTTTTTGCCCAAAAGGAAAAACCGGGGTATGGCCCGGCCTTTCACGCTTTCTTTCTGATGGGGTAACGGATCACCGTCTTCCGTTTTTCCGGCGGCACCCGCCGGGCGTCGCTGAGGTAGATCTCATGGTGGAAGCGGCCCGCGCCGAGGTCAAAGACAAAGCCCGCGTCCTCGGCAAAGCGGCGCATCGCCTCAATCGTGGCGGGCTCGTCGTCGTAGGCGCCGAGGTGCATGCACTGGACACAAAGCCCCTCGTCAAAGCGGAGGAACTCCACTTCCGAGAGATCCGTCTTCTTTTTTCGTTCCGCCGCGGCGACGACGGTCTTAAAATCCTCCTCGCCGACGAAATCCGGCAGGCGGATCAGGGAGATCCAGCAAAAATCCTCCTTGCGGCCGAGATCGGCGCTGTCCGTCCCCTCCTGCCACCAAAAGCCCTCCAGCGGCGGCACGACAAAATCGAAATAGCCCTCAATCTCCGGGCCGCCTTTTTTGCTCATTTTCACGGAATAAGCCACGGTATAGAGCATGGAAATGGCGCGCTGATAGGCGCCGTCTTCCGCGTTGGGGTCGCCCCCGCCGCGGACGGCGATGTAGTTCAGCGGCGGCACCGTCACGATCCCGGGCTTTTTCGGCGGCAGATAAAATTCCTTATATTCCTTTTTGTAGTCAAAAGCCATTTCTTCCTCCCCTTTCGGCAGATCAGCGCTGATTTCCTATATTATATTACATCCGCCCCAAAAGAACAAGCGGACAACGGGAAAACCGTTGTCCGCGATGGCAACTTTAATGTTTCAATGTTCAAAGGCGCTCTCTTCCGGACAAAAGACCGTTTCAGCCTTTTTTCATCCGACCGAAAACACCTTCCTCAAGCTGTTCCCGACTGAGCCCTTTGCGCTGACCGACAGAAGCCAGATAGAGCAAAAGCCCGATGACCATCCAGCCGACGAACATTTTGATCGAGAGCGACCCGACATAAAAGGGACTGGCCGGGATGAACATACAGATCAGGACGAGAGAGGCGACGATGGCCGCGAAATAGCCCATCGCGATGCCGCCGGGGATTTTATAGGGACGGTTCAGATCCGGATAGCTGTATCTCATTCTCACCAGCGACCAACCGGTAATCGCCCAGCTCACAACGAAGGCAGTGGCGGAGAAACAGGTAATGGAGTCGATCAGGTTCGGCCCCAAAAACGGCCCGACCAGGGAGAGACAGAGGCAAACGAGAAGCCCGGGAACGGGGATCCCGTTGGCGTTCTGCTTTTTAAAAACGGCGGGAACGAGCCGACCGCGGGACATGCCCATCAGCAGATTGGCGGAAGCCATGAAAAAGCCGTTCCAGGTGGTGAACAGACCGGCAATCGCGCCGATCACGATCATCCAATAGAGAACGGTGCCGGCGGGCCCCGGGAACAGGTTCAAAAACATGGTCGCCGCGGCGGGACGGTCCATCCCGGCGAATTCCTGCCAGGGCCAGCCATAGCCAAAGCAGAAAAGCAGGATGGCGTAGAACACACAGGCCAAAGCGACCGACAGCGCGACAGTTTTGCCAACGGATTTGATGTCGCCGCCGGCCTCTTCGACCCCCTGAGGGATCGTTTCAAACCCCGCGAGGAAAAAAGGCGCCGAGGCGAGAATCGCGAAAACACCGCCGAACATCGTGGAGTGCGAAACCTCCTTGAGCCCTTCGCCATAAATGGCCGGATTCGAAACATCGTAAACGGGCTCCACATTGGAGAAATTGCCGCCGATCAGCGCCGCGACGGCGCCGATGACCGCCGCGCCCACCAAAACAAAGCAAAGGATCTTTTGGACAAAAGCGGCGGTGGAGAGGCCCCTCATATTCAGGGCAAACAGCAATAAGGAACAAACCGTCCCGATGACGATGGTAATCAGATAAATATCCGAGCCATAGCACGTATAAAGCGGAGCTCCGGACTTAATCCCCGGGATCAGATAGCCGAGCACGTCGGTGATCTGAATCGCTTCCCAGGGGATGATGGAGACAAACGCGCCAAAAGCCGCCCAACCGGAAATCAGCGCGATCTTATCGCCAAAAGCTTTGAAGGAAAACGCCATCCCGCCGCCGGCCACCGGCAGCATCGGAACAAGCTCACAATAGCAAAGCGCGATGGGAACCATCATGATCAGAGCGATCAGATAGCCCAACGCGGCGGGGACCGGCCCGCCGCAGCTGGTCATCCAGCTGTTGATGGCTACCGCCCAGCCGACCCCAACGATAGCGCCAAAACCGAGACAAAAAAAGTCAATGGCGCCGACCCCTTTTTTCTGTGGTTTTTTACTCATTCTCTTCATTCCTTATCTAAAAACATTCTGCTAAAAAGGTATAAGAATAAGGAGGATGCCGGGACAGGGCACCCTCCCCGAGAAAATGATCCTGAACAAAAGACCATATTCATTTTAAAAGAATCATCCTTTTACTTCGCTTCGGAAGCGGCGACAGCCTGGTCTTCGGCAAGACCTTTATCCAGCGTTTTCTGTGCTTTTTCATGTGCTGCTTCACTCGCTGCTCTTTCTTCGTCGGTCAGGAAGAATTCGCGGATTTCTGCGGCGCTCATGTCTTTAAAGTCTTCCAACATCCATTTGGTGGAACCGATAATGGCAATGATTACCAGAATCATAACAGGCACCGAGGTGAGCACAACCACCGCTGTGCAGCTCGACGTACCGGCTCCGGCCCCCAGAATGCAGAGCGGGGAGACCGAGAGCATGCAGGCCCAGAACAGGCGAAGCGGTCTGACCGGGTCGGCGTTGACGCCGACGTTTCTCTGCGTCGCCGCGGCCATCGTGTAGGCGGAGGAGTCCATCGTCGTTACCAGCAGGATGAAGGTACCGATGAACCAAACCGCGATGACCAGTTTCGGCGCGGTGAGCGTCGCCATCATGGTATCGGAGATAAAGGTGAAGTTATCCCAGGTGTTGTAATAAGCGTCCAAAGGCGTGTTCCCGCTGCCGAGAGCGGAGAAATCAAAGCCGTTCTGATAGAGGCTGAGGCCGTTGCTGGAAATAACACCAAAGAAGAGGACGTCAGCGACAAAACCGGCACCGATCACGGTGAAGATAATGTTGCGGACAGAACGCCCTTTGGAGCATTTCGCGATGAAGATCCACATAACGGGAGCCAGACCCAGCCACCAGGCCCAGTAGAAGACCGTCCATTCGGCGGCGAAGGTCGAACCTTCCATACCGGCGCCGAGGTTAAAGGTCATGGAGAAGAAGTTCTGGAACATATAGCCCAGGGATTCGACGGATTCGTTGATGATGTAACCGGTATCACCCAGAACGAGGATGAGCAGCAGCATCACGGCACTGACCCAGATGCAGAGTCTGGAAAGGTTCAGAATCCCTTTGGCAATCCCGGACCAGGCGCTCCAGGTGAACAGTGCGGTGAGGACAGCGATGATGATGACGTTCACCAGGAAGGTCTCGGGTGTTCCGGCCACGACATGCAGGAAGTTCGCGAGCATCGGGATCCCGGTGCCGTAGGTGATGGTCAGACCGCCGAGGATACCGAAAATGAAGACGATGTTGATGATGGTGCCGAGCCAGCCGTTGGCGAGTTTTTCGCCAAAGACGCCTTCGCAGCCGCCCTGCAGGGTAAGACCCGGTTTTTTACGGACAAAGTAACGATAGCCGATGGGAATAATGCCGATGGCGTAAACAGCCCAGGCGCAGATGCCCCAGTGGAAATAGCTGTAGGACAGCGCGTAGCGGGCCATTTCATTGGCGCCCCAGTCAAAGGGCCACACATCCGTCCAGATGATATACTGCCCGTATTCAACCGAGGGCCAGAAGATCATGCAGGAACCCATCGCGGCGCAGAACACCATGGCGGCGTAGCCGAACCAGCCGTATTCCGGTTTGCATCTTCCCATACGGATGTTGCCGTATTTGGAGAAGGCCAGCCAGAAACAGTAAACGGTGATGGCGGCGACAACGATAATGAAAATCCAGGCGAAATGATAAATGACCCAGCTTTTCGCGGCGCCAAGCCCGGCCACGAACGTATCCGGTGAGCTAATCGTCAGAATGACCAGCGCAGCCATGAAAATGATACTGAAGATAATGGTAACAAGATCAAATTTTTTTGCCATTCTTTTTTCCCTCCTTCTTTTTTTAGTTAAGGACAAACGCCGTAAAACAAATAAAGTCAAATAAGAATAACTGCTCTGTATATTTTTATTGTTTTACATACTATCTCAACCAACATTTTCCGGGCAGGATCTGTCCCCTCCTCCCCGGAAAATAAAATCATGCGATGCTCCGTTTCAGCCCAGCAGCGCCATGGCTTTTTCAACGGCTTCGGAAGCGTCTTCCCCGTAAGCGTCGGCGCCGATGCGTTTCGCAAAGCGTTCGGTAACGGGCGCGCCGCCGATGAGCGTTTTAAATTTCTTCTTGAGATCCTGTTCTTTCAGGAGTTCTTCAAGGACTTTCATTTCTCCCATTGTCGTCGTCAGCAGAGCGGAAGTGCCGATGAGGTCGGCGTCCACTTCAACAGCTTTGTCAACAATGGCCTGGGCGGGAACGTCACGGCCCATATCGATGACTTCAATGCCCTGGGTTTTAATGAGGGAAGCGACGATCCCTTTGCCGATGTCATGCACATCGCCCTGGACGGTGGCGAGAACCATTACGCCTCTCTTTTCCACGGATTTGCCGGCTTTTTCCACTTCGGCGTTGACGACTTCGGAAACGGCCTTCATCGCGTCGGCGGCAAGCATCAATTCAGGAAGGAACATACGGCCTTTGCCAAACTGGTCGCCCACTTCACGGATACCGGCGCTGTAGCCTTCGCTCAGCAGTTCAGCGGGGTCGATCCCGTCGGCGATCGCCGCGTTCATATTCGCGACGGCGGCGTCGGCATCGCCCTTCATCATGGTATCAATGGCAATCTTGATATATTCTTCTTTTGTCATATCTCAAAATCTCCTATTCAATCTTTTCCCGGCCGATCCCAGCCCCGGCCTTCCGGGGCCGGACCGGCGTGAAAACCGATGTATTTCTCTTTTTTTAAAAACCGGCCTGTTTCTTAAACAGTTCCACGCTGTTCACGGGAATTCCCAGGATTTCCGCGATGCGGAATTTCGCCTGGATCCCCACGGCGGCGTCGGGTCTGGGCTGGGTCGTGCTGATGTTAAGAGATTCCCTGATATCTTTCATTTCAGCGCAGTCCGCCAGATATTCCACCGGGCAGTTCAGTTTTTCCGCCACGTATTTTTTAGCGTCGTTGATCTTGTAACCCTGTAATTCCATGCGGAAGACCAAGTCGCCGGCACCCCTGATGCCGCCCATCCCCGCGCAGGATTCATGCGTTACAGCCATGCCGAAGGTATCCCCGGCGCCAACCTACAAGCCGTCCACACCGGCAATTTCCACGAGGGCCTTATCCACGCGGGACACGGCGTCGCAGGAAGGAATAACGGAAAGGGGAATCCCGCCGACGCCCATGCCGACATTGGCGTGGACCGGAATGCTGGCGGCTTTGACGGCGGCCTTCGCGAAAGTGGTCACGCGGGCCAGGTTCCAGGCGAGGGATTCGGAGCTGTTGGTGTTGACCGCCATACCGAAAATGGAGACCCCGGCCCGTTCCGCCATTTTCACCTGCTGGTGAGGATAGAGCCCGGCGATGATTTCACCGTCGAATTCAAGCTGGCCGTGCATGCCAAGGTTGAACTCGCCGGCCATGCCGACTTCAAAACCGGTGGTGGGATATTTTTCTTTCAGAATGCGGACCGCTTCGAGGCTGGCTTTGACATCGGCGTCGCCGGAAGCGCCCACCGTATCAAAGTTGATCCCGTCGGCGCCGCTTTCGATCATGTTCGAGGCGACAAAGACGATGTCTTTTATGGCGTGTTCAATCGCTTCTTCCTGAGCGGCCCTGGCTTCGGGGATGCGTCCGGCCGGCAGGAGCTCGGACCAGTTGTCGCAGGGGCCGTCGGGTTTTGTGTAGAGCCCCATGTTAGGCATGGCGCCGTAGAGCACCGGCAGAACGGAAAGGAGCTGGGCCTGTTCCATGGCCTGGCGTTCCTCAGCGATAATGGGTTTGATGGGTTTGTAGCTGTAATCCACGTGACAGAGCTCAATGCTGTCGGAAGCGAGCGCGCGTTCCTGGGTGAGGATGGCGGCGGAGCGATCCATACTGATACCGTTTCTCACGGTGAGCTTCAGCGTACCGGCGTCAAAGGAAACGACGACTTCCTTGCCGCGTTCCACGGAGACAATTTTCTGCGGGTCGGCGATGATTTCAAACAGATAATCTTTTTCGTCCTTGGTCAGTTCGGGGATCTGGGCACGGTCAGCGGCGTCGGCGGTGCCGTCGTCGATGTCGGCCCGAATATCCTCTTCTGACAGTTCGGCGATGTAGTTATCGCCGTAACGGGTGAGAATGTTGGCCATTTTTTTCTCCTTCATTTTATTTAAATTCCATGTTCCCTGTCATCAAAAGCCGGAGGCGGGAAAGAGAGGGGAAGGGGTTAATGGGAAAACCATAGTCCCGCCTCCGGTCAGTTATCTTCGCGTGTTACCTTAAGCCAAGTTCTTCTTCGCCTTCGGCGACCATATCTTCGAGCATTTTTTCCGTTCCGGCGGGAAGCGGATCGGGTTTGTGGTTTTCAAGAATATTCTTCGCTTCTTCTCTGGCTCTTTCCAGAACGTCTTTGCTGCCGAGGGCTTCCCAGCCTTCTCTCATGCGGCGGTCAAAGATCTTGGGATCAGTCTGAACTTTCTTGAAGTTTTCAAAGGTGTGCATGTTGGTGACGAATTCGCCGCCGATGCCGACTTCCTTAATGACATCCACCGCCATGGTATAATCATTCACGTCAATACCTCTGACCACGTGTTTGATCATTTCGGCGATTTCGTTGTCGATGACGAGCTGAGCAAAGTCGAAGGTGATACCCAGTTCCAGCATACCGAGACCGTAAATGACATTGGCGCCTGCCAAGGCCGGGAGCATCGCGGTAATGGTCTTTTCGTGGGCCGCCTGACCGTCGGGAACTTTGCTGTCAGCCTACCCGCCCGCGACCCAGCTGGGGATGCCGTAGAACTGCGCCAGCTTGGCGACGCCGGCGTTGATCATGCCCAGTTCGGGGCAGCCCACCGGGGAGCAGGTATATTTCAGGTCCATGATCGAGGTAGAGCTGCCGTAGATCACCGGCGCGCCTTTGACCGTGGCCTGGGAGAGGACGACGGAAGCGAGGGCTTCGCAGTTGTGGGTCAGCAGCGTCCCGGCGAGGGTCACCGGGGTGGTACCGCCGGCCAGCGCCATGGAAATGATGGTGATGGGCACGCCGAGGCGGGCGCTTTCCATGATCATCGCCGTGCTTTCGGGAACGAGCTGCAAAGGACTGATCGGGCAGGTGATGGTGCTGTAGATGGGGTTCGCCCGATAGGCTTCCTCACCGCCGGCGATGTGGCACATCACTTTGTAAATTTTGCGCAGGTTACTGACGGTGCCGCATCCCTGGACGAGGTGTTTGGAAGTATTGGTGATATTGACCTGGACCTCATGGAGAGGGGCCACCGCGGCGGGAACATCCTGGGCGGAGACGGCTCTTTCATGAATATCAATAGCGGAGAGGGCGTCGGCCATCAGCGCGGCCTGCCCGCAGTCCTTCTTGGTGGAGCGGCGGTATTCGTTGGTGTAGAGGTCATAGACCATGATCCCTTCGCCAAAGTTGGTAAAACCGGTGCGGTTGTCTTCCAGGACATAGCTCTTCGCGGGGTTTCTGCCGGCGAAGGTGACGGTTTTCGGGGCGAGACGGATGGCGTCTTCCACAACGTAGTTGGGGAAATGGACAACGCCGTTCTTCTTATCGACGATACAGCCGACGGCGGCCAGGGTTTCCTGGGCTTCGGGATCGGTGATGCCGATCCCGACATCTCTCAGGATCTCGAGGGTAGCCATATGCATGGTGTATAATTCATCTTCCGTGAACATGTTGACGCCGAAACCGGACAACAGGCCGATACCGGCATGGGCATTCTTAACCATAAATCATTCTCCTTTCATTCAGTGGGATTCTCTCTCCGCGAAGGGCGGCCTCACGCCGGGCGGAGAAGGTGGAGGGGTCGGCCGGCGCCCGGAAGCGCCGGCCGGCTGGGGGTTTATTTTCTGTCGATGCAGGCCTGGACCACCGCTTCAACCGCTTTGACTTTGTCGTCGGAAATCGGCTGGGGATGATGGTTGGCGAGGACATCGACCACGAGGTCGTGAGCTCTTTCGGTGAAGGTCTTGGCGCCGGCGGCCTGCCAGTTTTCATAGATGGCGCGGTCGGTGACGTAGCCCTTCCAAAGTTCGGTGCGGAGATGCTGCATCGTATGGGGATGACCGAGGAAGTTGCCGCCGAAAGCGGGATCGTCCACAACATCTTTGACGACCGAGGTCGCGCAGGTGTCTTCGTTGACGTCATAGCCTTTGATGGCGTGCTGGATCAGGGAAGCGATTTCGTTGTCGATGACGAGTTTTTCGTAGGAGGCTTCCAGAACGTTGTCGAGGGAGCCGGAAGCGCCGACGACATCGACGCCGACGAGAGCCGGGATCAGGGTGTTGAACATGGATTCAAAGGCGGCCTGAGCGTCGGAGACTTTGGAACCGCAGCTGAACCCCGTTACGGTGCAGGGCAGATCGTAGTAGCGCATCAGTTCGGCGCTGAGGGTGGCGGCGAGGCCCATTTCCGGAGCGGCCCAGAGGCCCATGGCGGTGGACATTTCCATGAAGGTGACGCGGGGGCTCATGATGCAGGGATGACCCGGTTTTCTCAGCTGGGCGATGACGATGCCGGCGAGGACTTCGGCGTTGTGCATCACGACGGAACCGACGACGGTCATCGGGCCGGTGGCGCCGATCATCGGGCAGGGAATGTTGCCGAAGGGCATACCGGCGTCAACAATGCTCAAAATGGCGTCGGCGGGATCCGAGGCGTATTCCATCGGGCTGATGGGGGAAACTTCCAGATAGGCGATGGGCTTTTTCACAAGCTCTTCCTTGCTGCCGACGGCGGCGGCGAGGACGTTGACGACGTCTTCGGTTTCCTGAGCGTCATGGATGCAGATACGCAGCGGTTTCGTGGTGTTTTTCACCATCGCGGCGACCTGAACGGCGTTGGCGGCGTGTTCGGGAATCCCCTGGGCCGTCAGGCAGGAAATGATATCGGTGTTGGGGAGAGCGTCGGCCAGGCGGATATAATCTTCCAGGTCGGCGAGGGAGGTGTTTCTTCTTTTGCCGGTTTCAACATCGGTGACGAAGGGCGTGCCGACACAGGTGTGGTTATACGCGTTCTTTTCGCCCCATTTGATCTGATATTTATCGTCGAGGCCATACATGGTGAAGCTTTTGGGAGCGGTCTTGATGGCTTTTTCAACGATATCTCTGGGGAAGCGGATGCGGCTGCCCTTGCCGGAAGGATCGTCGCTGACGTTCAGACCGGCTTCCTTACAAAAGGCGACGAAGGGTTCGGAGAAGCTTTTGATCCCGGTTTCTTCCAGAATATCCAGGGTCGCTTCGTGCATCTTCTTTACGTCTTCTTCCGAGGCGTAATGTAATCTCATGGTGTCTCTCATAATATCCTCCTTTTATATAAATAAACTTATGCTTCAGCGTGCGTCTTTTTGACCTGCGAAATTGGCCGAAGACTTTTCTATGGAACCAAATAATGCAAAAAACGTGCCAAAAAAATTTTTGAAAAAAAGAAAATATTCCCCCCTTTTTCCCAACAGACAGAAACAGTGTTTCATCTCAAAAAGTTTTCAATCGTTCGTTTCATGACGTTCAAAAAAGCCTGTTCAAAAAGATTTCAAAAAAAGAGCAGCGAAAAGAATGGGATCCGCCGCCGCCGATGACGCGTTCTTCCTCAAAACCATTGCGTTTTTTCCCCGCTGTACACGCGAAAACGCCATAATAAAAAAAGTCATTGCTTTTTTCAAAAACGATGAAAAAACAATAACTTTTATTATCCATAAGTAAAAAAGTGATTATAATATAGGGGGTCTTTCAACATAAAGCGAAGGCCATGACAAAAAAATACACTTTTCCGTTCGCGGGGCGCGCCATAAAGCCGCCATATACGGAGGGAAGTCCAAACCGCGCCGCGGGTTAATCCGAAACACATCATTTTCCATCCCTGTTTTTCGGCTTTCTCTTCGCGATCAGGCTGAACAGTGCCGCCAGGAAAAAGCAGACGCCGCCGACAGCGAAGGATCGGCTCATCACTGTGTTAATGGCGATTGTTTTAATAAACACAAAGCAGGATAGGCCGATGATGACAAAGAGCACGGTCAGCCCGTATTTTTTCTTTTCCGGGATCGGCGTCGGCTGCACCGGTTCATAACGAACGCCCGGTTCCTGCCAGGGCTTTTCCGGTTTCGGCGGCCGTTCCGTTTTCTTTGCCACGGTCTTCTTTTTTTCCGGTTTATCCCAGGGCTTTGCCGCCTTCAGGGGATTTCCGCATTCCGGACAGATTTCCTGCCCCATCGGGACGTCTTTTCCGCAGTTTCCGCAAATCATCCGATCACCTCATTTTCCGTATCCTCAATTTTACTCAAAACGCCGTTTTTAATGCGATAACCGTTGCGCTTTAAAATCTTCATCACCGCGGCCTGAGAAATGCCGAGCATTTCCGCGACTTTATAGGAAGAATGGAACAGATCGTAAGCGCGCTTTACGAGGGAGATTTCCAGCTCCCGCTTGGCCAGTTTCAAGGAAGTGACCTGCATTTCCGTCGCTGTTTCCTCCCGCTTTCCCGGGGTACGCTCTTCCAGGACACGGTTGACGTCCTCAACGGAAATCACGTCGTTATCGCTGACAATGACGAGATGCTCAATGGTGTGCATCAGTTCCCGGACATTGCCGGGCCAATCGTATTTCAAAAAGAAGCTGAGCACCGACGGGGCGAAAATATGGTTCTTCTTATATCTGGAGTTGTATTTTTTCAGGAATAAGTCGCATAACGGCAGGATATCTTCTTTTCGCTGATTCAGCGGGGCGAGATAAACGGTCATCACGTTCAGCCGGTAGTAGAGATCCTTGCGGAACGTCCCCTCCCGCACCATGGCTTTAAGGTCCCTGTTCGTCGCGGCGATGAAGCGCACATCCACAGGGATCCGTTTCATACCGCCGACGCGGACGATCTCCCGATCCTGCAGCACCTCTAAAATCTTGGCCTGCAGGGCCAGGGGCATTTCACCGATCTCATCGAGGAAAAGGGTGCCGCCGTTGGCCATTTCGATCTTCCCCTTTTTGCCGCTGCGGCTGGCGCCGGTAAAAGCGCCGGGCTCATAGCCAAAGAATTCCGATTCCAACAGATGTTCCGGGATCATCGCGCAGTTGATTTTCACCATCGGGTTCTCCCGGCGGGCGCTGAGCTTATAAATCAGATCCGCCGCGACCTCTTTGCCGACGCCGCTTTCGCCGTAAATCAGCACGGTGGCGTCGGTCGGCGCGACTTTTTCAATATCCCGCTCCGCTTCGCGCATCGCCGGACTTTCAATGACGTAATCCTCATTGGTGATGATGCGGTGACGCAGCTGCGTGATTTCCTTTTCCTTTTCCCCGAGCTCACTGGTGATTTCACTCAAATGCGACAGCACATTGCGCATCTGTTCCAGATTTTTCGAGGTCGCGAGGACATTGATGAGGGTACCGCCGTCATCATAAATGGGAATTCCCGTCGCCAGGACGGTTTTCCCTGTTTTCAGTTCCATCATGCGGTTGCAGGTATGACCGTAACGGAAAACCTCTTTGGAAATGCTGGAAGAAATGATCCCCTTTTTTTCGAGATCATCCACGTGCAGCCCGATGACGTCGCGGAGTTTGACGTCGCAGACTTTTTCCGCGTAGGGATTCAGGAACTGAACAAAACCATACTCGTCGACGATAAAGATCTCCTCTTCCATATTGTCGATGATGCGTTTGTAGAACCCAATCGCCAGGTCCCTGCGGTAAATGCCCATCTGCAGATTATAATGCAGGGAATAGATATTCTGAATATCCATGATGACGCCGCAGGGACGATGGTCACCGTCAAAAAGAAGACCGTATTTTTCCTGCTTGCCGATATAGGGGATGGAAAACATATCATCGTTGACATTCAGCGGAATAAAGTCGCGGGATACGAGGTGCTCGTAAGGATCAAAGGAATCCAGTTTTTCCCGCAGCAGGACATCTCCCACATCACCCCTCGTAACGAGAAGATACTGGCAGGAGGCGCCTTTCCCGAAAACAAAGAAGCTGGTCTTATTCTCAACGTAATCATCTACGGTAACGAGTCGATCATTCTCAAACCAAGTGCAGCTCCAGCAATTTAATTCACCGATTTTCATGACAATCTCCTTAAATCATTCAGCGTTTCCAGTTGATTCGACAATAAAACCTTTTGACCGCATACTCCTCCTTTCTTTTTTAGATGCAAAAAACGCGCCAAAATCGTAAAAAAGGGAAAAAACGAGGTCGAAGAAGAGGCCGATCTGCGGACGCGGACCTCTTATAATAAAAAAAGTAATTAAAAAGGGCATCCGATATAGATATCCGTCATCTAAAAAATTGATAAATAACATTTTTTTGACACAGACAGCGGAAAATAAAATTAGTACTTAACAATTACTTTTTTTATTATATCATTTTTTGGTCAAAAAATGCAAAAAAACATCATTTTATCAAAAAACCTTAGCTGAAATAACCTAAAAACACCCGGAGAATCACCGAAAAAATCATCTCTAAAAATCCGGGCGGCACTTTCTTTCCCGCCGCCGGCAAACAGACAAAAGCGGTCCGGATATTTCACCGAACCGCTTCCGTTATGGAGTGTTATTCTTATAAGACCTGTCAGGGGTCTTCCTTTTATCACGTCTTGAATAATCGTTACTTTATTTATTCTTCCGTTTCTTCCGTTCCTTCCGCCTTTTTCACCACCCGTTTTCTCAGGCCGGCCACGGTGGAGTAGAGCGGCGTCTCAACACCGGCGGGAGAGGCGTCGTCGGGCAGGCTCAGGCTGTCCTCATAGACGGCGTAAAACCGTTTGATGTCCTCCGCCGTCCAGGAGCCGTAATCTTCCCGGAGCCATTTCTGGCAGGAGATGAGGCAGAAGATGATCAGCAGCGAGATCGGCACCGAAGTGATGATCAGCACCGCCTTGAACCCCGTCAGCGGGGAGCTCGCCACCAACAGGCAGAGCGGCGTCACCGACAGCAGAAACGCGAAGAGCACGCGGTAGCGGCGGGAGGGGTCGTCGCCGACGGCCAGCCCCTTCGTACAGGAGGCCGCCATCGTATAGGAGGCCGAGTCCATCGTCGTCACAAAGAGGAAGAAAGCGGTGACGAACCAGATCGCCAGCACGCACTTGCCCAAAGGCAGCGTCTGAATGACGGCGGAGATGAGGCCGAACTCGTTGAACTCATTGTAGAACGTATCCAGCATCGTGCCGTTGCCGCCGAGGTTCGACCAGTCGAAACCGGCGTTCAGCAGGATCTCGCCGAGGCCGTGGTTGGAAATGGTGCCGAAGAAGAGCACCGTCGAGGCCATGCCGGAGAAGATCACCGTCAGGATGATGCTGCGGATGGAGCGGCCGGCGGAGCACTTGGCGATGAAAATCCACATCACCGGCGCCAGACCCAGCCACCAGGCCCAGTAAAAGACCGTCCATTCCTGAGGGAACCCGCCGGAAGCCCCGGTGGGGTCGGTGTAGCAGAGCATGTCAAAGAAGTTCGAGAGCATCCAGCCGAAGGACTGGACCGTGTTGTTGATCTCAAAGCCGGTGTGGCCGAGGATCAGGAACGCGCCGCAGATCACAAAGCAGAGCCAGACACAGAGCTTGGAAAGCACCTGGATCCCGCGGGCAATACCGGAGCAGGCGCTCCACATGAACAGCGCCGTCACGGCGATGATGATGAGGAAATCCACCAGCAGGTTCTCCGGCGTGCCGACGAGATTGTGAACGATGTTGTTCAGCATCGGGATACCGCTGCCGTAAGAGATGGCGTAGCCGCCGAGGACACCGAAAACGAAGATGATGCTGATGACGGTGCCCAAGGGCCCGTACACACTCTTTCCCAGCACGCCTTCGCAGGCGTTCTGCAGCGTCAGGCCGGGTTTTCTGCGGACATAGTAGCGATAAGCGATGGGGATCACGCCGGCGGCGTAGATCGACCAGGCCGGGAACCCCCAGTGGAAGAAGGAATAGGCCACGGAGATCTTCGCCGTTTCCTCCGGTGTCATGCCGAAGGGATTCAGCCAGACGGTGTAATAGGCCCACTCGATGGCGGACCAGAACAGAATCGTGCAGCCCATGGCCGCGCAGAAGATCATGGCGACCCAGCCGAAAGTGCCGTATTCCGGTTTTGTACGGCCCATGCGGATGTTGCCGTATTTGGAAGCGGCGAGATAGATGTTATAAAATAGGATCGCCGCGGTAAAAACAATAAAATAAACGCCAAAATTATAGATCAGGACATCCCGCACCGAAAGCAGGCCGGTGACGACGCCCTGAGAATCCCAAATCGTGAGGAAAACGAGGACGGCCAGAATGGCCACGCTGACGGCGATGGCGACGTAATCCATTTTATATTTTTTTGTTTCCGTTGTCATAACGATCATCTCTTTTCTGCCGCCGGGGGTTCGCCGTCGCCGCGGGGAAAGGGCGGCGGCGGCGTGAACCGGCGGCGGTTTTTTGAATGTTTGATTTCTTTACCGGAAACAGGAAACAGAGTTTTATTCCGCCGCTTGGACTTCCACCGCTTCTTCTTCCGGTTTCGGTTTGCGGAAACCGGCGATCAGCATCATGATGGCGGTGTAGAGAACAATGGCGATGACGAGCCAGAAGAGGATTTCAAGCGGCATCGATTTAACAATAAAGAAGGCCAGCAATACACCGACGGTGCCGGTGATAACGCCGATGGCGTTGGCACGGTAGTCGAGGGCGTCTTCCTTGAGGAAGCGCAGCCCCGAAGCGAGCATCAGGAACGTGTAAGAGCCGAACATGATCGGGAACGCCGAGCGGGGATCCATCCCGAGGCCGTAGCAGATGGCGATCATGAAGGCGTAACCGCCGATACCGGCGGCGGCCAGCAGGCCGACGATGAAGGCGAGGATCGTGGCGACGATGAGCTTCCAGCCATAGATCCCGATTTCCAGACCGCCGGGGACCCAGAGGCCGAACTGGCGCAGGATCATCGTGCCGGCGACGACGATGAGGCCGAAGCCGAGGATGATGCGGATCGGTTTCAGCGGGAAGTGGGAAACGTATTTCGCGCCGATGCGGGCGCCGATGGTGACGGCGCCGATGAAGCAGACCAGCGTCAGCGGGTCGACGCTGACCATGGAGACAAAGAGCATCGTTTCCGTGGCGCTCCCTACCAGGGTGCAGGTATTCAGGGTGCCGGGGATCAGACGGTCCGGCACGGCTTTGGTCATTTTAAACAGCGCTGTCTGAGGCGCGTTGCCGCCGATGCCCAGGGTATCGAAGAACATCGTCACGCCGATGATGATTCCCTGGATCGTCGTGAGCAGCGCGCCCTTCCCTTGGTAGTTCGGGTTCTGCAGCATAAGGGAACGGTTTTTGAACAGCTTCCGGTAGAAGACAATGCACCAGGAAACCGCGTTGACGCCGGCGCCGATGACGACGAGGCGAAGCAGAATGGTACCTAACATAGGAAAACCCCTTCCTCTCTTTTTTTACAAAGTGCGTGGCAGCGTATCTCTCAAATCCGGAAAAGCCCCGGCCGCCGGCGGAACCGCGGGGGAAAGCCATTCCCTCACGAAAGGATGATAAATGAGAGCGATGGCGGCGGGAGCTCTTTCAGGATCTGCGGACCGTAATTACATCCCGTATTTTTCCTCGGCTTCCAGCAGGATATCGTGGATTTCGTTTTCCACGCCGTCGGCGAGGGCCGGCACCTGATGGGTGCGGAGGATGTCGTCGGCTTTGGCGTAAGCCCGTTCGGCCAGGTCTTTGCAGCCTTCGGCGATCCAGGCTTCGCGCATGGAGCGGTCAAAGAGCGACGTGGCGCTCTGTTCGGCGCGGAAGTTGGCGAAGGTGTGGGGATGGCTGACCAATTCGCCGCCGGGGCCGACTTCTTTGATGAGATCGACGGCGAGGGCCTCGTCGGTGATTTTGATGCCGTCGATGACCTTGCGGATCATCGTATAGATTTCGTTGTCGATGACGAACTGAGCGAAGTCAAAGGTAATGCCGAGGTCCAGCATGCCCGCGCCGTAGATCAGATTGGCGCCGCCCTGGGCGGCCAATAAAGCGGTGAGGGTCTTTTCATGCGCGGCCTGGCCATCGGGGATCTTGCTGTCCGCCTACCCACCCGCGACGAAGCTGGGCAGGTTGTAGAACTGGGCCAGCCGGGCGACGGAAGCGGAGATCATGCCGAGTTCCGGCGCGCCGACGGGGGCGGTGGTATAGCGCATATCCATGATCGTCGTGGAGCTGGCGTAGATGCAGGGAGAGCCCTTCTGCACCAGCTGGCTCAGGACGACGACGGAGAGGACTTCGGCGTTGTGGGTCACAAGGGTGCCGCCGAGGGTCACCGGGGACGTCGCTCCGGCCATGGCCATGGAGATGATGTTGACGGGCACGCCGTTCTTGGCGGCGAGGATTACGACGTCGGTGCATTCGGGAATCAGTTTCAGCAAACTGGTGGGGCAGACGTTAAAGGAGATCAGCGGCCGCTGGCGCAGTTTTTCCCTGCCGCCGACAACGGCGGCGGCCATGCGCAGCAGATATTCGGCGTTTTCCGCTCCGTCGGGGCCGATGAAGAAGTGCTTCGTCGTGTTGGGGAAGATCGCCTCGGCGTTGTGGAGCGCCTGGGAGGGGCCGGGATGATCCTGGGAGACGACGGCGCGGTAGGTGATGTCCATGTTGGAGAGATAGTCGCTCATGCGGCTGCATTTTGCCAGGTCAGCTTTGGTGCTGGGGCGGTATTCCTTCGTTTCCGGGTCGCGGATCATAACGCCTTCGCCGAAGTTGACGAAACCGACGCGGTTCTTTTCAACGATATAGTCTTTGTCCGGGGTGCGGCCGCACAGCTGGATGGTAGGGGGAGCCGTGCGGATGGCGTCTTCCACGATATAGGAAGGGATCTTCACGATGTGGGTCGTTTCATCGACGTCGCAGCCGCCGGAGCCAAAGATATCCCGGGCTTCTTTGCTGTCGACGCGGACGCCGACGTTCTTCAGAATATCAAGGGTGGCCAGATGAATGGTCTGCAGTTCATCTTCGGAGTAGCCAACGATGCCGAAGCTGCTTAAACCGTTAAAAACGGCTTGAGTATTTCTCTTCATAAAGAAAACCTCCTTGTTGATTTCAGTCTTACCTATCTATATTTGCAAAAACCGTGCCAAAACGCCATACGTCTCTGAGCAGGCATTTTCCACATTTTCGCGCCTTTGGCAAGACTCGGTTCATGCTTTTTCGCATGAAATCAATGGAGGTCTTCGAATATCAAATCTTTTTTTCTTAAAATTCCTCTAAAACGCGTTTTCGAGGCTATTGCAAAAAAGCATTGATGTAAATGCTTTTTTGCATTTTCTTCTCATCGGAACAACGGGAGCGCGGCGGCCCCGCGAAAAAGTTTTTTGATTTTTTAAAAAAATTTCAATTTCACGGTGTTTCTCCCGGGAGAACCGCCGAAAGCGGCGGCGTGATCCTTCTCCGCGCGGAACACCATCGCCTTTCTCCCCGCGCCGCTCAGGTCTTCCGTTTCCGCTCCCCGGCCCTTTTCAGCCAGCGGCTCACCGTCGACTGGTTGACCTGAAGGAACTCGGCGGCCTTGTAGGAGGAACCGAAGCGGTCATAGGCCATTTTCACCAAATACTCTTCCAGCTCGTGCTTGGCCGTTTTCAGGGGCATCAGCTCGGTGCAGATGACCTTGGCGTTGGCCGTGATGGCGGAGCCGTGAACGGTCATTCCCTCGGTAAAGAGCTCGTCCAGCAGAATACTGTCGATGTAATCGGAATCGCTGGACACGACGATGCGCTCCACGGTATGCATCAGCTCACGGACGTTCCCAGGCCAGCTGTAACCGCGCATCTTTTCCACCACGTTGTTGTCCATGTGGCGGTCAAATCCGTATTTTTTGTTGAACATGTTGAGGAAGAGGAACAGCAGCGGCACGATATCGCCTTCCCGCTCCCTGAGGGGCGGAATGTAGATGGGCATCACGTTGAGGCGGTAATAGAGGTCGCGGCGGAACGTCCCCTCCTCCACCATGGCGAAGAGGTCGCGGTTGGTGGCGGCGATGACGCGGATATCCACGGCGATGCGCTTGGTGCCGCCGACCCGGGTGATCTTGCGGTCCTGGAGGAATTCCAGCAGCTTCACCTGAAGGGGCAGGGGCAGTTCCCCGATCTCGTCCAAAAAGACGGTGCCTTTGTCGGCGATTTCGATTTTGCCGATCTTGCCGTCCTTCAGCGCCCCGGTAAAAGCCCCGGCCTCGTAGCCAAAGAGCTCCGATTCCATCAGGTCTTTGGGGATGAGGCCGCAGTTGATCTTGACAAAGGGTTTATCCTTCCTGGTGCTGAGCTGGAAGATCGTGTCGGCGACGACTTCCTTGCCGACGCCGCTCTCGCCCTCGATGAGGACGGTCACGTCGGTGGGGGCGATGCGCATCAGCTTTTTCTGCACCTCTTTCATCGGCGCGCTCTCAAAGATATATTGCTTTTTGCCGATGACCTGTTCCTGCAGATACTTGATCTGCTCGTCGCTGGAACGGAGCTTTGCGGAGAGCTCGTCGATTTTGTCGGTGATCTCGTCGATGTGCTTGGAGGTGGACAGGACCTGAACGATTTTGCCGTCGTCGTCGTAGATCGGCTGGGCGCTGTTGATGATGCGGATGCCCTTCGGCAGATCCATGATCTCCTTTACCGGCTGGCCGCTGTCGAGAACCGCCATGGTCAGACTTTTGGGCAAAATATCTTCCTTGACGAGCTCGCTGATGTGATGACCGGCGTAATCTGCGTTTTTAATGCCCATCAGGAATTCGCTGCGGGGGTTGAAATACTGAATGAAGCCGTACTCATCGGTAACGAAAATATCATCTTCCATCACGTCGAGGATGCGCCGGGTGTTGTCGACCCAGCGCCGCAGATTGTCGATCTGATAGCGGGCGTCCCAGATCACGCGGCTCAGGCCCTCCGTCACCTCGTGAACGGCCTGGACGTCGCCGTCCTCATCCACGAGGAGAACGTGAAAAGTGCCCTCGGACATAACGCCCAGGGACTCAAAGGGCGCCCCCGCCCGGACCACGCGGAAGGGCCGATCCGGGATATCCCGCAAAAAGACGGAGGTCTTTCCCTCTTCCAGCAAAATGCGGTAAAGATCCGTGGTGTCATAAAGATGGAACGTCCCGTCTTCCCGGGTCAGAAAATAATGAACGCCGGCGGCGGCGATCTCCTTGGCGGTCAGCGCGTGATCTGCCGGGCAGAACGCAAAATTCCTCGTATTCATCGCGGTTTCCAAAAGCCCGCACCCCCTCTCAGAACAGGCAAGCCCGCGCGATCGCCGAAAGAATCGCGCTTCACTCAAAGGGAAATAATTCCTTTTTTCATTACATTATACCACACTTCCCGTCACATTTTGTGTCGTTTTTTGTCCTTTCGTTTCACGCGGCGGCAAAACACGAAAAAGACACGTCGGCACCTCATGGAAGCCATGAGGTGCCGAACGCTTAAAACAGGAAGGGATTACGCTTTGTCAACGGCGGCTTTCACCGCGGCGTCCACGGCGGCGGCGCATTCGTCGCTGAGGGGTTCGCTCTTGTAGTTGTAATAGAGATCTTTCGCTTTGGCCAGGGCTTTTTCACCATAGGTCACACGGCCGTTGCTGTCCCAGGCTTCGTAGGTGGCGCGTTCGCAGAGGATCGGTTCCCAGAGCTCGCTGCGGAGATAACGGAAGGTGTGTTCGTTGCCGAGGAAGTTCCGTTCGCCGTTGACGACTTCGCGGATGGCTTCCACCGCCAGCGTATCGGTGTTGACGACTTTGCCTTTAACGGTATGTTTGATGATGGAGCTGATTTCGTCGTCCATGACGGTGGTGGCGTAGTCGGCGATGAGGGCGTTGTCGCCGGAGCAGGCGGTGCCGACGATGGAAGCGCCGCCGATGGCGGGAATCAGGGCGTTGTACATTCTTTCGAACCCGGCCTGTTCGTCGCAGATCTTGGAGGAGCAGGAGAAACCGGTGGGTTCATTGGGGATGCCGTAGTAGTTGGCCATCTGCATCGAGCAGTGACCGGCCATGCCCATTTCCGGCGCGGCCCAGAGGCCCACGGCGGTGCGCATGTCGATGAAGGTGACACGGGGGCTCATCACGCAGGGGAGACCGGGACGCATCAGCTGAGCGACGACGACGCCGGCAACCATTTCGGCGTTGTGCATCGCCACGGAGCCGATCATCGTCATCGGGCCCGTCGCGCCCATCATCGGGCAGGGGATGATGCCCAAAGGCAGGTTGGCTTCAACGGTATCCAGCAGGCCGTTGGCGGGGCCCACGGCGTAGTCCAGGGGGCTGATGGGCGAGACCTGGAGGTAGGCGATGGGTTTTTCCACCAATTTGTCCATGCCGCCGACGGCGCCGGCGAGGACGCCGGGGATGTATTTCATTTCGTGGTCGGATTCAATGCAGATATGCAGCGGTTTCGTGGTGTTCTTGACCTGAGCGGCGGTTTCGTAGGTCACCGCGGCATGTTCCGGAACGTCCTTCGGGAAGATGGCGGAAATGATGTCGATGTTGTCGAGGGCGTCGCAGACGCGGACGTGATTTTCCAGTTCTTCGTAGGTCACGAGTTTTCTCTTGCCGGTTTCAATGTCGTTGATGAAGGGCGAGCCGATGCAGGTCTGGGAATAGACTTTGCCTTCGGCGCCGAGTTCGGCGTCGTGTTTGCCGTCTCTGCTGTAAAGGGTGAACTGGGACGGGGCTTTTTTCAGGGCTTCATTGACGATATCCCGGGGGAAATAGACGGTGCCGTCTTTAACGTTCAGGCCCAATTCGGCGCATTTATCGAGGAAGCGCTGGGAGGCGCTGCGGACGCCGATGGTTTCCAGAATATCCAGCGTCGCTTCATGGATGGCTTCGAGGTCGCTTTTGTTCAAAAATTCGTATTTCATAATTTCTCCTTTCAAAATTCGGTCGCGTCAACCGGTTTCTTTGCCTTTATATAAAGCAAGAACCGTGCCAAAAAGAGAAAAGAGCGCAAAAAAAGCATTTCCCCTGCTCCGCGCCGAAAGCGGCGCGGACGGCGCTGTCCCGCCGCCGACGGGAAAAATGCAAAAGCGCATTGCCGCGCCGAAGGAACCGGGGCGCTTAAGCCGTTTCCTTCGGAAACCCCTGCTCCGCACGATAAAAACACGATTAATGCAAAAAAACATCATACTCATGCTTTTTTGCATGAGTATGACGTCTTTTGTTCACTCCGTTTTCACATTGTCCGGGGCTTGCCGTAGAAAAAGGCGGCCATCAGGCCGGGACCGGCGTGGGCGCCGATGGTGGAGCCGATGTAGGTATAATACACGTCTCTAAAACCGAATTTTTCCCGGATCTCGTCGCCGAAGGCCTTGGCCTCGTCGGCGATGTCCGAATGGCAGATGAACAGCGTCTGGGACGACGGTTCGGTGACGAGGTCGCCGATGATGCGGTGGATCCGGGCGATGGTCTTCTTTTTGCCCCTGGCCTTTTCCTGAACGATGAGGTGTCCCTCAAGATCGAGGTTGAGGATGGGCCAGATGTTCAGGGCGTGGGCGATGGTCATGCCGGTGCGGCTCACCCGGCCGCTGCGGTAGAGATAGGTCAGATCGCCGGTGGTGTAATACGTGTTGACCGCGGCTTTGCGCGCCTCGAGCCGGGCGACGCACTCCGCCGCCGTTTTTCCTTCGTCCCGCAGTCTCGCCGCGTCCAGCGCCAGCATGCCGTAGCCCACCGAGGCCAGGGTGGAATCGACGAGATAGATCTCGGCGCCGGGATGATCGGCGAGGAACTGCTCCCGGGCGATGACGCCGTTGCCGTAGGTGCCGGAAATGCCGCTGCCCATGGCGATGTGAACGAGGGGCAGATCCGACTCGACCCGCCGCGCTTCCCAAAAATCATAGAACTGCTGGGGCGTGACCTGGCTGGTGTGGGGCTCCTTCCCCGCCCGCATTTCCTCATAAAACCGGTGACAGTCACCGTGATCCATCGTATCGACGCGCTGAACGCCGTCCATTTCATAAACGAGCTGGAGCGGCAGGACGCCGCGTTCCTCACAGAGCGTCAGCGGCAGGTCACAGCCGGAATCCGTGGCGACCCGAAACAGTCCGCTCATAAGAATCACTCCTTTTCACGTCTTAAAACAACTTCCGCGAACCTTTTTTCTTATATTATTATATCACCTTTCAAGAGATAACAGGCGTTTATTTTCGGCCCTTCTGGTGAACGATCTCGTACATCATGATCCCCGCGGCGACGGAAGCGTTCAGCGAGGAGATGTGCCCCCGCATCGGGATGGTCACGGTGAAATCGCACTGTTCCTTCAAAAGCCGGGGGATGCCCCGGTCCTCACCGCCGACGATCAGCAGCACCGGCCCGGTCATATCCTGCTCCCAAAGGGGCGTGCCGTCCATATCGGCGCCGTAGACCCAAAGCCCCTTTTCCTGGAGCTCCTTCGCGGCGCGGACGAGGTTGGTGACGCGGGCCACGGGGAGATATTCCGCGGCGCCGCAGGCGATCTTCGCCACGGTGGCGTTGAGGCCGACGCTGTTGTCCTTGGGGATGATCACGCCGTGGACGCCGGCGGTCTCCGCCGTCCGCATGATGGCGCCGAGGTTGTGGGGGCTCTCGATCTCCGAAAGCATCAGCAGAAAGGGCGGTTCGCCCCGTTCCGCCGCGGCGGCCAGCATATCGTCGATGTCGGCATACTCATAGGCGGCGATTTCCGCCAGAACGCCCTGGTGATTGCCGGGGTAGAGGTCGTCCAGGGCGGAGCGTTTCAGCCGCCGCACCGGCACGTTCTGTTCCTTCGCCCTGGCGAGGATCCCTTTGAGGGAGCCCTCGACGCGGCCTTCGGCGACGTAGATTTTCACGATCTCCCTGCCGGAACGGAGCGCTTCGGCAACGCCGTTGCGCCCGGGAATCAGGTCTTTCATTGCGCTTTCCTTCCTTCCTCCCGTTCCGCCTCGATGAAGGCGTAAAGGGCGCGGAACAGTTCGTTCAGCCGTTCTTCCCGCCCGGAAAGCCAGACGGCGCCGAAAAGGGCTTCCACGCCGGTGGCGTTGTGATATTCCGCCGCGGCGCTGCTTTTGGGCTGGTGCCCCGTTTTGGCGTTGCGGCCCCGCTTCATCACCGCCCGTTCCTCCTCGGGGAGGATTTCGTCGAGGTAACGGTAAAAGCGGCTCTGGAACGTCGCCTTGACGCAGGTCACGGCGGCGCGGTGCATTTCCTCGGCGCGGCGCAGGCCGCCTTCGAGGAGATAGCGGCGGACGCCGAGCTCATAGACGCCGTCGCCGATGTAGGCCAGCGTCAGCGCCGGCAGGCCCAATGCTTCGGACCAGGTCATTTTCGTCATCAGCGGCCTTCCTTTTTCCAGCGGGGGCCGTCGGGGGTGTCCTCAATGACGACGCCGACCTTTTTCAGTTCGTCGCGGATGAAATCGGCGGCGGCCCAGTCTTTGTTCTTCCGGGCGTTGGTACGGAGGGTCAGCAGGATCTCCATCAGCTCCTCGGCGAGACCGTCGGCGGCGGATTCCTCTTCCTCGGGAACGATGACGTCAAAGATGGTGTTCATTTCCTCAAAGAAGTCCAGCACGGCGCGGAGCCCCGCGGCGGTGTCAGCGTCGCCGCCGAAGCCGCGGTCGTTGACGAGGGTGTTCACCTCTTTGCAGACGTCGAAAACGGCGGCCAACGCGAGGGAGGTGTTGAAGTCGTCGTCCATGGCCTCGATGACCTTGCGCCGGGCTTCCTCGCAGACGGCGATGAGCTTTTCCTTTTTGCCGCCGTCGCTGCCGCCGTTCCTGCCGATCAGGGCGATCTTTTCCTCAACGGTGCGGTAGGTGTTGCCGATGCGGCGCAGGGATTTTTCCGCGGCGGCCAGCTTTTGGTCGTCAAAGTCGAGGGGGCTGCGGTAGTGGGTGGACATCAGATAGAAGCGGACGACGGGGCCGGGGAATTTATCGAGAATATCCCGGAGCAGGAAGAAATTGCCGAGGGATTTTGACATTTTTTCCGAGTTGATGGTGATAAAGCCGTTGTGGAGCCAATAGCGGGCCGATTCGCAGCCGTTGCACCCTTCGGACTGGGCAATCTCGTTTTCGTGATGGGGGAAGATCAGGTCGGCGCCGCCGCCGTGGATGTCAAAGGTCTTGCCGAGGTACTTCGTGGACATCGTGGAGCACTCAATGTGCCAGCCGGGGCGGCCTTTGCCCCAGGGGCTGTCCCAGCTGGGTTCGCCGGGCTTCGCCGCTTTCCAGAGGGCGAAATCGAGGGGATCGCGCTTTTTCTCGCCCACGGCGATGCGGGCGCCGGCGCGCATCTCGTCGAGATCGCGGCCGGAGAGCTTGCCGTAGTCCGGGAATTTGCGTACTTCGTAATAAACGTCGCCGTCGACTTCGTAGGCGAGGCCGTTGTCAATGATCTTTTGCACCATGGCGATGATATCGTCCATATGCTCGGTGACCCGGGGGTGGACGGTGGCGGGCTGTACGCCGAGGCGGCCGGCGTCCTCAAAATAGGCGGCGATGTACTTATCAGCCAGGTCTTTCGGGTCCATGCCCTCTTCGTTGGCGCGGTTGATGATCTTGTCGTCCACGTCGGTGAAATTCTGAATGTAGGTCACGTCAAAGCCGCGGTAGGCAAAGTAGCGGCGGATGACGTCAAAGGCCACGATGGGCCGGGCGTTGCCCAGGTGGATGTAGTTATACGTCGTCGGGCCGCAGACGTACATGCGGACTTTTCCCTCTTCCACGGGGACGAATTCTTCCTTTTGACCGCGCAGGGTGTTATAAACTCGAATCGGCATGTTGTTGTTTCTCCTTTTCCAATGCTTTTTCCAAAACGGTGATTCTCGCCGTCAGATCGTCGATGGCGTCGGCGACGGGGTCGTCGCAGCGTCCATCTTCCACTTCCACAAGGTCGGTCTCGTCAAAGATCCGCGCGCCGTCCTTGACGATGACGCGCCCCGGCACGCCGACGACGGTGCAGTTGTCGGGGACGTCCTTTAAAACGACGGAGCCGGCGCCGATCTTCACGTTGCTGCCGATGGTGATGGAACCCAGAACGATGGCGTTGGAGCTGATGACGACGTTGTGACCGATGGTGGGGTGACGTTTCCCCTGTTCCTTCCCGGTGCCGCCGAGGACGACGCCTTTATAGAGGGTGACGTTCTCGCCGATGACGGTGGTCTCGCCGATGACGATGCCCATGCCGTGGTCGATGAAGAAGCCGTCGGCGATCTCGGCGCCGGGGTGGATCTCCACGCCGGTGAAGAAGCGGTTGATGTGGGCCCAGAACCGGGCAAAGCCCTTCATGCCGTGGCAGTGGAGCCAATGGGCCTGGCGGTGCCCCCAGATGGCGTGGAGCCCCGGGGAGCAGAAAAAGACCATCAGCCGGGAGGTCGCCGCGGGGTCTCGTTCCATCACGGCGCTGATATCTCTGCGAATACGTTGAAACATGAGCGATTACTCCTTCAGGGAAAGCGAAAGAAGCCAACGGCTCTGACGCGGGCGGCGGGGAAATAAAAAAAGATCTGCCGTTCAGAGACGGGCAGACCGCGGTTCCACTCTGATTGCGCCGGAAGGCGCGCTCAAATCTCCTTAACGCGGAGGGGACGTTCCGCCCTACTGAGGTTCGGGCGGAAAGCTCCGGAGCGCACTTCGCCGAAACCATCCCGAAACCGCTTGCAGCCGGCGGCGGTCTCTCTCTGCGGGGCGTGGACATTCGGCTACTTTCTCCATCATAGCCAACCATATGAATATGATAATCTTAGCAGAAGAAGCGGCGAATGTCAAGGGGAAGCGGCACGGAAACGGGAGCCCGCCAATCCGTTTCTGAAAAAAACAAAATCAGGACTGTCCCGCGGCGCGGTTTGTGTCCGAAGAAAATCAGTTATCCCGCGGCAGCGGAAAAACACGGGATACACAGCAATTTAATACGATAAAAACACGCACATTTGATAATGAAAAAGATATTGACACCATCACAATTTTTTCTTCTTGATGAATTGTTTTTTATATTTGATAATATAAAATATAGCACACATATTTGAACAACTATCATTGAAAGGAAAAGCGATGCTGAAAAGAAAAAAATATTTTAAAATCATTGCCTGGATTGTACTGACCGCGTTTTCATTCCAAGCCGCGCCGGTATACGCCGCGGAAACCATGACGGTTCCTCCGGCAGTTTCCGAAGAAGAGCCGCTGGCACTTTCGGAAGAAGAAACAATGCCGACAAACGGTACGGATATATCCGAAGAAACACCGGCGGAAGTCACGGAGCTGTCCGATGAGGCGGCGGCAATTGCGTCGGAAGAAGAACGGGACAATCTTCTTGCCGCCGCGGCTCTCTCCGCTCCTTTCGGAGAAATCACTCCGTCTGACCGTCAAATAGACGGTGAGATCGAGGAATTGAGAGAACCGGATGTAAAGTACTTTCTCAACGAAGACAAAACAATCACTGCCGCCGTTTACCCGTATGACGTGCATTATATGGACGAAAACGGGGATTATCAGGACATTGACAACTCATTGATCGAACAAAATGACAGAGAGATCGGAGAAGAGATCGAAAACGCCGAAAACCATTTGCGTGTCAAATTTTCCAAAAACGCCAAAACTGAAAACATGGTAAAAATGGAAATGGACGGTCACGCGCTTACCTGGGGGATACAAAACGCCAACGAAAGCAAACGCGTCAGGGATCTCAGTCTGCCCGCGCTGAAAAGGGAGGAAGACCCCCTGATGCTGGAAGATACGACTTCAACGGTGTTTTATCCTTCCATTCTTCCCGATGTCAGTTTATGTTATGACCTGATTGGCACAAATCTTAAAGAGCGCCTTATTTTACATTCCGCCAAAGCGGAAAAAACATTTCGTTTTACGTTGAATCTCCACGATTTAAGCGCCAAAACGGAGGACGGCTTTATCTATCTGCTTGACGCCGACGGGAAAACTGTTTATACAATGGAACCGCTGTATATGTACGATGCCGCCGGAGAAATCAGCGAAGCGGTTAACGTTTCTCTTGACGCTTCCGACGAAAACGCCGAAGGCCGAAATTATCAACTGACCATTGCCGCCGATGAAAAATGGCTGAATGATCCCAACCGTGTTTATCCCGTTACCATCGATCCCACCATTACGATCAGAAGAGGCAACGGCACGTTTGAAGATGTTCACGTAAACAGCGAAACCCCCACAACGAATAAATACAGCTCTTCCGTGCGGGTCATTGGGAAAAACACCGCCGGGAGCACCAGCTACACTTATGTAAAATTCAAATTACCCGCCGATATCAAAGCCTCGAACCGTGTTGTTTCCGCTCAGCTTTATCTGACGCCGAACACAAGCAACAGCTATTCGATTTTTAACGGCACCATCACGGAAAATCCTTATCTTGCCGCCTACGAAACGGAAAAGGATTGGACACCCACAACGATTACATGGGATAATAAACCAAACTACGGCTCGGAAATGGTTGACTATGAAAAGGTGGACAGCGCCAACCGTTTTTATTGCTGGGATATTACAAAAGTTGTAAATGGCGCGGGGCTGAAAAACGCTTCGGGGAATCTGCTCAACAACGGCACTTTTGGGGTCACTCTTAAACCCTATAACGATGAAGCGGCCGGCAAACGCTGTTATTTTGAAAGCGGACAGGTTTCGACAACGTCCCTCCGTCCCCAGCTTCAAATCACGTATCTCAACATGACCGGTCTCGAGGATTATTGGACCTATCATGAACAAGAGGCAGGGCTTGCGGGCAGCGGTTATGTGAATGATTTTACCGGAGAGCTGACAACAACATTTGAGGATGTTTCGCTCCCCAGTGAAAAACAGCCTCTTTCCATCTATCATGTGTATACCGGAGCCAACAGCGGCATCGGTCAGTCATCAATGAACGTCGGCAGCGGCTGGAGATTGAATATTCAGGAAACTGTCGAGAAAAAAACAATTGCCGGTGAAACGAAGTATCTCTATATTGACGGCGACGGCACACAGCACTTTTTTGAAAACGTCAATGGAAAGTGGACAGACGATTCCGGTCTTGATCTGACACTGACGATAACCTCTTCCCTCTATACCATTACCGACAAAAAAGATAATAAAAAGGAATTCTTTGTCAGCGGCGGGAATCTCTCAAAAATCATAGATAACAAAGGAAATACCGTTACATTAAACTACGATGCCAACAAAAAACTGCTGTCCGTTAAAGACGCGTCTGATCGAATTGTTTCCTTTACCAAAGACAGTTCCAACAGAATGACAAAAATGACGCTCCCCGACGGAAGAATCATTCAGTATACGTACACTCAGGCGGGAACGAGCGGCGGCACACATACCGATCATTGCCTGACAAAAGTCGTTTTCCCCGGCAAACATACGATGAACGGCAGCGGCGGTTCCGGTTCCGGGACAAATGAGGCGAATTTCGTTTATACCGAGAACGGAACGCTCACGGATATGGTTGACAAAACGAAAAATCTCGGCGTTCACTATGATTACAAATGGGTTCACGGTCTCCGTCGGGTACAGACCTACAAGGTATGCACCTACAGCACCGCCAACGCTGTTTCCTCAACGCACAGCAAATATGACATCACTTACAATCCCTATAACAATACCTATACCGAATCAACACCAAACGCGGGACGAAAAGAGCTCTATACCTTTAATTATATGGGTCAAACCGTTGCCGCCCAGGATCACGAGGGCAGCGCCCTTTTCTGCGCAATGGGAATGTCCGGCGGCGCGAAAAATAAAGTAACCTTCGCCTCCAAAACGCAGAAAACGATCTCCAACCTTTTGGTAAATCACAACTTTGAATCAGCGTTTTCTTCCGGTTATACCAAGCTGAATTCCGCGGATACCGTCAGCATTGTCGCGGCGGAAAGCGGGGTCAGTCCGCTTTACGGCACAAAACAGCTGAAAGTGACCGCTGTCTCGGCAAGAGAGGCGGGGGCGAAGCAAACGGTTTCCGTTCCCGGCGGTCAGGTCTATACTTTTTCCGCGTACATTCAAACGGTCGGCAACACAAAGGCTTTTCTTTCCGCCGCCGGCGCGTCCCTCTCGCAAAAAGAAACCAATATCAGCAATACGGGCGGATATGGCAGGTACGACGTTTCACTTGACCTGACCGACAAACCGGCCACCTCCAACTATACGCTCACGCTTTCCGTAGGCGCGTGCAAAAACAGCGGCGGCAACGTCTATTTTGACGCCATTCAGCTGGAAACCGAGTCATGCGCCAATCGCTACAACATGATTGAAAACGGCGGTTTTGAAAACGCGGAGACCGGCTGGACCATGACCAACCGTGATTACGGCAATCCCGCCGGGGTCTACGACGGCCGCGCCAGCGGAACAAACAACAAACACAGCGGCGTTTACGGCTTCATGATTACCGGCAGCCCGAAATACAACAAGCAGATGACGCAGACGCTCACCGTACCGGTCAGCCAGGGCGAGGGAATTGTATACGGCGTTTGGATCCGCAGCAATGCCCTGCCGAACAAGGACACGGCCAATGACGGAACAAAACAAAGCATCGGTATGACCATAGAACTGACACGTTCCGGCGGTTCTTCTCAATACAGCTCCATGGTTATTACACCGACGTCAAACCAGTGGGTTTACATCTGCAATGAGATGATCGCCAACAATAACTATACCGGCATGAAAGTTTACCTGAAGGTCAACAAAAACGCCAACACCACGTTTTTCGACGATGTTCAGGTATACAAGGATTCCTTTGGGGAGAGCTTTACCTACGATGCCAAAGGAAACGTCGTTTCCGTGACGGATATGGCGAAAAACACTCAAAACGCCGTCATCAACGGCAACAACGACTTATCCACTTACAAAGATGGGAAGGGCTATACCTATTCCTTCCAATATGACGGCGGCAACACCTCACTGAAAAAACACAATCTGACACGGGTCACCGCCCCGGACGGAACATATACCAGTTTATCCTATCTGAGCCAGGGACCGATTCAGTACGTTTCCGTTTATGATACCAACGGAACGACGGCGATCCGCACCGCCAAAACATATTCGCTCAACGGAACATTCCTCGCCACCAGCACAGACCAGCTTCGGCAGCAAACGGCATACACCTATGACACAACGAAGGGGCTGATGACAAAAATCGCCGAGCCCTACGGGACCGGAACCGACAAGTCAGAAACAGCCTATACCTACGATGCTCAGACACACAACACTCTTTCCGTTACGAAAGACGGAATGGAGCTCTATTACGACTACGCCCAAAACCGTTCCTCGGCGCTGCATGTAAAAGCCGACAGCGTCGATACAAAATACACATTCACTTACACAACGTTGGGAAATCTCTCTTCCGTCAAACGTTCCGTGGCGGGAGGAACCAATGTTAATTTGGAAAGCTATACATACGACAACGACGCAAGGGGCAATCAGACCGGCATAACCTACGCCAACGGTCAAGCGGTAAGTATGGCCTACGACTCCCAGGACCGGCTGATCAGCGTTACCGATGTCGCGGCGAACCAGGTGATTTCCCGTCTCTGCTACAACGCCAACGGCCTCTTGGGCAAGGCGGTCTACCGCGATAACAGCGGGGAACAATGGACGAAATATCAATACGATTTTGCCGAACGCTATGTCGGTACCCAAAGCTCCCGGGGATTCGGCACCTCCCATATCACCTACGACAAAAACGACAACAACACCGGCTACACCGCCACACTGTACCGGGCCTCTTCCCCCGCCGTTGATCTGCGCTATTCCACGGCCTACGGCTATAACAACGTCAACAACATGACTTCACTGACGGCGAAAAACGAGACGGACGGCGTCATCGTCAACGGTTCCGCTTCCTACGACACGTCCGGCCGCGTCAAAACGACCCGTTTCAATTCCCTTACGGCCAACGGCACCGGCAGCTGGACCTCGTACCTCTATTACGATCCCAACACGAAAGCAGCGACCACAAGCACCTCCACCCACACCACCAACCTGCCGGCAAAGGTCAGCTGCCGCTTCACGTCGCTTTCAACCTCCGGAGATAACGCCGACTATGTCTACCAATATACCTACGATAACGCCGGGAACGTAAATACCGTAAAAACAACCTTAAAAACAGGCACCGTTAAAACGGAAAACTATAACTATGACCAGCGGGGTCAGCTCCTGGCAGCTACAAATTATCATGGAAACGGAATTCAATATCTCTACACTTATGATAAGCGCGGCAACATCACGCAAGTGCTGGAAAGAGTAGGGAATAACCTGAAGAAGCGGGCCGTTTACACCTATAACGGCAATATTACCGACGAATTAAAAACCGTGTCGATAACGGAAGGCTCCGCGACGACAACACGGAACTACACCTACGACCAAAGCGGGAACCCGACCAAGATCAGCGACGTCACCGGCGGTACGACAAAAACAAAGACACTGACATGGGCCCGGGGCAAACAGCTGAAATCCGTCGCCGTTTCCGGCGGGAAAACGTATACCTTCTATTACGACGAGTCGGGCCGGACCATCAAAACCGTGTGCAGCGACGGAACGGCGGTGCAGTATCATTACGACGGCGACGGCCTGGAATACGAAGAACACCTCAACGCTTCCGGCAGCCTGGCCTATCTGCTGAAATACTTCTATGATAACGACGGCAAAGTCCTCTTTGTTCTGTATAAAACACAGTATTTCGGCGACAGCGACCATTACTACCGCCTCTATCACTACATCTACAACGGCCTGGGCGAAATTACCGACATCGTCAAGGTGCGCGATTACAGCCTGGAAAACGAAACCGCCGTTCAGACCCATGTCACCCACTACGAATACGACCCCTACGGCGCCGTGCTTTCGGTGACGCACAAAACGGGCGATACCTTCGGCAGCATCAACCCCATCCGCTATAAGGGCTATTATTACGACACGAACCTGGAATGGTACAACCTGGGAGCGAGATACTACGATCCCTCCGTGGGCCGCTTCCTCAACGCCGATGACCTCAGCCTGCTGATGGAAACAGAAGGCGACATCACCGACAAGAACCTTTACAGCTACTGCGATAACAATCCCATTATGAGGGCCGATAATGACGGTGAGTTCTGGCATATTATCGCCGGAGTGGTGATTGGCGCGGCGGCAGAAGCCGCCTGTCAGGCAATCGCCGGAGAGGGTTTCAATATTGGAGCAATCGTTGTGGCCGGCGCCGGCGGCGGTGCGGCGGCGGCATTCGGGCCGTTCGGCGGCGCGGTTGTTTCGGGGTTAACAAATATCGAAACCAACCGAATAAAAGGAGAGCGTGGCATTGGCAATATGGTTAAAAGTTTTGCCGTTGGCGCGGGATTATCTGTAGCGGGAAATGCCACAACAAAAGCAGTAACTTCTCCGGAAAAAATCATACACACAGCAAAAGCAGTTTACAACAGCGTTCATAAATCCGGAATAAGAAAAACAGCAACAAAATATCTTTCCAAAGCAAAAATCGCTTTTAAAAATCGAAGAACTTCCAGTGAGTACATAACAGAATTTAAAAAGCGAAACAGACGTAAAAGTAAAGGTTACGCTAATTGGAAAATTCGAAACGGCCTTTCCGCTTTTTACAGTGCCAAATATAATATATACACAGCTCGGCATCATTAAAAGAGGAGGCGTTAACATTGAAAAAGAGGATTTCCAATCTAATTGCCGCCAATTTTAAAGAAAGCAAAACAATATTTACGGATAAAGACAGTGAAGATTACGGTGGGTTTATTTCAAGAATCATTGACGTTGTTTTTTTTGTAATCTATTTCTTTCTTTTATTCACCTACTATCCTTTTGAGAGAT
>CADBQN010000052.1 GCA_902796855.1 uncultured Bacillota bacterium | reverse complement strand
CCCATACCGAACACAGTAGTTAAGCTCTTTTACGCCTTTGGTACTTCGGGCGCAGGCCCGCGGAAGAGAAGGCAGCCGCCGGGGTAATTTTTACCCAAAAAGAGATCAGCGTTTCGCTGATCTCTTTTGTATTTTGCGTATAAAGCAGGAGGACGGCCTGAATTTGGCCGTCCATCTGTCTGTATTTAGGTGCGTCCCCTTTGGCGTTCCATCGGAACCGAAAGGATTTACTTTCATCCTTATTGATCTTCAATTTGTTTTAGCTCTTTCAAAAAAATACGGTCTGCTATAAAGAAAACAATAACTCCCAATAAAGCGAATATCCAGAAAATAATAGTTTCAATGATTTTTTCAATAGAAGTATCGTGAAGTTTATCTTCAAAAGAATAGCCTATGGTTTTATCTGATATTTGTCCTATACTAACTTCTAAATCGAAATAATAATCTCCATATTCCATTTCTTCCTCAAAAACCGAATTGCTCTTAACTTCTGAATCTAATGTGAAATGATGATTATTAAAACAATCAAGAGTAATACCGTAAGCATAAATATTTGTATAGTTAATAGTACGGATAATAGAACCGCCATAGTAGTTTTCTCCAGCATCGATTTCTTCTGAATCGCTGATGATTGATATTTCTAACGGTGCTGTCCCGGTTTCGTGTATGGGAACTTCCATCTCTTGAAAAGTCATATCATCATATGTGTAATATGTGCCGTCAACTGTGTAATCGACATTTATAGTGAAGTTTCTATTAGGAACATGGGTAACCACAGTATATAAAAACTCAACAGGAACAAGTATCAGCAATGCAATACTGATAGCAAGCCATAGGTGCTGCCGATATTTAGCGGCATCAATATCACGATATCTCACGTAGTAATAAAGAATGTTGATTGATTTGATTCCGATATAAAGTGACCCAATCCAAACAAATGCTCTTAACAGTACTACAATAATATCCATCTTTTAAAATCATCCTTTTTATGACTATTCAGAACGGTCTTTTGTTGAAATAACATAAATTTTGCTTAATATATAATAATTCAATCTTTTTTCCCCATTTCCTTCTTCTCGAAATTAAGATTTACTTTTGTAAGAGGTTTTGTTATAATAAAAAAAATATATAAAGATTTCGTGAACAATTTGTTAATTCTTAGTAAAGAGGTGATTTTGTGGCCTGGCTAAAATTTCTTGTTATTTTAATGATTTCCTTATTTTTAGGAAGTTTCTGTATTCCTCAAATTATCGGTTCAATTAAAATTAAGCAAAACAAGTATTATTTGACTATTATTATATATTTGATAGTTCTTTTAGTTTATTCTGTAATAGTGGTATTCTTTTTTAAAGAAATAACTGCAATATTGATAGGATTTGTGTTAGCTTTTATTATGTCTCTTAATGTCTCAAAAAAAGAATACCAGCAAGACTACAGCAGTTCGATTACAAATAACCAATCCTTTCAATCGAATTATTCCAGCCAAGCTACTCAATCCTATATTACTTGTGAAAAGGATCTTTTTGAGACAAATAATTCAGCTAAGGAGTTTTATATTTTAGCGGGATCAACAGGAAATAGAAGTAAAGTGAATGATATACTTCAAAATTTTCCTTCTATTACATTAACTGAAGAGGCTGAAATGATTGTAGGTATTTTGGAATATGCAAAAGAGAACAGTAAAGATGAAACATTAAAGGCTCTTAAAAATGTAATTGATGAATGGATAAATAATTGTGATAGAATTGATGTGAACTTATATGCCAAAAGAATGTATAATATTGGTGTTTACTTTTTTGTTCTTTTTACAAACGGTTTAGTAACGAAAGCAGAAATGGAGGAAAATAGAGATAACCTTCAAATGGAAATGGGTGCAAGAATGGTTGAGATAGAAGATGGCGCAAGTGCGAAGGAAGAATATATACGGCGTTTTAAAGAGCAGAAAAGAAATTCAATAAATAACGAACCAATCTAAAAAATGTTGTATCCGTTATAAAGAGCTTTTTTAGAACTGTTCATAATGTATAAGGTGTATTAGTATATAATCATTATTAAAAGGAAGGGTGTTTTTTTAATGATTGTTTTACGAAATATTGCAGCTGTAATAGTTTGCATAATTGTTTGGGTGATAAGTTATTTCTTATTAGGAGTTGTATTATCTTTTCTAGGTTCAATTCCTATTTTGGGGAGTATGCTTTATTGGCCTTCCGATGCCAGTTGGGCGCTTATAGTTATGCCTCCCACTATCAGTGCAATACTTGCGGCGGTATGTTCTACTAAAATATGCGGTCATTCTTATATTTTATCATCAATTATTATCTTGCTGTTTGTTATTGGGGAAATAGCTGTTATTTTTGAAGGTCAATTTACATGGTCATCGTTAATAAGTACAGTTTTTGGCATCTTGGGGAGTATAATTGGTATGTTCGGCTTTAACGATTAAGGCTTAAAGAAACAATTTCACTCGGATAAACAATAAGATATCGAAGAGGCGGCCCCGTACGAATCTTGCCCGCACGGTAATGCCGAATCCACAAAGTTAATAAAAAACCGCTTCTTTTTCATTCAAAATGAAGCGGTTTTTGGTTGACTTTTTTTCTGAACGCGGTATAATATAATGAAAACCTATTCGCATGATTTCCCGGAAATACTGTTATTTCGTGGGAAATTTCCATATTTGCGCCCCCGCGGCGAACGCACGAAAGGAGCATCCCGATGAACGATTATAACGAAATCGGCGCCAGACTGAGAGAGCTCAGGGAAGCCAGCGACTATTCCATTGAGGACCTCGCCGCCGAACTGCGGCTCAGCCCCGAAGTCTACGCCTCCTATGAGGAAAACGGCAAGGACGTCCCCATCAGCGTGATTTACGAGATCGCCAATAAATTCAAGGTGGATTTCACCGAAATCGCCACCGGTCAGCCCGCCCGCCTCGATACGTATCACATCATCCGCCGGGGCGAGGGGAAGGTCGTGAACCGCAACCCCGAATATCACTTTGAGGATCTGGCCTATCGCTACGCCGATAAGATCATGCAGCCCCTCCTCGTGACGCTGGAGCCCAGCGACAAAGCGGCAAAGCTCATCACCCACCCGGGGCAGGAGTTTAACCTGGTGCTGGAAGGCACCGTCATCATCACCCTCGGCGACAAGGAATTCACCCTCACCGACGGCGACTCGATCTATTTTAACCCCACCATCCCCCACGGCCAGCGCTGCGGCGGCGATGTGAAAGCCCGCTTCCTCACGGTGATCACCGAGTGACCGCGCGGGAGCGAATCACAGCGAAACAGAAAAGGAGACCAAGTTGAATTACTTACTGAACAAATTTCTTCCTCAGATCGAATTTGAAAGCTACGAGGAGTTTAAGGAAAAATTCACCATCAACGTGCCGGAAGATTTTAACTTCGGTTTCGACGTGGTGGACGCCTGGGCCGACGCCGAACCGGAAAAGCGCGCCCTGGTCTGGGTCAACGAAGAAGACGAGGAACGGATCTTCACCTTCACCGATATCAAAAAGCTCTCGAACCGCGTGGCCAATTTCTTTAAAAGCCTCGGCCTCAAAAAAGGCGACGTCGTGATGATGATCCTCCGCCGCCGCTGGGAATATTGGGTCTGCGCCACGGCCCTGCACAAGCTCGGCGTCATCCTCATCCCCGCCACCCTCCAGCTGACGAAAAAGGACATCGTCTACCGCGGCAACGCCGCCGAGGTCAAAGCCGTTGTCTGCGTCGACGACGATTTCGTCGTCGGTCAGATGGAGGCCGCCGCGCCGGAAATCGCCTCGCTGGAAAATAAGATCCTCGTCGGCAAAAAGCGCGAAGGCTGGCTCGATCTCCACGAGGAAATGGAAAAGTTCGCCGATGTCTTGGACCGCCCCGCCGGGGAAGAAGCCACCCGCTGGGACGATATCATGCTCGTTTATTTCACCAGCGGCACCACGGGCATGCCCAAGCTGGTGCAGCATAATTTCGCCCACCCCCTGGGGCACATCGTCACCGCCAAATATTGGCAGCATGTGGAAGAAAACCACCTGCATATGAGCGTTTCCGACTCGGGCTGGGCCAAGTTCGGCTGGGGCAAGATCTATGGTCAGTGGATCTGCGGCGCCACCATCTTCTGCTATGATATGGTCGGCCGCTTCAACCCGAAGAACCTCCTCTCCAAAGTGGAAAAATACCGGGTCACGACGTTCTGCGTGCCGCCGACGATGTACCGCTTTATGCTCCAGGAGGATCTTTCGCAGTTCGATCTCTCCTGCCTGCACCACTGCGCCACCGCCGGGGAACCCCTCAATCCCGATGTGGTGCGCCGCTGGAAGGAACAGGTGGGGCACCAGATTTACGAAGGCTTCGGCCAGACGGAAGGCCCGGTGCTCATGGCCAATTTCGGCAGCGAGTGGTTCGAGCCGATCTCCGGCTCCACCGGAAAGCCCAACCCCCTTTACGATATCCAGCTCTTAGCCGCCGACGGCCACGTCTGCGAGGACGGGGAAGAGGGCTCCCTCACCATCATGGACGTGAAACACCACCCGCCGGTGGGGCTCTTCACCGGTTACTATCATAACCCCGAGATGACCGAGGAGAACCTCGGCGGCGTCGGCTACAACACCGGCGACGTCCTCTGGCGCGACAGCGACGGCTATTACCGCTTTGTCGGCCGGAACGACGACGTCATCAAGTGCTCCGGCTACCGCATCGGCCCCTTTGAGGTGGAAAGCGCCCTCGTCGCCCACGAGGCCGTTGTGGAATGCGCCATCACCGGCGCGCCGGATCCCATCCGCGGTCAGGTCGTCAAGGCCACTATCGTTCTGGCCAAGGGCTTCACCGCCGGTGAGGAATTGACGAAGGAACTCCAGAACCACGTCAAGAAGATGACGGCGCCCTATAAATATCCCCGCGTCGTCGAGTACGTCGACGAGCTCCCGAAGACCGTCGGCGGCAAGATCAAGCGCGCCCAGATCCGCCGCGCCGACGAGGCCGCCAACGAAGGAAGCTGCCGGAAATAACCGCCGCCCAAAAAAGAAAACAACCCCCGAAAAGCGATGAAAACATCGTTTTTCGGGGGTTTTGTGTTCGGGGCGCGCCCCGCGCCGAAAGGAGAAAACGCGGGGCTTTATGGAAAGGAAAGATGAAGGAAAGTTACTTTTTCGCGACGGTCTCCAGATAGCGCATGAGCACCGTGACAAACTCGGCTCTCGTGGCGGTGCCTCTCGGCGCCAGCTCCGTCCGGGAGCGGCCGAGGATCAGTCCGGCATCGTTGGCCCAGCTCATGGCTTCCTTCGCCCAGCCGCTGATGAGGGAGGCGTCACGGAAGTCCGCGAGGCCGCTTCTGCCGGAAACGTCGATGCCTTTATAACCGGCGTAACGGTGGATCATCGTCGCCAGCTGTTCTCTGGTGATGTTTTCCTCGGGAGCGAAGACCGTGGGGCTCATGCCCTTGACCACGCCGCTGTTCTGGGCCCAGATCACGGCGTCGTAATAGTAGCGGCCTTCGGCCACGTCGTTAAAGGCGCAGCTCCCGGATACCGCCGGTTCCCCTTCCTGACGGTAGAGGATGGTCACGACCATGCCCCGGGTGATTTCCATATCCGGCGCGAAACGATCCCCGCCGATGCCGTCCACTAACTGATGCCGGTGAGCGTAAAGGATGGCGTCTTTGCCCCAGTGATTCGCGATGTCGATGAAGGGCAGCGGCGCCGTCAGGGCTGCGTAGGCTTCTTCGGCGGCGGTGAGGGCCGCGGCGTTGGTCACCAGTTCTTTCTGGGCGTCGGTCAAAGCGTCGTAGGCGGCGCGGGCCGCGTCGATGCGTTCTTTGCACTCAGCGGAAGCGTCGACATCGCCGATGGCGCGGATGAGTTCCGTCACCGCGTTGGCTTTCGCCCGGTCATCGCCCTGCTGTGTCAGCGCTTCATAAGCCTTTTCGGCCTGTTCCAGCGTATCGGCGTTGGTTACAAGGGCTTTTTGAGCGTCGGTCAAAGCGTCATAGGCGCTTCTTGTCGCTTCAATGGCGTCCTTGCTGTCCGCCGTGACGTTGCCGATGGCGTCAATCAAAGCGATGACTTCCTCGGCTTTGGCCTGATCGGCCAGGTCGGCGAAGGCTTTTTCAGCCTGTTCCAGCGCGGCGGCGTTGGTCACAAGGGCTTTCTGAGCGTCGGTCAACGCGTCATAGGCGCTTCTTGCCGCTTCAATGGCTTCTTTGCTGTCCGCCGTGACGTCACCGATGGCGTCGATCAAGGCGATGACCTCATCGGCTTTGGCCTGATCGTCGTTGGGATTCAGCAGCGCGTCATAGGCCGCTTCCGCCGCTTCCAGAACGTCGATATTCGTCACCAGCGTCTGCTGGAAATCGGTGAGACCGTCAAAAGCGGCGCGGGCCGCGTCGATGGCGTCCTTGCTGTCCGCCGTGACGTCGCCGATGGCGTCAATCAGGGCGATGACCTCATCGGCTTTGGCCTGGTTCTTCGCCAGCCGCAGGGCTTCGGCGTAATCGGCCTCGGCCTTTTCCAAAACGGCGACGTTGCCGACGTCGAACTTCATAAAGCTGCTCAGGCTTTCGTAGAACATCCGGGCGGCGTCAATCCTGGCTTTGCACTCATCGGAGGCGTCCACTTCGCCGATGGCGTCGATCAGCGCTTCGCATTCCTGAGCCAGCGTCGGCAGCGCGTCGATCTTCGTTTTCGCTCCGTCCAGGGCGGCGGTGACTTCCTCTTCGGTTTCGGCTTCGTAGATGGCCTCAACGCCTTCGTTCACATACTGTGTCCAGAGGGCGGCGTTCGCGGCGCTGTAATTTTCAGCCACGCCGTAGGTCTGCAGCGACTGCACGGCGGTATCCACGAATTTGGCGAACTGTTCCGAAGGCGAAAGCGTCAGACCGCCGAGGCCTGCCAAGGCCGCGTCGACTTCCTCCTGGGTGGAGGAAATCCGTTTCAGGGCGTTCATCGCCGTGTTGTAGGCTTCCTCGTTGCCCGGAGCTTCGTCAAAGAAGGCCTGTTTATCGCCGTTGATTTCCGCCACCCGCCAGATCAGGTTGTCCTTGTTGGCGGTGGGGACGGAATCGCCGTCGCCCCAGGCGGAGTTATCGGCGCCGATATCCGAGCCGAGGCCCACGCACGTATACTGCCAGCGCATCACGTCGCGGTGGTTCAGCGTCCAGGCCGAGGCGCCGACGCCGGGGAAGCTGTTGTTCACGCAGTACATCCAGCCGGACTGAGCGCCGCCGTCAAACTCGCAGAGGAAGGATTCATAGCTCTGACCAAAGGGTTCGCCCCGCTGGTTTTTGCCGCTGTCGCCGGCGGCGGACGGGACATAGCTTGGGTCATAGACACCGGCGATGTAGAAATTGTTCGTCTCGGTGCCGGTGATCCGGTAGGGATTATAGCCGCTGCCGTTGAGGATGGGCATGGCGTCGGCGTACATTTCCTTCAGCAGATCCGTCAGGACAACGGAGGCCATCGGATGGGACGGCACCGTCACCAGCCGCGGTTCCATAATGTACGTGCCGTCGACGATGAGTTTTTCAATGGTCACGGCCACGGTGATTTCCGTCGTCTTTTCCACGGCGCTCATCGCGGCCACGGCGGTATTCAGCGCCGTCTGCACGGCGTCGTAGTTCTCACCGGCGGCGATGTCCTTTTTCCCGGTCTTATACGCCTTGACGAGGGTGTTCCAGTCCTTGGGGGCGTATTCCCCCTCGTCGTATCTGCCGTAGGCCGTTTCCAGCGTTTCCAGGGCGGCGGCGCGGATGGTTTCCAGCGCGTCCTCGCCGGTTTCCACCCATTTGGCGTAGAGGGTGATGTCCTTATAGGGCATCGTGCCGAAGGAATAGAGATATTTCGCCAGACAGCTCGGCTTTGTATACCAGCCGGCAAAGCTGTACCCCTCCAGCGTGGGGGAGGCCGGGGCCGTCACGGCGCTGCCGGCGGGCCGGGTGATATCCGCCACTTCGCTGCCTTCGTTTTCCTCAAAACGGATCGTCGTTTCGCCGTATTGGGCGTAGACGGCGCCGGCCTCACCGTAAAAGAGGGTGACATGATCGTGGGGGATCATGATTTTGCGGATGCCGTCGGGGCGGAGCTTCCGGTCGGGGTCGCTGTCCTCATTGGGATCGTTAAAGCCGTCCGCCACCTGATACTGCCAGGCGCCGTCAACGTATTTGTAAAGGGCGCCTCCGTTATATCCGGAAGTGCCTTCATTGGCGTACAGACGGCCGCTGACGATGGTATAGAGGCCGCCTTCATCGTCAAAGCCGATGAACCGCTGTACCGAACCGGGGTTATAGACATCGGTGCTGTCCACCGAGGAGACGCTGCCGGAGAAACCGTCCACGTCCACGCGGGTGGCCACGGCGGCCGTGCCGCAGATTACCGTAAAGGTGCCGTCATCGTTTTCCGCCACGGAGGTGACGGTGAGGGGACCGGAGGTGTCTGCCACCTGCCGCCAGCCGTTTTCGCCGCGGCGGTACAGCCCGTCCTCACTGCCGGCAAAATACGTGCCCTTGCATTTGCCAAAGGAATTGAAGGTCACGTCGTTGGCCTGCCATGATGTGCCGTCCCAGTGACGGCCGCAGAGCCAGATATCGTCGGCGGCGATGACCAGACCGCGGAGGTCGGGCATCCCTCCGGCGTCACTTTCCGCGAATTCCGACTGATCCTTTTTTGTCCAGACGCCGTCGGCGCAGGTGTAGATACAATATATCGGGGAGGAACCTTCGTCCGAATTATCTCTTACGAGGGCGGCCAGATGCTCCTCATCGGCGCCGCCGATGGCGAAAGCAAAGCCGGAACTGTATAAATTGCTGTTATAAGTAAATCTCATGCCATCCATCATCACCAGATCGGCGGCGGCGGGGTCGGTGCGAAAGACGCCGCCGCTGCCCGCCAGATAGAGACGGAGGGCGCCGGTGGCTTCATCGACAAAGGCCGCCGCGTCATAGACGGTGGGGCCGCCGATGGTGGTTCTGCTGTCCGAAGGATAGCAGACGGAAATGTCGGAACCGCCGGGAGAACTGAGGAAGTTCAGGGCGGTGCTCCCCGATGGCGTCACGGAGATGTCAAAGGTCTTGACCGCGGTTTCGCCGTCATCGAGCTGTAAGGCGGCGGTGATTTTCTCCAGATCGGCGGGGACGGAATCGATGACGAAACCTACTCTGTAAAGGAATCCGCCCAATAGATTTCTCGCGTTGTAATCATGAGCTTGAAGCAATTCCCCCGTGGTGTCTTTACCGGCGTACAGCTCGGCGTGAATTACATGCTGACCGGAAATATCCGTTGGGGAAAAAATATTAAAATCGCACCCAACACGCTGTCCCGCAAAGATTTGCTGTGATGACGGAACAACAGCGCCGCCGAGATTGTTCGGCAGGAAAGTGCTGTTCACAGGAGCGATTCTTAAATCCCCCTGATAAAGAAACGTCATCGGCGCGAAGTACGCGGTATAGGCCGCGTCGGAAGTAACCTCCCAGGTGATGGTCGTGCCGTCCTCGCTTTCAACCCGCGTTGACGCATCGTCACCGACTTGTATATAGGCCAGTCCATAGCCGGAAGACGGAATCGCGGTTAATTTCCATTTTGAAGAAGTGCTGTCTTCCGCGTTTTCTAAAAATGAAAGTCCGTCTTCGGCAATGGTTCCGGCATCGGCCATATGCGGATCAACCTGAACTGTCGGGGTATATACGGGAAAGATTTCCTGCTTCGGTGAGAATTCATAGTCTATTTTGATATTTTGAGTGGGGGTGATATTAACAAAAATAAGACATACTCCTGCATTTGCCATATCTGATGTATCGTAGTGCCTTATTAAAATCCTTCCATTATCGAATCCCGAAATATCATTTAAAGGAATATTATCAATGGTTTGAGATGCATGTGGTACATCGACAGAAACTCCGTTTATTGAAAGATTTTTTATTTCTTTGTTTAGTTTTACACTATTACATACCGAAATACGATAAATCACGTCAGTTTCAATATACGTTGTTGCAGTATCAAAATCTGACACATTACCTGCATAGGTTTTTAAACAAGGTGCTGTTGTACTGTTCGTATCTGTTGTAAAATCAGTATTTGTCGTTATTTCAAATTTATAGGGAGTCACCTCCGCGAAACATGCGGATGATAACAAGACAATGGACAGAAAAGATACGATAAACAAAAGACAGGGTATATAAAAAACTTTTTTAATCAAAGTGTCCCCTCCTGAATTGCAAAAGAAATAAGGGGTATGCGTTTGCCGCACACCCCTTATATTTACCGGGTATCTTCCTTTTATCAAGGCATCTTTGTTCAGTGAATCACATAGAACTTATTGGCGTCATTTCCAAAAGACAGATATCCGTTTTCCGCGGCCATTCCCTGCAGCGTATAATTTCCGCCGCTGCCGGTATCCCATACATAACTGGCAACACCGGTTGAAGGAACATAACTGTAGCAATAACCTCTGCCGCCGGTCATATTTGTTGTGAAATACAGATAATCAATATTTACACTGGCAAATGATACGGGATCAATATAAGTTGTGCTGTACACGATGACGGAAGACTGTACCGGACCGGGAGTGATCGTTCCGCTGGTAGGATTACTCATTGTAAACGTACTCAAATCTATGATGTCAACACCTCCGGTGGAGAAACCGTTGTAGTATCCGACATAGATTTTGCCGTTGGCGGAAATCGCCGGCGTGGAAGTACTTGAGTTCCCCGACAGTTGAAGGGATGTAACATCATTGGCAGTGAGATTCGTGATTTTGGATGTTTCAACTCTCCAGATGTAACTCGCGTTACTGAGCCCTTGACTTGTAAAGTACAGGTATGTCCCGTCGGTAGAAATGGTGGAACGGATGTTTCCTGCAGAAGCGCCGAGATCATAATATCCTCCAACACCGGTATTACCAAAATCATTTACGGGACGATAATACAGGTAAGTATGTTTTGTTCCGTTGGAAGTAAACGCGTCGCTGCCGAAAACGATATAATCGACACCACCTACACTGACCTGAATCGCGCCGGCCCAGTAGAAGTGACTATTACCGGTGAACGATACAGTGGAATGGTTCGTCAGGTTATGCTGATAGTACTTATTTCCTCCGTTGTACGTGCCGTAGTAGATGTAATTACCATACTTCATAACAGGCGTATTGATCTGACCGCCGACGTCTGTTCCCGATATCGGGGTGAGAGACGTCAAGTTGCGGTCTACGGCAGAAATACCGGTGGTCTGACGGCTGTATTTCACGTAATCGATAATCACGTCGCCGCCGGTGACGCAAACGGTGATCGTGTAATTACCGGTGGCGTAAACATCTCCGTTCCCCAGTTCCTCAATATACGTCCAATTGTTGGAAGAAGTAACCGTCAGTGTTTTTAAGGTTACGTCGGTTCCGTTCGGTTTCGTGAGTTTGTATGTTACTGTTGCGGAAGATCCGGATACGAGTTTTACTGCCGAAGTCAACTGTGTATTTGCAGAACTGCTCAATGGATAATTGAATGTCTGTGAAATGCACGTGCCTGCCGGTATAGTGACATATCCGTTCGTTGTGTCGATCACTGCGCCGGAACCAAGGTTCCATGCCGATGTGCTCTCAAACTCGTCGTTGTCAAGCATCGAATAGAAGTTGGTTGTTGCAACATAGATCAGACCTGCGGCGGTATCGAGATACGGTGTTGAAAGTTGGAAACCGCCTGTTTTGTACAGAGCGACAGTTTTCACGATGGAACCATCGCTGCATTTAATCTTCGCCATGCGGGTTCCGCCGGTGCCGGGATATAACCCGTTGTTTCCCGGTGTCGTTGATCCATTGTAGGTTCCGCCGTTGTAAAGAACATAGGCATACGTTTCACCACCATATGTTTCCATCACGGGTGTTGTATCCACTCCCGCCCAAATGCTCCCGTTATAGGGAAGCTGAACATCCTTCGGGAAACCGGAGCTGAACGATGTCGGCGCGGTACCTGTAATCTGTCCGTTGTGACTCGCGTTTCCCTGGTATTGATCCCATGCCGCCGATACTCCGGCGGAAAAGATGGAAAATACCATCATCAGGACCATCACCAGGCCTAAGATTTTAAATGATCGTTTCATTTATAAAACCCCTTTCGTTTAAATTGTAAAATCAGTTTTCTTGTGTTAATCATAAATTACCTCGAGTTTCTTTTTTTATGACCCGTATATCTATCTCTATACGGGATATCCACCTCTTTGTTTACATACGGAATCTCCTTTTGTCGGCTGCCTTTCATCCTTCGGGGTGTCGTCTGCCCGCCTCCGCGCGCCCTGCTCGGCGCATCGCGCTCTCCGCCTAAATCATCGGCATCACCTCCCTTGTGTCAGTTTGAAACAGGGTGTTTATGACAAGGCCGGTGAGGGGCCTTCTCATCCTGGTTCGGCCGCCGCCGAGTGGGTTTCCTGCGCTCTTTTTCAACCACGTATTTGCCGCGGCCCCTGTCCTCGGGGCGGCGGTATCCGTTCCCGGCGCGGCGATGCTGTTTTCAAAGACCGAATAAAAAAACCGTATTCCCGGGGGAATACGGCCTTTTGTCGCGCGCGGATACACCCCAGGAGATTTCGGCGGCGCTTCGTATCCTGGCTTGGCTTCCTCGCGTCTCTTCGCCTTCCCGGCTTTTTCGCCAGTGGCGTTTTGAAGAGCGCTCCGCCTTACAGTTCCCTGGTAGAGCTCGGGCGTTTCACCCGATTCCCACGCTGCCATCACGATTCGGTTGAAAAGAAAGAAAAATGAGCGTCACGAAATACACGTCAGCCATGTACGTATACTCTCCGTAACCCTCATTGTTCTTTTTCTATATTCGCGTATATCTTACAACATCATCACTAACGCCCGACGAACGAATCCGCCGTTTTTCGCGTCCTTTTCGCGTTTTTTCGCTGTTTTTTTTGTTTATCCCGTTTTTCTTATCACCGAAAAGGAAACGTCAGCCGAAGGAACGCGCCGAATTTCCCCAAACCGCCGCGTTTTTTCACGCAAAACCGGGTGAAATGTGGTATGATAAGAAAAAACCGTCCGTGGAAGGAAGGGAACAACATGAAAATCATCATCTCTCCGGCGAAAAAAATGCGGGTCGACGAGGACACGCTGGCGCCCCGGTCGCTGCCGCGGTTCCTCGACCGCGCCGCCGTCCTGCTGGATCATCTCAAAGGGCTGTCCTATGAGGAGCTGAAAAAGCTGCTGGCCTGCGGCGACGACATTGCTTCCCTGAATTTTGAGCGCTTTCGCCATATGGACCTCGCCAAAGGGAACACTCCGGCGATCTGGGCCTACGACGGCATCCAGTATCAGTATATGGGCGCGCAGGTGCTCAGCGAGGACGAACTGGCTTACCTCGGCGATCATCTGCGGATCCTTTCGGGGTTTTACGGCCTCCTTTGCCCCTTCGACGGCGTCGTGCCCTACCGTCTGGAAATGCAGGCGCGGCTGAAAACGGATTTCTGCAAAAATCTCTATGATTTCTGGGGGGATTCCTTGGCCCGCGCCGTTACCGAGGACGGCTGTGACGCCGTGCTGAACCTCGCCTCCGAGGAATACGCCAAGGCGGTGCGCCGCCACATCGGCGGCGTTCCCTTCATTGACGTCACCTTCGGCGAGCGGAGCGGCGGCAGGATCCGGGAAAAGGGCGTCTATGTCAAAATGGCCCGCGGCGCCATGACGCGGTTTTTGGCGGAGAAAAAAGCCGATTCCGTTGAGGCGATCAAGGACTTCGCCGACCTCGGCTTTCACTATCATGAGGAGTTGTCCGACGAAAGGAAGTACGTTTTTTTGATGGAAAAAAAACAGGAGGGATCCCATGGAGATTGACGCGCTGCAAACGATCTTTTCCGCGGTGAATCTGCTGATTCTGCTCGGCGCCGCCGCCGTGGCCGTGTTGATTGTCGTCATCCTCGTCCGGCTGCTGAAAACAAAAAAATAAGGCGGAGGGACGGGAAAGGCCGAACCACGGTGAAACCCGTCCCCCCGTTACGTTCTGCCTCAGGAGGTACTTTGATTTTAATATAAAAAAATCATTCGGCGTTTCCGCCGAATGATATGCGCTTCATTTTTTTATCCCCACAGGGGGTATCGTCGTTATTTTGTTCCGTTGAGTGTTTTCAGGCAGAAAGACAAAAGAGCGGGGATATCCGCGATCGCTGTTTCCCAGATGATCTCTTTGCTCATACTGCCATAACCATGAGCGATCATATTGCGCATGCCTCGGATGGGTGCCCAGTGGATTTCGTTGCCGGTGGCGGTACGGAATTCTTCGGATAAGCCGCCGCTGAGCTCGCCGATTTGCAACAGGCTGAAGGAAATGGATTTTTGAAAATCCATATCTTGGGAGAATGTTTTAAATGAATTGCCATATCGTTGGATTGTTTCGGCAATTTCCTCGCAGTAATCGCGGATATGCTCTATTCGGTGGCGATCATTCAACGACATAGAGGCTGACCTTCTCTCTTTGGATGTTTTCCCTGAAGCGGATTTCGCTTTTCCGCTGAATCGGCTCCTTGAGGGAATTCGCCGTAATCAGGTCAATTTTTTTCCCGATGGCGTCCTCAAGGTCGCAATAAACGGCGCCAAGCCGGAATAAGCTGGTGAGATTCGTTCCTTCGGTATCAATAATCAGGTCGATATCGCTTTCTTCCGTGGCGGTTCCGCGGGCGTAAGAACCGATGAGGTCGATGGAGCGGATACCGTATTTTTCCGCTACCGGAAATACGCGCTTCCGCAGCTCTTCAATGGAATAAATCATTTTGTCCGCCCCCTTTCTCTGTTTCTATTATCGCTGCAAACGGGTGTTTTGTCAAGTTGGAAAGAAGAGATACGCCGCCGCGGTCCCGGTGCGGCGGCGTGTTGATAAGGATCGGCGCCCGGCTTTCTCGCCGGGGTGCTTGCTTGGCCTCTTTTCCATTCGGGGTGTAATCCCTTCCCGTTATAAAGACTTCGTCGTTGCCGACGAGGTCTTTATGTATGCATTTTATGCTTCTGCCGCGTTCTTCCCGGCCTCAAAGGCCTTCATGTTCAGCTCTTCGGTGCCTTTGGGGATGCGGTTTAAAATGGCTTTTTTCAGCGCTTCTTCCCCGACGAGGCCCAAGGCGCTCATCACGCCCAGGGCGCAGATGTTGGCGGTGAGCTCTCTGCCGGTGGCGTCGATGGCCAGCTTTGTGATGGGGATGGCGTAGGTCGTTTTCGCTTTCGCGTTGGGGCGTTCCTCAACAAAGGTGGTGTCGATGATCAGGACGGAACCGTCCTTCATGCCGGCGCTGTATTTTTCATAGGCCTTTTCGCTCATGGCCAGGAGATAATCGGATTCCTGCACCTTCGGGAAGTGAATGGCCTCGTCGGCGATGATGACCTCGGCCTTGGAGGCGCCGCCCCGGGCCTCGGGGCCGTAGCTTTGGCTCTGGATGGCGTTCTTCCCTTCCAGCAGGGCGGCTTCGGCAAGGATGATCCCGGCGAGGATCAGCCCCTGACCGCCGGTGCCGGTGAGACGGATGTTGTGTTTCATCTCTTTGCCTCCTTCCCGGCGATCTCGATGATCTTATCGTAGCATTTGGTGTATTCCTCGGCGGGCTCGCTGTAGAGTCTGCCGATGAGCAGCTTGCCGCGGAGATCCTCTTCGCTCATTTTCGCCGCGGCCTTCACGTTGACGGCGCGATTCTTCACCCATTCCATCAGCTCGTAGTTGCCGCGGATCTTGTTGCGGCGGCCAAAGCCGATGGGGCAGGTGGAAAGGACTTCCACCATGGAAAAGCCGTCGTTGTCCATGGATTCGAGGATCAGGTCGGTGAGGGGCTTGGCGTGGAAGACGGTGCCTCTCGCCACATAGGTGGCGCCGGCGGCGTGGGCCAGCTCGCAGAGATCAAAGTTCCGTTCCACCATGCCGTACGGCGCCGTGGTGGCCTTCATCCCGGTGGGGGTCAGCGGCGAATACTGGCCGCCGGTCATGCCGTAGATGTTGTTGTTGACGACGATGGCGTTGAGGCCGATGTTGCGGCGGCAGGCGTGGATCAGATGGTTGCCGCCGATGGCGGTGGCGTCGCCGTCGCCCATGATGACAAAGACGGTGAGTTCGGGGTTGGCCAGCTTCACGCCGGTGGCAAAGGCCAAAGCCCGGCCGTGGGTGGTGTGCAGCGTGTTAAAATCCATATAGGTGGGCATTCTGGAGGAACAGCCGATCCCGGAGACGATGACGGTCTTGTCCTTATCGACATTGGCCTGTTCCAAAGCGCGTTCCAGCGCGCTGAGGACGATGCCGTTGCCGCAGCCGGGGCACCAGATATGGGGGAGTTTGTCGTTTCTCAGATATTTCTTATCGCTCATTGGTTCGCCCCCTTCCAGCCGTCGGCGATTTCCTGCGGTGTCATGATCTCGCCGTCCATGACGAAGAGACCGTCCACCGGGACTTTGCCGCCGATGACTTTTTTGACTTCCCCGGCCAGCTGGCCGTCGTTCATTTCGGTGACGAAGACGGAGCGGACCTTGGCGGCCAGCGCCGTCAGGGCTTTGTCGGGGAAGGGCCAGACGGAGATCGGGCGGAAGAGACCGACCTTTTTGCCTTCGGCGCGGAGGAGCTCCACGGCTTCTCTCGCCGCCCGGGCCGCGCCGCCGTAGGCGACGATGACGCTTTCGGCGTCGTCGGTGCAGGTTTCTTCCCACATCACGATATCTTCTTTGTTGTTTTCGATTTTATCGACGAGGCGGCGGTTGACCCTTTCCACTTTTTCCGGCACCATCGTGGAAAAGCCGGTCTCGTCGTGGGTCAGGCCGGTGACGTGATAGCGATAGCCCGCGCCGAAGGGCGCCAGCACCGGGGCGCCGTTTTCGTCCGGGGCGTAGGCCACGTAGTCTTCCGGGCCGCAGTCGGGTTTTTTGCGGTCATAAACTTCGGCCTTTCGTTCTTCCTCAAGGTCGATGGCTTCTCTCATGTGGCCGACGATCTCGTCCATCAGGAGGATGACCGGGGTCATGTATTTTTCCGCCAGGTTCACCGAGCGGACGGCGAGGCGGAAACATTCCGGCACCGTGGAAGGGGTGAGGACGATGGCGCCGCGGTCGCCGTGGGAGCCGTATTTCGACTGCATGATCTCGCTCTGGGCGGGGCTGGTGGGCAGACCCGTCGAGGGGCCGCCGCGCTGAACATTCACGACGACGCAGGGGACTTCCGCCATGGCGGCGTAGCCGATGTTTTCCTGCTTTAAGGAGAACCCCGGGCCGGAAGTGGCGGTCAGCGTCTTTTTCCCGGTGAGACTGGCGCCGATGATCGCCGCCATACCGGCGATCTCGTCTTCCATCTGGATGAATTTGCCGCCGTATTTCGGCAGTTCTTCCGCCATGATCTCGGCGATTTCCGTCGAGGGCGTGATGGGATAACCGGCGTAAAAGCGGACGCCGGCGTGGATGGCTCCGAGGGCGCAGGCCTCGTTGCCCTGCATCAAACGGATATCCGACATTACGCTTCACCTTCTTTCAGAGGAATGAACTCAATGGCGAAATCCGGGCAGTGGAGCATGCACTGCTTGCAATAGACGCAGTTTTCGTCTCTGGCGATGATCGGCTTGCCCAGGGCGTCGCGGTCATAGACCTCTTTGGGGCAGAGATCGACGCAGATGCCGCAGCCCTTGCAGAGCCGGGTGTCGATTTCTTTTTGGTATTTCGCTGGCATGGATGACACCTCTTTTGGTTACGCCGTGGCGACGCGGTTCAGTTCGCCGAGGATGGCGATGAGATCGATGCCGTGGGCGTTGACGCCTTCTTCCAGTGTTTCAAAGTGGGCGATGGCGCAGCCGAGGCAGCCCATGCCGAAATCTTTGAATACGGGAACGGTGTCGGGATATTTTTCGACGATTTCACCAATACTCATATCTTTCGTGATCATAAAACTATACCTCCGTATTTCTTTTGTTTTTTTATAAAAAAATGAAATTTGAATCGGGTCGGATAAGAAAAACGAGCGTGCGGTGCCGCCCGTTTCCGTCTCTTCCTCAGTGCGTGTGGCAGTGGCCGTGTTCGTGGCTGTGACCTTCACAGTGGCCGTGTTCGTGATGGTGACCGTGACCGCCGCAGCCGCAGCTGCATTTGGACGCTTCCTCGTGCTCATAGTTGGTGGCGGCCATGCTCAGTTCGCAGAGGAGGTCGTCGAGATCGATATGGAGATCCCCGGCGCACTGTTCCAGCGTGTCGTACTGGGCGATGACGCGGCCGACGTTCTTGATGCCGAAGCTTTTGAACACTTCGGCGGCGGGGGGACATTGTTCGACGATTTCGCCGATGGACATTTCTTTTGTGATCATCATTTTTCTCCCGCGGCGGCGAAAGCGCTGTTTCCCCGCCGTCCGCTCTCAGACCGAGCGGTTTTTTTAAATATTATTATTATATCCTATTTAAGGTAGTTTCTCCTAAGTATAGAACGATATGCCCGTTTTGTAAAGGGAAAATCTTTCTTTTTCCGTGATAAAATACTGCCTTTTTTATAAATTTACCGTGGACGGCAGGAAAACGGCGGTCCGGCGCAGAATGTTCCCTTATACGCTTAAGAACGATCAATCAAGGAGATTGGAGAACACCATGAAAAAAGCTGTCAGAACCCTCGTCTCTTTTTTGGAAACGAACCGCGGGGAAAACGACGGGCGGAGCGAAAAGGAAAAGAAGCTCCTTTCGGAAAAAGCGCCCAAGGCCCTTTTGCTGACCTGCCCCGGCAGTCTGCCCTTTCTTTCCGCGGACCGCTCCGCCCTCTATACCGTCGAGAGCCTCGGCGCCGCCGTCCGCGGCTGTGAGGCCACCCTCGATCACGGCGTCCGTCGGCTGGAGCTGCCGCTGCTCATCATCGTCGGCCACGACGGCTGCGGCGCCCTCGACCGGGCGGTAAAGCTCAGCGAGGGCACCGACGCGGAAAAGGCCGTTTACGAAGCCATCGCCGCGGGGCTGGACGGCCACACCCGGGCGGGGCGAAAACGGGTCCTGAGCCACATCGACGGTCAGGTCGCTTGCGCCCTGGAGCGGTACGGCGACCGGGTCAAAGCGGGAAAACTCGTTGTCGTCGGCCTGTATCTGGATGAGGCGGGAACGCTCCTCCTCACCAACTATAACGGACTGAAGGGCCGGGAGGCCCTGTCTTACGGTCTGCCCGAGGTAAACGAATCCTTTTTCCTCCCTTCTTAAACGCGGCGGCGGTTCCCCTTTCACGGGGAACCGCCGTTTTTTCGCTCAGCGGCGGATTCTTTTTTTCACCGCGCCGCCGACTTTGACGATGATCACGGCGGCGAGGATCCCCTCTATGGCGCCGACGCAGACGTCGCTGGGAAAGTGGACGAAGAAATACAGTCGGGAAAAGGCGATGAGCGCCGCCGCGGCCAAAGCCGGTATGCCGACACGCTTATCCTTGAGGAAGATCGCCGTCGCCGCGGCAAAGCCCGTCGAAGCGTGCCCCGAGGGGAAGGACCAGCCGCCGGGCGCGGCGATGAGCAGGTCGATATCGACTCCGTAAAAGGGACGGGGACGGGCGACCAGCCCTTTGAGGAGCAGGTTGTTGAGGAGATGGACGCAGATCAGGGCGACGAGCCCCGCCGCTCCCGCCGCCCGCGTTTTTTTAAAGCAGAGCAGCAGGAGGCAAAGGACGATCCAGAGGACGCCGCCGTTGCCCAGGGCGGTGAAAGCCTTCATCACCGGCGTCAGCCCGGCGCTGACGACGTGATCCTGGAGCCAGAATAAAAGGGCATAGTCAATTTGAGTCATAGTCGTGAAAAGCTCCTTTGTTTTCTGTGTTCATTATACCCGAAAACGTCGCGGCCCGCAACGGAAAATCTGTTTTCGCCAAAGGATTCCGCGGCGATTTCCCCGGTTTCTCCATTCTTTGCTCCTTGCCACCGCTGCGAAAGAACGGTATAATAAGGGCACAAACCGGCTTGTCCCGCGGTTCGCGGGGACCCCGCCGGGGAAAGAAGGACCCAAGGGCCATGTGGCAAAAAACCGAAAAGGACGATCTTGTATATTATACGCTCCCCCGCTGGGAGGAGCGCGGCGCGCGGCTGGTGATGACGACGCGCCGCGGCGGCGTCAGCGAACCGCCCTTTGACACGCTGAACCTCGGCCTCCACGTCGGCGACGACGCGGCCGCCGTCGTCGTCAACAGGGAGCGGCTCCTCGCCGCCGTGGGCGGCGACGGGGAGCGCTTTGTCAGCGCCAAACAGGTGCACGGCAGGGAGATCCGGTACGTCACCGCCGCCGACGGCGGCCGCGGCTTTGACGATTACGGCGGCGCATTTGACGATACCGACGGTCTCTATACCGACGAAAAAGACGTCTGGCTGGCGACGTTCTACGCCGACTGTCTGCCGCTGGCGGTGTTCCACCCCGAAAAGAAGCTCCTCGGTCTGGCCCATGCCGGCTGGAAGGGGACGTACCGGGACATCGCCGGCGCGCTGATCGACGCGATGAGTGTTGACTCGGCGGAGCTATGGTGCGCCGTCGGCGCTGGCATCGGCCCCTGCTGCTACGAGGTGGACGAGGACTTTTACCGCCGCTTTCGGGAACGGTATGACGGCGCCGACGATTGGTTCCGCCGGGCCGAAAGCGGAAGACCTCACTTCGACAACGCCGCGGCCAACGTGGCGCTGCTGACGCGTCACGGCGTCCGCCGGGAGAACATCGACGTCCTCTCCGCCTGCACCTGCTGCCGGGAAGATCTCTTTTTCTCCTACCGGCGGGATCAGGGGCGGACGGGGCGCCACAGTCTTTTAGGAGCGCTGATCTGATTGAGACGAAACAAAACGACGCTTTTTTTCGCTGCCGCCGCGGCGGCGCTGCTGACGCTGACCTTTGCCGCCGCCGTTCATTCCTTTCCCCGGAGCGGCGGCGAATCCTTCGCCATGGCTCGGGAGGGGACGGTCCGGGAAACGGTCTTTGTCCGCGGTCTTTTCATCTACGACGAGACGGTGGTGACGACGGCGGAGAACGGCACCTTTACCGCCGAAGCCGCCGACGGCGACCTCGTCGCCGCCGGGGAACGCTGCGGCGCGCTGCGCCGTCTGAGCGATCTCTTTTCCGATCCGGTGAAGGAAATTGCCGCGCCCTGTTCCGGTCTGTTCTTCCGGCGGACCGACGGCTGGGAGGCCATTCTCACCAGGGAGCGGGTGGCGTCGCTCGATCCGGCGGCGGTCTTTCGGCTCTACGCCCCCGCCGAGGGGGAGCCCGCCTCGTTCCTTCGGGCCGGGGACGACTGCTTTAAGCTCATCGACCCGAAAAAGGACGTCTTTTTCCTGGCGGACATCGGCGCCATGGACGTGGCCCGGGGCGATACCGCCGACCTCGTCATCGGCGGCGAGGATCTCCGCGGCGGGATCGAGGCCGTTTACGGCGCCGAGGGCCGCCGCTTCGCTCTCATTCGCCTGACGCCTTCGGAAGTCTGCTACGCTTCCCGGGCGGCGGAAGCCGGCTGGGTGCTCCAGCGCCGCAGGGGCACCGTCATCGACGCCGCCGCCGTGACGGAGCGCCGCGGCGAGATCGGCGTCTATTGCGAAAAAAAGGGGAAACGGACCTTTTGTCCGGTGAGCGTTCTCTGCTCCGATGGGAAAAACTGCGTCGTTTTGGGCATAAATCCGGGAGAATTTGTTTTTTTTAGCAAAAGTTGATTGCAATTCGAAAAAAAATATTGTATAATAAAGCGAAGTACGGTGAAGAAGAGTTGATTTTTATGTCAATTGCTGGTAATATAGACGATGTAAAATCAAAAATCGCGGCGGCGCAGGCGGATGCTCCCGAATTTTCCGCTCCGTCGGTGCGATTGATCGCCGTCACAAAAACCCTCGGCGCCGAAAAGATCCGCGAGGCCGTCGATTACGGCGTCCGTGATCTCGGGGAGAACCGGGTACAGGAGATATTGGAAAAATACCCCCAGTTCCCCACCGATATCCGCTGGCATCTGATCGGCCATTTGCAGACGAACAAGGTGAAATACATTGTGGACAAGGTTCATATGATCCACTCCCTGGACAGCCTCAGGCTGGCCGCGGAGATCGAGAAGAGAGCCGCCGCCATCGATCGGGTGATCCCCTGTCTGATTCAGGTCAACATCGCCGATGAGGACACCAAGTTCGGTCTGAAAAAGGAAGAAGTCGAGGATTTTGTAAAGGAAGCGGCGCGTTTTCCCCACATCGCCGTGGAAGGGCTGATGACCATCGGCCCCCACGTCGCCGAGGAAGCGCCGATCCGAAGAGTTTTTCAGGAACTGCGCCAATTAAAGAATCAGTTGAGTGAGCTGCCTCTGCCTACGGTGAAAATGAGAGAACTGTCCATGGGTATGAGCGGTGATTACGAGCTGGCGGTGCGCGAAGGCGCGACCATGGTACGTGTCGGGACGTCGATTTTCGGCGCCCGCGACTAAAAAGGAGGAGGTAGTTACTATGGCGAATTTTGTTGAAGGATTGAAAGGTTTCATTCTGGGCACTCCGGCGGACAGCCGGGAAGAAGAGTACGACGACGTTTACAGCGACGAGGAATACTTCGCCGATGAGGACGATTTCGTTGAGGAAGAAGAAACGAGAAGACCCTCCCGGGGGATTACCGGTCTCTTCCGCGGCGGCCGCAGCGAACGTCTCGGCGCCAGAACCTACGAAAGAGCGGAAGAAAACGACGGCTACGGTTATGAAGAACCGGCGCCCGTTAAGCACAGCCCCGCCCGGATCGTCCTGGTCAAGGCGAAACGCTTTGCCGAAGTCAAACGGATTGCCGAAAACCTGAAACAGAACCGTTCCGTCCTCATCAACTTTGAGGATATGAACAAAGACGAAGCCCAGCGTACCATCGATTTCCTCAGCGGTACGACCTTCGCCAAAGACGGTCAGATCCAAAAGATCTCCCACAGCAGCTTCATTTTCGCGGTGGGCCCCGTCGATCTCGTCGGCCGCATCAAGGAAATCCAGGATACGGAAAGCTACTTTACGTACAACGGCTGATGGAACCGAACGAAAATTTCATAATCTGAATCGAAAGAGGTGCGAATATGTATTCTTTGGGGTTTCTTGGCGCCGGCCGCATGGGCGGCGCGCTGATCGGCGGATTAAAGGAGTTGTCGAAGGATACGGCGTGCCTCTTTTTTGACAGCTCCCCGGAACGCTGCCGGGAGATCACCGACGCTTACGGCATCGAGGCCGAAGCGAGCATCGGTGACATGATGACAAAAGTCGACGGCGCCGTGATCGCCGTCAAGCCGCAGGTCTATCCGTCGCTGGCGCTGGAAATCGCCGCCGACTACCGCTCGGGACAGATGCTCCTTTCCATTATGGCGGGGATCACCCTAAAGACCCTCGGCGAAAAGCTCCCCCCCGACGCCAAAATCGTGCGGCTGATGCCCAATCTGGCGATGTCCGTCGGCAGCGGCGTCTGCCTGATGAGCTGCAACGGCAACGTCACCGAGGCGGAAAAAGAACGGCTTCGGGAAATCCTCTCCCCGCTGGGGCTCGTGAAGGAGATTCCCGAAACGCTGATGAACGCCGGCACGGCCCTTTCCGGTTCCGGCCCGGCCTTCTGCTACGCCCTCATCGAGGGGCTGACCCTGGGCGGCATCCGCGCCGGTTTCAGCCGGGACGAGGCCGAGGAACTGGCGGTCTGGACGATGAAAGGCGCCGCGGAACTGCTGACCCGGACCGGTGAAAGCGCCGCGGAGCTGAAAGACCGGATGATGAGCGCCGCGGGCACGACGGTGGAAGGCATCTGCGTGCTGGAAAAGAGCGGCTTCCGCGGGAACGCCGCCGACGCCGTTATGGCCGCCTGCCGCCGCGGCGGGGAACTGAGTGAAGGGAGTTAACACCATATGCACCTTGTATCGACGATCCTGTACGGCATCGATATCGCCTTTGAAGTCTATATTTTCATCTTGTTCGCCAGAGTGATCGCCTCCTGGATCCGGCTGAGCCCTTACAGCAAAGTCTATCAGTTCCTCTTTTCCATGACGGAACCGCTGCTCGGGCCGATCCGGCGGCTGATGCCGAAAACGTCGATGCTGGATTTCTCGCCGATGATTTTAATGATCGTCCTCGTCGTCATTCAGCGCCTCATCCACGCGCTGGCCTATATGATCTTCTGATCGGAGGGCGCGCGCGGATTTCATTTGAACGAAAACACCTTTTGAACGGGTGTCATATAGAAAACACCGCGCGATTTCGCGAGACAGGAATGGGGTGAGATTCCCCAACGATGCGGTCACTGTGATGCGGAGCGTCCGTCGAAGGCCACCGGGTCTCCCCGGGAAGGCGGCGGCCGCCTTGAGGCTCAGTCAGGATACTGTTTCGCGGATGGATGTCCGAAACGCTTCCTCTCAGAGCCGTGACATGAACATGATTTTGACAAAGCTCTGCGTAAACAGGGCTTTTTCTTTTTCCCGCTTTGGCGGGACGATAAGATTCGCTGAAAGGACTTGCCTTTCATGAAAAATTACGATACGTTTTCCACCTGTCACCCGTTGCTGAATTTCGGTTTTTTCGTCATCGTCATGATGATGACGATGTGTTTCATGCACCCCGCTTACCTGATCATCAGCTTCACGGCGGCGTTCATCTATTCCGTTTATCTCAACGGCCGCCGCGGCCTGCGCTTCAATTTTTTGATCGCTCTGCCGATGATGATCCTGGCGGCGCTGTTCAACCCGCTGCTCGTCCACAAGGGCGCGACGATCCTCGCCTATTTTCCCACCGGCAATCCGCTGACGCTGGAGTCCATTATCTACGGTATCGCCTCGGCGATGATGTTCGTCTCGGTGATCCTGTGGTTCTCCTGCTACAACCGGATCATGACCTCGGATAAATTCATCTATCTCTTCGGGCGGCTGATCCCCAGCGTTTCCCTGGTCTTTTCGATGGTGCTGCGCTTTGTGCCGAAGTTCAAGACCCAGGCGGCGGTGGTGGCCAACGGTCAAAAGTGCATCGGCCGGGACATGGCCAAAGGCGACCGCAAACAGCGGCTCCGAAACGGCCTGCGCATGCTGTCGATCCTGACGACCTGGGCGCTGGAGAACGGCATCGAGACGGCGGATTCCATGCGCTCCCGCGGCTACGGCCTGCGGGGACGGACGAGCTTTTCCATCTTCTTCTTCGATACCCGCGATAAGATTCTGGCGGTGGTGATGGTGCTGGCGCTCCTCATCACCTTCGTGCCCATCGCCGCCGGGGCGGTGCACATCGTCTACTATCCCCTCGTAATGATGAATGGGTCGACGGCGGCCGCCGTGCTGAATTATATTTCCTTTGGCATCCTTTGTTATATGCCGTTACTTCTTGACTTGACGGAGGACGTAAAATGGCGTGTTTTGAAATCAAAGATCTGAGTTTTTCCTATCCCGGCCGGGACCGCGCGGCCCTCGATCACGTGAACCTCACGGTGGAGCAGGGGGAATTCGTGGTGCTCTGCGGCAAATCCGGCTGCGGCAAATCGACGCTGATGCGCCATTTAAAACCGGTCCTCGCCCCCCACGGCGAAAAGAGCGGCAGGATCCTCTTTTACGGAACGGACATCGGCGAGGTGGATTTCCGCGCCCAGTCCTCCCAGATCGGCTACGTGCTGCAGAACCCCGACAACCAGATCGTCACCGATAAGGTCTGGCACGAGCTCTCCTTCGGTTTGGAGAGCCTTGGCGCCGACAACGAGACGATCCGCCTGCGGGTGGCGGAAATGGCCAGCTATTTCGGGATCCAGACCTGGTTCCAGCGGGATGTCTCCGGTCTTTCCGGCGGGCAGAAGCAGCTGCTGAACCTGGCTTCCATCATGGCGATGCAGCCTTTGGTGCTGCTGCTGGACGAGCCCACCTCCCAGCTGGACCCCATCGCCGCCTCGGACTTCCTTGAGACGATCCGCAAGATCAACCGCGAGGTCGGCACCACGATCATCATCACCGAGCACCGCCTCGAAGACGTCTTCCCCTACGCCGATCGCGTCGTCGTCATGGAAAAGGGAAGGGTCATCGCCAACGACACCCCCCGCGTCGTCGGCCGTGATTTGAAGGATAAGCACAACGAGATGTTCTACGCTCTGCCCTCGCCGATGCGGATCTACGCCGGCGTGGACAACGACCTGGAATGCCCTCTCACCGTCCGGGAGGGCCGCGCCTGGATCTCCCGGCTCATGGACGGCGTCGACATCGGGGAGCGGGAGATCGTCGACGGCAAGACCTTTGACGACAGCGACCCGGTGGTGGAAATGAAGGAAGTTTGGTTCCGCTACGAAAAGGAAGGCGCCGATATCGTCAAGGGCCTCACCGTGAAGATACCGAAAAACAAGATCTTCTGCATCGTCGGCGGCAACGGCACCGGCAAGAGCACCACAATGAAGCTGCTCACCGGCATCCTTCGTCCCTACCGCGGCAAGATCAAAATTTGGGGCAGGGATATCCGCAAATACAAAAACAACGAGCTTTTTGACCATAACATGGCGATGCTGCCGCAGAACCCCCAGTCCCTCTTCGTGAAGAGCACCGTCAAGGATGAGCTGCTGGAGATGCTCTCCGCCGCGAAGCTGACGAAGGAGGAGCGGGAAGCGAAGGCCATGGAAATCGCCGCCCTGGTCGATATCGAGGATCTGCTGGATCAGCACCCCTACGACATCAGCGGCGGCGAGCAGCAGCGGGCGGCCCTGGCCAAAGTCCTGCTGACCGAACCGAAGATCCTGCTGCTGGACGAACCCACCAAAGGGCTGGACAACTATTTTAAATTCCGTCTGGCCTCCATTTTGAAGGACCTCAATCAAAAGGGTGTCTCCGTCATCATGGTCTCCCACGACATCGAGTTCTGCGCCTCCTACGGTGACAGCTGCTCCATGTTCTTCGACGGCGACATCGTCATCACCGACACCCCGAACAAGTTCTTCTCCGGCAACAGTTTCTACACGACCTCCGCCAACCGTCTTTCCCGGCATCTCTTTTTGAATGCCGTCAATAATGAGGATGTGATTTCGTTATGCAAGCGGAACTTAACGACAAAATAACGGAAAGAGAAAGCCTGCGTCAGGTGGCCCGCACCGCCTTTGTGGTGGCGGCGGTCTGCTTTGTCATGCCCTTCATCCGGGTCACCTCCGCCGATTTCGATCTGACGTTCAGTCTCTGGCAGTGCGCCACGTCGGTGTTCCGCTACAGCGAAATCGGCTATCTCTTCCCGGAAAGCGTCGCTTCGATGCTCATCGTCTCCCGGGTCATCGCCTGGCTCACCATGGCTTTTACCGTCCTCGGCCTGGTGCTGCTGTTCAACCGGAACCGCGCCACCCGGACCCGGGATAATTCCGTCTGGGTGATGGTCTTCGGCGCTGTCGCGCTCATCGGCGCTTTCGGCCTCTTTTACGATCTGCGCCACATGATCCGCGCCTATATCTCTCCGGATATCGGCTTCGCTTTCGACGTCGGCGGCCTGGCGTTCATCGCCGCCCTCACCATCGCTGTGCTGGTGCTCATCGTCAAAATGGTGAAGAACCGCACGATGCTGGCGGCGATGCTGATTTTCCTGGCCATTCCGCTGACGATCTTTTTCGGCTCGATCCTGCTGGATAACAGAAAGTACTTTTTCATCAGCATGCTGGTGCTCTTCGAGACGATGCTGCCCTTCTTTTTGATCTTTGAGAACCGCCGCCCCGAAGCGAGGGAACTGGTGCTGATTTCCGTTGTCGCCGCCATCGCCGTCATCGGCCGCGCCATCTTTTTCATGCTTCCCAGCTTCAAACCGATCACCGCCATCGTCATCATCGCCGGGGCCTGCCTCGGTCCGGAAGCCGCCTTTCTCACCGGCGCCATGACGGCCTTTGTTTCCAATTTCTTCTTCGGTCAGGGCCCCTGGACGCCCTGGCAGATGTTTTCCTTCGGTATCATCGGCTTTTTGACGGGGCTCCTCTTCCGCCGCGGCATCCTGACGACAAAACGCCTGCCCCTCTGCGTTTACGGCGTGATCGTCACGATCTGTATCTACGGCTTCCTGATGGACACCTATACCGTGCTGACGCTGGACTTTGTTTCCAGCAAGGCGGAGATCCTGGCCATTTACGCCTCGGGGTTCCCGGTGAACTGCGTCCACGCCTCGGCGACTTTCATCTTTTTGTATCTCATCTCCAAGCCGATGATTGAAAAACTCGACCGCGTCCGGATCAAATACGGGATCATGGATCCGCACAAGAGCGAAAAAGTGAGGGAACAATGAAAAAAAAGACGGGCATTTTCAGCTGGTACGGCTATTACAACGACTACGCCGAGCGGTTGGAGCGCATCCGTAACGCCGGATTTGACGGCCTGATGCTCTGGTGGGAGGACGACATGGGCGAGGCTCCCTATCACCGCCGGGAAATGGCGGCGATGGCCCGCCGCGCCGGCCTCGACATCTTCAACGCCCACATCGCCAACATCCACGAGAATTTCATCTGGTGCGACGACCGTGCCCTTCGGGAAAAACATCTCTTTCTGATCCGTGACACCATCCTTGAAATCGCCGAGGAGGGTATCTTTAATCTCGTCATTCACCTCTGCGAGAGCGACGATGTGCCGCCGCCGGGAAAAACGCTGCTGAACAGCGTGGAGTACCTGCTGCCCTTCGCCGAGGACAACAAAGTGACCCTTTCCATGGAAAACACCTGGCGGAGCGATTATCTGGAAGCCGTTTGGGCGGCGTTCCCCGGCGTGGCCTGCCTGGGCTTTTGCTTCGACAGCTCCCACGCCAATCTTCGGCGCCAGTTCGATCTGCTGGCGGATCACTGCGATAAGCTGACGGCGCTGCATCTCTCCGACAACGACGGCGCAAAGGACCGCCACTGGCCGCCCTTTGACGGGGAGATCGATTACAAAACGCTGGTCACGCCGTATCTCCGCGAGACCGACGTTCCCTATACGATGGAGCTCGTGGCGGACCGGGAGCGCTACCCCGAGGAAGAGGGCTTTCTGGCCGTTGCCGCGGAGCGGATCAGGCGCCTGCTGGATCTGGAAAGAGAAATCATCACAAAAACAACGTTGACATCCAGCTAAACTATGTTATACTATAAGGGTACACTTATATTGATTCATCCATGAAAAGGAACGGGGTGAAAGTCCCCGACGGAACGGCCACTGTGAGATCGTTTTCGACAAACGCGGAACGTGAAAACGAAAAGTCAGGACATTTTCATGGAAAAGCAGCACCGAATTTGCGAAACATGCGTACGCGTACAGGCACGGTTTGCTGTCTGTGCGTTGTTTTTTTCGGGAAGAGATCGGAAAGCGGCCGGGTCGTTTTTCTGTCGCTCCTCGGCGCGGGACAGGCGGGGCGCGGTCTTTCCCCGGTGAAAGAACCTCGTCCGCCCGTCGATGTTTCGGGAAAAGAAAGGAAGGAAGAAAAATATGAGAAAAAGATTCCTCGCAGTCACAATGATTCTGGCTTCGATCTTCGTGTTCAGCCTCGGCGTTTCCGCCGCCGACGGTGAAAACGCCGAAGCTTTGCCGCCTGCCGCCTCCGCTGTGGTCACGCTGTCTCTCCAGGACGGGGCCGACATCGTTCTGCCGCCGATGATGGTTCAGGTGACCGGAGATGTCTCCGACGTGTTTGAGTATGCCGATACGATTCCGTACACCGACGGCGTCAGCGCCCTCGACGTGCTCATCGTCGCCCACGGTATCGCCTACGGCCAGGATTTCCTCGACAATCCCGGGAATTACCTTGTCATTTCCCCCGAAGGCTATGTGACGAAGATCTACGGTATTGACTCCTGGGGCTTTTGCTACATGATCAACGGTGAAGGCGGTCATACCGATCAGCCCAGTTCCTGGGGCGGCGGTTTTGAGTCGCTTCTCGTTAACCAGGCCGCGGTGCAGGGCGGCGACCGCGTCGATTTCGCCCTTGGCGTTGATCCCACGTACAATGACAACGCGCCCTGGTTCATGCAGGACGGCAAGAGAGTGGACATTGTCCGTGCCAAAGTCGGTGCTGAAATCCCACTTCAGCTTCAGAGCTATAATTTTATGATGTACAGCGCTTACGGTACGGAAGCGATCACCAAAGAACATCTCACTCCCGTCGCCAACGTGAAAACGACCAACGTTTCCATGGATCAGGACGGCAAAATCACCCATGAAGTCATTGAGGACGGCGAAACCGACGCTGAAGGGAAAGTCACGCTCCTTGGTAAACTCGCCGGTCAGTATCTCGTTTCCGCTCAGGTCACTGACAAAGAAAAAGGTTTCTATTGCTTCTATCCCATGCTGATGCTCAATGTGGTGGATCCCGTTGATCCCGCCGCCATGACCGACCTCAAGGCCGGCGCCTGGTATCAGAAGGACGTCAGCGCCGTCCTCGCCGAAGGCTACATGAACGGCATGAACGCCTCGACCTTCGCCCCCAACGATCAGCTGACCCGTGAACAGTTCGTCACCATCCTCTACCGTGCCGCCAACGAACCGTTCACTCCCTTTGAACCGCCCTTTAAGGATCTCACCAGCGACTGGTCCTTTGACGCCATCTGCTGGGCTTATGAAACCGGCGTCGTCAACGGCATGACCGAAACGACGTTCGCTCCGAAAGAAAAGATCACCAGAGAACAGATGGCCGCGATCATGGCCCGCTACGCCGACGCCTTCGGTATTGAGCTGGCCACCGACAAGGGCAGCGCCTCCTTCTCCGACGCCGACAAAATCAGCAACTACGCCAAAGAATCGGTGGATCGCCTCGTGAAGGCCGGCATCCTCAAGGGGATGGAAGACGGCACCTTCGCTCCCAAAGGCAGCGCCACCCGTGCCCAGGCCGCCACGGTCCTCTGCCGTTTCCTCGGCCTGAACTGAGACTGCCGATAAAAGAACAAAGAACTTGACGCAACTCTGAAAGAAAGGCGGATCGCGATGAAGACCCGAATGACAAAATTCCTTGTCGTATTAATGGCCGCAGCGGTGTTTCTCTCCGTCGGCGTGTGCGCGTCGGCAGCGGAAATAACGGACGGGCCTCAGGCGACGATCTCCGCCGCGGCAGGCGAACAGGAAGCACTGAACGACGGCAGAGATAAAGCCATTAAATTTTATCAGGCGAATCGAACTTTAAACAGCTATTGGGCCGTATGGGCCGCCTATGCCGCCAGGAACGGCCGGCTGAGCGGTTACACCTACAGTATGGAATACGACAACCCCGACCATAACGGCGCGAAAATCATGGCCATTCTGGCCATGGGGGGCGACCCCTATCACTACAACGGCGTCAACTATGTCGCCAAAGCCAAAGCTTCCGGCCCCGACGCGCCCTATGCCGTGCCCGTTTTCAACTTCGCCGGTCTCAAAGCCGCCGGCGCGGCGATGACCGCCGAAGAGGAACAGGCCTACATCGATGCCTGCTGCAAAAACATATCCAATCTGGATCTCGGCCCCGATATCGGCGGCTGGGCCATTATGGTGCTGGCCCCTTATCTGGACGATCCCCGCTACGGAACGCAGATCCGCGGGGCCATCGACGGTTTCCTCGAAAAGATCAAAAACGGGAACTACAACCCCGGAATGGGCGCTTCCAGCTCGGCGACGCTCTCCTACGGCTGCGTCGTCACGGCCCTGACCGGGCTACAGTACGCCGAGGGCGGGGGCTACGATCCCTCCTCCGACGAACCCTGGGTCAATTTCGGGCTTTTGGATAAAGTCCATACCGGCCTCGTGAAGGGGGAAGCCTACGTCAACGCCTCGGTCTTTGATCACCAGTATTATCTGGAATTCTGCGACCTGTACAACGTCCTCAGCGGCGGCACGCCGGTCTGGCTCGATCTGACGGTGCGGTCTTCGGATTTCACCGCGGCGACGGCTCAGGCCGAAGCGATCCTCGCCGACGCGGGCCGCTATACCGACATCGGTGTGAAGCACCTGAAAACGGCCTATGAGGCCGCCCAAAAGGTCAGCGAGAGCGACCTCGCCGCGGCGGAACCGCAGTGGGGCGAAACGTATTTCAACCTGCGCTACGCGCTGGAAAACTGTAAGGAAAAGGGCGACGTTTCCGTCTTTACCGACCTGAATCAGGGAAAATGGTATGACGCCGCCGCCAGCCGCATCGTGGAACAGGGCATCATGAACGGCGTCTCGCCGACGACCTTTGATCCCGAGGGGAAACTGACCCGCGCCATGGTGGTGCGGATCCTCTGGAACATGGAGGGACAGCCCATCACGGACACGGCGAATCCCTTTAAGGATGTGGAAGCGGGCCGCTGGTATTACGGTGCGGTGCTCTGGGCCGTGGAAAACGGCATCACCAACGGCAAAAGCCCCACGGCCTTTGATCCTGCCGCGAACGTAACGCGCCAGGAAATGGCGGCGTTCCTCTATCGCTACACGCAGTACGCCAACATCGACCTGCCGAAGAAGACTTCGGCGGTCTTTGCCGACGCGTCATCCATCAGCGGCTGGGCGAAAGCCCCCGTTGACGCCCTCGTTTCCGCCGGCATCATCAACGGCATGAACGGCCGCTTTGTCCCGGCGGACACGGCGACGAGAGCGCAGATGACGAAAATCATCTATGAATTGATCCGTTTGTGAGAGGAGGACGCGATATGAAACGAAAATACGGTTTGATACTCCTCATCCTCTGCCTGGCGCTGGGGCTCTGCCTCTGCGGCTGCGGCAAGGTATCGACGTCCCAGGCCCAGCAGTACCTCGACGGTGAAAACGACGTTTCCGCGGAGGAAACGGAGACTGCCGCCGCCGATACGGAAAGCGCCGCGGAACCCGCGGCGAATTCCGCCGAAACGACAGATACCGCATCCGACACCGCCGCCGATACGTCCAATGGCTCCGCCGCCGCGGCGGCCGCCGGCACCGCCGCCGGTTCCGCCGGCAGCGGCGGCACGTCTTCCGGCAGCAGCGGCGGCAGCGGATCCTCTTCCGTTTCCGGGAACGGCTCTTCGGGAGGCGGCACGTCTTCCGGCGGCAGCGGCGGGAGCAGCAGCTCCTCCGGCGGCGGCTCCCAATCTTCAACGAGCTCCGCCCCGCAGTGCACCATCGCCATCGACTGCAAAACGATCCTCAGCAATCCGGAAAAGCTGAAATCGGAAAAGAAATCCTACGTCCCCTCCGACGGCGTGATCCTGAAAACGACCACGGTGACGTTTAAAGACGGGGACACCGTTTTCGACGTGCTGAAAAAAGTGACCCGGGACAACGGCATCCACCTGGAATTTAAGAGCGCCCCGGCTTACGGCGGCTCTTATGTCAACGGCATCGCCAACCTCTACGAGTTCGACTGCGGCAACGAGTCCGGCTGGGAATACTGCGTCAACGACTGGTACCCCAACTACGCCTGCGATAATTACAAACTGGAGAACGGCGACGTCATCAAGTGGCGCTATACCTGCGCCACGGGGAGAGATCTGTAACATTCTCCCGTTCTGCCGTGATGAAAAAAAAGAAAGCGGAGCGCTCCTTTAAGGGGCGCTCCGTTCGCTGTTCGGATTCATTCCTTCATTCTTTATAGTTCGCCTTTAACAGCGCGATTTCCGCGGCGTAGCCTTCCAGCTCGTTGGGGGTCTCCAAAAAGAAAGGAAGGTCTCTCAGGACCGGATGGTTGATGATCCGCCGGAAGGCGTCGAGGCCGATATGGCCCTCGCCGATCTTCTCGTGACGGTCTTTATGGCTGCCGAGGGGGTTCTTGCTGTCGTTGATGTGGATGGCTTTGAGGCGGGAAAGGCCGATGACGCGGTCAAAGGTCTCAAGGACGCCGTCGAGGTCGTTGACGATGTCGTAGCCGCCGTCGAAAACGTGGCAGGTATCGAGGCAGACGCCGAGCTTATGATCGAGATTTACGCCGTCGATAATGGCTCGGAGCTCCTCAAAGGAACGGCCGACTTCGCTGCCCTTTCCCGCCATGGTCTCCAAAAGAACGGTGGTGGTCTGATCTTCCGTTAAAATCTCGTTGAGCATTGCGATGATGAGGGCGATGCCCCGTTCCGCGCCCTGGCCCACATGGCTGCCGGGGTGAAAGTTATAGAGATTGCCCGGGGTATATTCCATCCGTTTCAGGTCGTCGGCCATGGTCTCCCTGGCGAATTGGCGGGTCTGCTCCTTGTCGGAGCAGGCGTTCAGCGTATAGGGCGCGTGGGCCAGAATCACCGGGAAGCGGTGCTCCGCGGCGAAATCGCGAAAGCGGGCGACGTCCTTTTCGTCGATGGCCTTGGCCCTGCTCCCTCTGGGGTTGCGGGTGAAAAACTGAAATGTATCGCCGCCCAGTTCCACGGCGGTTTTCCCCATGTGGAGATACCCCTTGGAGGCGGGCAGATGACAGCCGATGTGCAGCATGGTGTCTCCTCCTGTCCGATGTCGGCGCGGTTCGGCGCCGCTTTGATTTCCTCTTGTATCATACCACAGCTTTTTTCGTTTGTCCCGTATTTTTTTGTTGCCTTTTGTCAGGAAACGGGTTATAATAGAACGACAGCAATCACAATGATTTACGCGGAACCCCGATCCTTCGGGGGGAAGGGCAGTTCGAAACCATCCTGCCTCATCAAAACTACGGGCTCTGTTTCGCGTGCCGCAGTGCGCGCTTTTTTCATTGCCGGAAAGGAGGCCCCCTTTGGGCATCAATGAATTATTACTCCTCGCTTCCGTCGTTGTGATCTACGGGAGCGTATTGCTGTTTTACCGTCTCTTTGGCCGCTCCGGTCTGTACGCGTTCAACGTCATCGCCACCATCGCCGCCAACATCGAGGTGCTGATCCTCGTCAACGCCTTCGGCATGGAAATGACGCTGGGCAACGTGATCTTCGCTTCCACGTTTTTGATCACCGATATCCTCAGTGAGAACGAGGGCAAAGCCGCGGCGAAGAAAGGCGTGTACATCGGTATCGCCACTTCCCTGCTGTTCATCATCATTTCTCAGTCCTGGCTGCTCTACGCGCCGTCGGCCAACGACTTCGCCTCCCCGGCCATCCGCGAGGTCTTCTCCAACACGCCGAGGATGATGCTTTCCGGTGTTTCCGTTTACGTCGTCGTCCAGCTCTTTGACGTCTGGTTCTATCATCGCTGGTGGGATTTTACCGCCCGCCGCTTCGGCGACGCCCGCCGCTTCCTCTGGCTCCGGAACAACGGCAGCACGCTGGTGTCTCAGTTCTTTAACGCCGCTTTGTTCAATCTCGCGGCGTTCCTCGGCACCTACGGCGGCGGGACGATGGTCTCCATTATCATCTCCACGTTCCTGATCTACTTCTTCACGACGCTGCTGGATACGCCCTTTGTTTACGTGGCGAGGAAGATCCACGACGCGGCGAAAGCGGAATAAAAACTATATTTGTGTTTGCTGCTCCGAAAGGAAAAATGCGCTCCCGGCAAAACCGGGAGCGTTGTTTATTGTTTGCGGGCCAAAACGTAATCGTCCATGAATTTGTAATAAGGGCAGCTTTCCGTGGCGTAGGAGAGAAAATCCTCCATCTCGTCCTGATCCAGGTCGATGAGGCAGACATAGCACTCGGTATAGTCGTCGTAGACGTAGTTCATACAGTCCTCACAGCGGTTCTTCATGCTTCTTCCTCCTTTGGAAATCCCTTTTCCCGGCCGAGGATGGCGGGGTTCGCCGCCAGTTCCCCTTTGGCGCGGAGAAAAACGCCGGGGCGCAGCAGCGCTTCCTCACCTTCGGTGACGAGACGGTCGGGGAAGACGAGTTCGATGTCGCCCGCTTCGGTGGCGACGAGGGCCACGAGGAATCGGGTCAGGGTGCCGCCCATGTAGCTGGTCTCGCCCCGGCGGAAGCCTTTGGCCTCGCCGCGGATCACCACGTCGCCGCCGCCGGCGGCGACGATGCGGCGGAAGTCGCCGCCGCCTTCGTTCCGGGCCGTTTCTTCCTCCTCAAAAAAGGAGATTTCGGTGGGATAGGCCGCCACCTGCGCCTGAAAGGACGTCCCTTTTCCCCAGTCCGGAAGAATATCGCCGTTGATCAGCGGCAGGGGCAGTACCGCGCCGCCGCGCTCAACGCGCACCGTTCTGGCGGTAACGTCGCCGTCGGCCCGCTCTTCCACGGCGTCGATCACGCAGTCCCAAACACAGCAGCCCTTGGCGTGGGAGTCGAAACCGGTGATGTAGTCCAGCCCCTTTTCCGGGTCGAAGGCGGTGCGGATGACGAGGATCATATCGCCCATATGGAAATTGATGTAGTTCCCGTGGGCGGCGGGGATCCGCGTCCCCTGGACGACGGCTTTTTTGACGATCTTCTGAAAGAGATCCGGGGTGAGAAAATCCAGCTGAAAACTTTGGAGATGGTCGGGCATAAAGGGCCCTCCTTTTTTTCTTGATGGCGGAACGCGCGGAATCGTTTCTTTGCATTATAACGGAAACGGGACGATTTTTCAATAGACGCTTTTCCCTTCTTTTGTTATAATGGGGAAAAGAGGAGGAAACGATGGCTTTTTTGTATATGCTGGAATGCGAGGGGAATACGCTCTATACCGGAATCGCCAAAGATTTTGAGCGGCGGCTTCGGGATCACTGCGAAAAGGGGCCCAAGTGCGCCAAATACACGCGTTCCCATCCGCCCCGCCGCGTCGCCGCCCTCTGGGAGGTCGCGGATCTCAACGACGCCGCCAAAGGGGAATACGCCGTGAAGCGGCTCCGCCCGGAAAAAAAGCGGCGGCTCGCCGCCGATCCGGAAAAGCTCGTTGTTTTCTGTCCCGCTCTGGCGGGAATCCCCTTTACGGCGGCGGCGCGCCTTCCCGAACTGCCCCAATGCGGGGAGGAGAAATGAAATGAAGATCGACCGCCGGCTTACGGCGTGAGAGATGCCCTCCTTTCGGCAAAAACATCCTGAATGCCCATGTGAAGGTATTCCGAGCTGTCAGGAGATTTCCTTGTCTCGGCATGCGGGCGATTGAATCAGCTTTTTTATAATCAAACAGCGCGGGAACGAGCGAATCGTTCCCGCGCTGTTTGCGATGCTGCTGTTCAGCGGATGAAATTGGTCGGCGTTTTCTGTTCCGGTACGGGGTGGCTCAGGCCGTTTTCCTTCCCCAGTTCAATGCATTTCAGCAGCCAGGCCATGTTTTTGCCCAGCTGGCGCATGGTCTGGAGGCCTTCGATGTCCTGCACGGCCTCTTCGGCGGCGTTGCCGTGGATGTTGTTCCAGTAGGACGAGGCCACCACCGGCATGTTGCAGATGGTGAAATACTTGTTCAGCACGTCAAAGCTGGCGGTGGTGCCGCTCCGGCGGGCCGAGGCCGCCGCCGCGCCGGGCTTATAGGCAAAATTCGCGCCGCCGGCGTAGAACGTCCGGTCAAGGAACGAAAGGATCCTGCCGGTGGGGTGGGCGTAGTAGACCGGCGTGCCGAAGATGAAGCCGTCGGCTTCGGCGGCTTTGGCAATGAACTCGTTGACACCGTCTTCGTCGCCGAAAGCGCATTTGCCGCCGTTCTTGCGGCAGGCGCCGCAGGCGACGCAGTCGCGGATCGGTTTCGTCGGCACCTGGAAGATCTCCGTCTCAATGCCCTCGTTGTTCAGCGCCGCTTCCGCTTCCTGCAGCGCCGTAAAAGTGCAGCCGGATTTGTGGCTGCTGCCGTTGATCATCAGAACTTTCATGTTCGGTCTTCCTTTCCTTTATTGGAATTTTATGGCGGTGCCGGTGGCCAGGATCTCCGAAGCGCCCTGCATGATGGCGCTGGTGGTGAAGCGGACGCCGATCACCGCGTCGGCGCCGAGGGCCCGAGCCTCGCTTTCCAGTTTGGTCAGGGCCTGCTGGCGGGATTCCTCCATCATTCTCGTATAGCTCTTCAATTCACCGCCGACGAGGGATTTCAGGCCGGCGCCGATGTCTTTGACAAAATCCTTGGAGTTGACGAACGATCCCATCACCAGTCCGAGGACGGCGTAGCTTCTGCCGGGGATGACGTCGGTTGTTGTCATAAGCATCATGTTTGATCCTCCCTTGCGTTTCTTTTCTTCCATTATAGCACAAAAAGAGCGTTCTTAAAACACCATTTGCACCAGAACCATATAAAGAACGGTGCCCACGCTGATGCTCAGCAGCGTGCTCCGCTTCCAAAGGTGGAGCCCGGCGGTGACGGCGATGGCGATGAGCTCCGGCAGGCCGTGGGGGTACGTCGGGATCGAGACGTTTTTCAGGCAGTAGACCACCAGCAGCGCCATCAGGGCGCAGGGCAGGGCGTTGCCTAAAAAGAGAATAACCCGGGGGGTCTGCCGCCCGGCGGGAAAGAGCAGAAAGGAAAAGACCCGGGTGGCGAAAACGCCGGCGGCGGTGACGAGGATATAGATGATGATCGCGGTGTTACTCAGCATGGGCTTCCTCCTTTTCCGCGGCGTTTTGTTCCATCTTTCCGCGGAAGATCAAGAGTCCCGCGGTGAGGGCCAGCAGCGCCGGGATGATGAACCGGTCCGCGCCGAAGATCAGCAGGCAGATCAGGGACGTGACGCCGCCGATGATCACCGGCAGGTGGTCTTTGGCGTCCTTCCACTGGTCGATGATGATGGTGACAAAGAGGGACGTCATGATGAAGTCGATGCCGGTGGTATCGAAGCGGAGGAGCGCGCCGATGACGCCGCCGAGGGTGCAGCCGCAGATCCAGTAGATGTGGTCGAGAAAGGCGATGAAGAAATCGAACCATTTTTTATCGACGTTTTTCGGCGCCTTCGCGGAGCAGAGCAGGGCAAAGGTCTCGTCGGTCATCGTAAAGATCATATAGGGACGGAGCTTTCCCATGGCGTTGAACCGTTCCAGCATGGAGATGCCGTAGAAGATGTGGCGGGCGTTGAGGGTGAACTGGACGATAAAGACGTTGATCAGGCTCAGGCCGGGGACGAGCATGTTCACGGCGACGTATTGGCCGATGCCGGCGTAGATGAAGACCGCCATGACCGTCGTCCAGTACCAGGGATATCCGGCGGCGGAAAGGAGGATGCCGAAACCGCTGCCGAGAAAGAGGTAGCCGGTGATGATGGGGATGGTCTTGGGAAAGGCCGCTTTCAGGCTTTTTTGGAGTTCGCTTTTCATGGTTTTTTCCTTCGGGGTTCTTTTTTGAAATCAGCGCTTTTCCGCCGCGGCGGGGAAGTAATGTTCGGTCATAAAGTCGATAAAGAGGCGGCTCATCTTCGGCAGCCGCTGAAAATGATCGTAGACCACGGCGAGGTTCCGGGTGATCTTCGGCTCGATGGGCCGTTTTTCTACCCGGTAGTTGTGGCGGTTCAGGTTCATTTCCGGGATGATGCTGTATCCCAGCCCCTCTTCGATCATGGCCAAAACGGTGTAGTCGTCGTAGACCCTGAGGCGGACGTTGGGCCTGAGGCCGCGGCGGCGAAAGGCGTTCATCGGTTCGTTGAAGTCGCCTTCCTCCAGGCGGATGTAGGATTCGTCGGCGAGGGCCTCAAGGGGAACGGCCTCAAGACGGCACAGCGGATGGGAAGGCGGCAGCACCGCCATCATCTCGTCCCGGGCCAGAAAGATTTCGGAAAGACCGGAAACGGCGTCGCCGTTGACGAATCCGAAATCGACGTCGCCGTTTTTGATCCAGCCGGCGATGTCGTTGTAATCCCCCTGGTCGAGGCTGAAATGGACGTCGGGATAGCGCTCCCGGAAGGCTTTGATCATCTTTGGCAGCCAGGCGTGGGAGACGCTGGCGATGGTGCCGACGCGGATCTCGCCGGCGTCGTCGTCCCGGAGTTCCCGGGTTTTCTCCCGGAGCATATGATAATCGTTGACGAGGGAGCGGATCCGCGGGAGCAGCGCTTCTCCCTCTTCGGTCAGGGCGATTTTGCCGTGGGAACGAATGAGCAGCGGCAGAGATACCTCGGTCTCAAGGGAGCGGATCATCTGGCTCACCGCCGACTGCGAATAGCCCATCTCTTCGGCGGTCTTGCTGAAGCTGCCGCTTTCGGCAATGCGGCAAAAGGCGATGTAGCGATTCATGGCGCGACCTCTCTAAATAAGTTTTTCTTATTTTTATATTATAAAATAAAGCGTTTCTTATTGCAACGGGGCGAAAACGATTTTTTGAGGAATTTTTGTATGAAATCTTCGCCGTCCCGCTGCCAAAACGGAAAAACACGGCTCTGAGGCGGTGTTTTCTTTTTTGCCGCCGCTGTCGCTTTCACTTCCTTTTTTGAAAAAAATATGGTATAATACAGCTTTAGAGAAAAAGAAAGAGGGTTGGAACTTATGTCAATCGTCCTTTGCGCGGACCGAACCTGCGATTTAAATGAAGAACTGATGCGGGAATACGACGTTCACACCATTCCGTACCATATTTTGCTGGAAGATAAAGAATATATGGATAACGTGGATATCACCCCCGATGATATCTACCGCGCCTACTACGAGCGGAAAGCGCTGCCCAAAACGTCGGCCATCAACGCCGGGGAATATCGGGAATTTTTCCGTCCCTTTGTGGAACAGGGCCACGAAGTCATTCACTTCTGTCTGGGCCACGCGCTGTCCAGCTCCTATCAGAACTGCGTCGCCGCCGCCGAGGAACTGGACCATGTCTATCCCATCGACGGCCGCAACCTCTCCAGCGCCATCGGCCTGCAGGTCATCGACGCCGGGCGGATGGTGCGGGAAGGAAAGAGCGCCGAGGAGATCCGGGCTTATTTTGACGAACATCACCGCTGCTATCACGGGAGCTTCGTTTTGGATAACCTGGAATTCCTCCACGCCGGCGGGCGCTGCTCCTCTATGGCCTCCATCGCCAGCAGCCTGCTGAACATCCGCCCCCGGATCGAGGTGGACAACACCTCCGGCGGCATGAACGTTGTGAAAAAGTACCGCGGCAGCAGTGAAAAGGTGCTGCGCAGATATGTAAAAGACAAGCTCGCGGAGTATGACGATATCCGCACCGACAAGATCTTCATCACCGATTCCGGCATTGAGGAGGAGATCCGCGACATGGTGGAAAAGACCGTCCTGGAGACGCTCCCCTTTGAAAAGGTCTATCGTTCCACCGCCAGTTGCACGATTTCCTGCCATTGCGGCCCCAAGTGCCTGGGCATTCTCTTTGTCACGGAGACCCCGGCGAAATAAGGGCGCACGAAACGGAGCTTCCTCATGGACTATACCGAACTGTTTTATCCGGCCCGTTTTGCCGTCGGCCCCGGCAGCGTCGCCGCGCTGACGGAGTTCGCCCAAAACAGAGAGTTGAAACGCGGTCTCATCGTCACCGACAGGACTCTGCGCGGACTGCCGCTGATGGAGCGCGTTACCGCCGCTCTGGACGGAGCCGGTGTCCGTTATGAATTTTTTGACGGCGTCATCGCCAATCCCTCGGCGGAAACGGCGGACGCCGCCGCCGCGGCTTTCGCGGCGCTGAACGCTGATTTCATTGTCGCCGTCGGCGGCGGTTCTGCGGCGGACACGGCCAAAGCCGCTTCTCTTGTCGCCGCCAACGGCGGCTCCGCCCGTCATTATATCGGCGTCAACCGCTCCCTTCGCCCCGGCGCGCCGGTGGCGGCGGTGAGCACCACGGCGGGCACCGGTGCCGAAGTGACCCGGTTCTTCGTCCTCACCGACGTGGACCGCCGCGGCAAAGCCATCGGCGTCGACGATCACTGTCTCGTGGCGCTGGCCGTCAGCGACCCGCTGTTGATGACGGAGCTTCCCGCCGATATCACCGCGGCCACGGCCATGGACGCCCTGACCCACGCCATGGAGGCCTACTGCGCTGTCACCGCCAATCCCTTTACCGACGGACTGGCGCTGAAGGCCGTCGGCCTCATCGACAAGGCGCTGCCCCGGGTGATGAAGGACCCCGCCGACGTCGCCGCCAGGACCGATCTCTGCTGGGCCGCGTCCCTGGCGGGATACGCCTTTTCCAACAGCGGCCTCGGCCTCATGCACAGCCTTGGCTTTTCCATTGAGAATTTTACCGGCGTTCCCCACGGTCAGGCCGTGGGCATGGTCATGCCCTACGTGCTGGAGTTTAACCGCCGCGCCATCGGTGAGAGAGTCGCCGATCTCGGCGGTGTCTGCGGCCTCAGCGACCATGTGACCCTCGGCGTCCGCACCGTCCGGCACATGAGCGACCGGCTGAGCGCCCTGCCCATCCCGTCGCTGCGGGAGACCGGTTTCGCCGTCGGCGATATCCCGGCTTTGGCGGAAATGGCGCTGAACGATCCGACGCTGGCGGCCAACCCCGTGCAGCCGTCCCGGGAGGAACTGACCGCGCTGATCGAAAGCGTCTACTGTGAGGAATTGAAATAAAGGAAGCAGGGCCTCCCCGAAGGGAGGCCCTTTTAGGAAGGAAAAAATGAGCGACAGAGAAGGTCTAAAACAGCTGCTGCGGGATTACGTTCCCGCCGATGAGCGGGAGCGGGCCGACCGTGAGGCGATGCTCGCGTTCCTTGAGTGTTCGCCGGACCCGCTGACGCGGGAAAACACGCTCTTTCACTTCACGGCTTCGGCCTGGGCGGTGAACCCCCGGCGCGACAGGGCGCTGATGGTCTTTCACCATATCTACCGGGCCTGGAGCTGGGTCGGCGGTCACGCTGACGGCGACGCGGACCTCGCCGCCGTCGCCCGGCGGGAGCTGACGGAAGAGACCGGCGTGAAAGCGCCGCGTCCGCTGGGGGAGGGGCCCCTTTCGCTGGAGCGCCTCGCCGTGCAGCCCCACGAGAAAAACGGCGTTTACGTCCCGGCCCACCTCCACCTCAACGTCACCTTTCTCTTTTGCTGTGACGAAACGGAGCCGCTCCGGGTCAAGCCCGACGAGAACAGCGGCGTCGCCTGGCGGGAAATGGATGAGATCCTCGCCGACCGTACCGAACCCCATATGAACGAAATCTACCGGAAACTGGCGCGCCGCGCGGCATACTTCCGCTGAGGACGTCTCCCCGCCGCGGGGAGACGTTTTTTCGCGGTTGATTTTTTATTTTCCCCGTGGTATAGTGGAAAAAGGAGGTGTTCACCGTGGACGAACGACAACGTTATATGGAAGAGCGATGCCGCTATCTGGAGGAACGGCTGGAAGGCCTGAAAGATATCATCAAACAGCAGCAGGAGACCATCCGCGAGCTGGAACTGCGCAAGAACCAGTACGACCTGATCCTGGAAAACATGTCCGAACTGGTGGAGATCTCCGACGAACAGTTCTATCTTCGCTATGTCAACAAGACGCTGGCGAGCTTCTACGGCAAGACCCAGGAGGAACTGCTCCATACCGACACCCTTGAACTGGTACTGGAGGAGGATCGGGAAAAGATCTACGAAATGATGTCCCATGTCAACGCCGAGAACCCCAACTATCAGTATGAATACCGCGTCAAGCTCAACGGCCATATCTACTGGATGGAGAGCATCGGCCGCGGGTTTTACCGGGAAGACGGCACCGCCATCGAGTATCTGGACGTGAGCCGCGATATCACGCAGTATAAGACCGTCAAGGAAGAGCTGGAACGGATGGTGGAACGGCGCACCTCGGAGCTGGCGTCCAGCAACCGTCAGCTGCAGCAGGTCAACGATTATCTGCACAGCATCCTCGCGGGGATTTCCGAAGGGATCGCCGTCCTCGACCGGGAGGGGAACTGCGAGTTCCTCAATTTCGGGCCCAACGACCTCTGGCGAGGTTCCGAGGGGGAAATCGCCGCTTTCTTCAAAGAACGGCTCAACGATAAGAACAGCAACGAGCTGAACTGGATGTTCTGGAAAAAGCGTCCCTTCACCGATGTGGAAATGCACGTCTCCTCGGGGAAAAAGGATCTCTCCTTCGTCGTCTCCGGGGTGCCGCTGACCGCCGCCGGCGAGATGATCCTCAAGGGGATCCTCGTTTTGAAGCCCGTGACCCAGGTGCGGCGGATGGTCACCCGCATGAGCGGCGCTCAGGCCCGGTTCCAGTTTAAGGACATCGTCACCACCAGCCCCAAGCTGATGGAGATCATCGCTCTGGCGAAGCAGGCGGCGATGAGCGACTGCAACGTGCTCATCGAGGGGGAAAGCGGCACCGGAAAGGAGCTCTTCGCCCAGTCCATCCACAACGCCAGCCCCCGGCGGAACGGCCCCTTTGTCGCCGTGAACTGCGGCGCGATCCCCCGGGAACTCATCGCCAGCGAGCTCTTCGGCTATGTGGAGGGTTCCTTTACCGGCGCGAAAAAAGGCGGCAAGCCGGGGAAATTCGAGTTGGCCGACGGAGGTACGATCTTTCTCGACGAAATCGGCGACATGCCTCTGGATCAGCAGGTGACGCTCCTCCGGGTGATCCAGGAGCGGAGCGTCACCCGAGTCGGCGGCGCCAAAGAAATGCCGGTGAATGTGCGGATCATCTGCGCCACCAACCGCGACCTCTATCAGGAATCGAAAGACAACAGTTTCCGTGAGGATCTGTATTTTCGGCTGAATGTCATCGGCCTCCACATCCCGCCGCTGCGGGAGCGGAAGGAGGATATTCTGCCGCTGTTCTGCTCCTTTTGGGCCAAAAACGCCGACTGTGAGCCCGAGGATTTTATGCGCCTCCTTCAGCCTGACGTCATCGACGTTCTCTCCCGCTATGACTGGCCCGGCAACGTCCGCGAGCTGGAAAACGTCGCCGACCGCATGATGTATCTTTCCGGCGGCGAGGCCATCACCAGCCAATATCTGCCCCGCCACATTCTTTCCGTCTTTGGCGGCAAAATCGGCGCTCCGGCGGTGCTTCCCGCCGCGGCGGCGCGTCCCGCGCCGGCGGCCGCCGCTTCCATCCGCGGCCTGCGGGAGCGGAAAAAGGAATCCCGGCTCAATCGGGACAGGGAAGAGCTTTTGCGTGTTCTCGACGATGCCGACGGCAACGTCAGCGAGGCGGCCCGGCGGATGGGCGTCTCCCGGGCGACCTTTTACCGGAAACTGAAACTGGGTGAGGAGAACGCCGGCGGATAATATGTATCTGAAATGAATGATATTGTATCATTGTTGTATCCAAAATATCTCAAATACGGATCCATTATGTTTCGTTTTCCGTTGATAATGTGAGACAGAAGACGACGCGCTTCATCTTTTTTTAAAAAAATTTGACCGATAAAATACCTGCGCCGTGTTGTGCCGGAGATTTTTCCTCCGGCGCGGCGCTTTTTTTCGCGCTTTTTGGCATTGAATTTGCAATAATCAAAAGGCGTAGATTAAAACAGATGGGAAAGGAGCGTTCTTTTAAATGTTTTCAAAACTGACTTTACTGACACCCGAAGAACAGGAAAAGATCCATCAGACAACATTAAAACTCCTGGAAGAGGTCGGTGTCGTGATCGGCAGTGAGGCTGTCCGCGATATGCTGGCGAAACAGGGCGCGAAGGTCATCGGGGAAAACGTGCGTTTTCCCAAAGAGATGGTGGAGGAAATGCTCCGTCATTCCGTTCATTCCTTCCCCCTCGGCGCTTTCAACGAAAAGGATCGGCTGACGGTTCCTTCGGTGACGCACCCCTTTACGACCACGGCCGGGTATGTGCCCTATGTTTATGACGAAGCGACGGGCAAGAACCGCTACGCCACCACGGAAGACCTGCGTCAGCTCTGCATCATCGCCGATTATATGGACGAGATGGACTGCTTTTGGCCGCTGATGCTCCCCGGTGAGTACCACGGCGAGCTGCAGGAGTTCAAAGCCACCGAGATCGCCCTCCGGAATATGGGCAAAAACATCCAGTGCTCCTCCGCCTCGGGGGAACTGGCCCGCTATCAGATCGAACTGGGCCGCGCCGTGGCCGGCGGCAGCGAGGCGTTCCGTGAAAATCCGGTGCTCTCCCTGCTCTCCGCGCCGACGACTCCCCTTGCCGTGGAACACGGCATCGCCGACGCCATTGTGGAAAGCGCCAAAGCCGGCGTTCCGATCCTGCCGATGTCCCTGCCGCAGATGTCCACCACGTCTCCGGCCACCTTCGCCGCGGACACGCTGCTCGTCAACGCCGAAAACCTGGCCTGTCATATGATCGCCCGCTGCGCCGACGAAAACGCCCGCGTCTTCTATTCCTCCGACGCCGGGGCGCCAAATCTCTTTGACGCCGGCATCGACTACGAAAACTGCGAATACGTGATGCTCTCCGCCGCCGACTGCGACATGGCCCGCTACTATGATCTGCCGACGGCCATGGGATGCAGTGTGGAATATAAGGATTTCTCGACAAAAGCCGGGTTCGAGCGGAACGTCTTCCGCTGCGCCCTGAAACTCCTTACCCGTGTGGACGTGGCCTGCTGGGTCGGGACGAGAGAAAGCTGCCTCAGCAGTTCCCTCATCGATGTCATCCTCGACCTGGAGGTCTGCCGTCAGGCCATGGCCTATTTCAGAAACTTTGAGGTCAACGACGAGACTCTGGCCCTCGACGTCATCGCCGAGCGCGGTCCCCGCGGCAACTACCTCGATCATGAGCACACCTTTAAGCACTTCCGTGAAAGCATCTTCACTTCCAAAGCGGAAAACTGCTATCTCTTTGCCGAAGGCTATGAAAACCACCGCAAAGTCGCTCAGGAAAAGATCGACGGCATCCTTGCCGGCCACGCCGCTCCCACCTATGACGAAGCCCTCGTGGCGGAACTCGACCGGATCACCGCTTCCGCCGAAGCGCACCTCGCCAATGAGTAAAATCCCGCTGCCAACAGCGTAAAAAATCATTTTAACGAAAGGGGATTTGTGTTGATGAAACGAAACATTTCCTGCGGCGGTGACATCTTCTCCGGATTCAGTCTCAATGTCATGTCCGAAGAAGAATGCAACCGCATCCACCTCGCCACTCTGGAACTTTTGGAAACCACCGGCATTTTCTGCGAAAGCGACCGTGCCATCGAGATCTTTGAGGCCGGCGGCTGCCGTGTCGATCATGAGAAAAAGCGCGTCTATATCCCCGCCTGGCTCGTGGAAGACTCGGTCCGCAAAGCGCCGCCCCGTGTGCTGATGGCCGGGCGCGACCCCAAGAACGATGTCGTTCTTGAAAGCGGCCGCGTCAATTTCCTCACCTTCGGTCAGGGCATCATGGTCATCGACCCCTACACCGGCGAACGCCGCCCCTCGGTGAAACAGGACATCGCCGACGTCGCCAAACTTGTCGACGCTTTGCCCAACGTCGATGTCATTGAGGATACGCTCTACGCCAGCGATAAAGACGAAAGAGTCGCCATGCTCCACAACACCGAAGCGACGCTTTCCAACACCACAAAACATCAGAGCCAGGGCGCGGACAGTGCTCACCAGGCAAAACTCGCCATCGAAATGGCCGCGGCCATCGTCGGCGGCAAGGATAAGCTGAAAGCCCGTCCCATCATCTCCGGCGGCGGCTGCCCCGTCAGCCCCCTGACGCTCCCCGAAGGCAACACCGAACAGCTCATTGAATACGCCTCGGTCGGCCTTCCCTGCAACCCGCTGTCCATGGCCATGGCCGGCGGCTCCACCCCGGTGACCCTCGCCGGCACCATGGTGGTGCACAACGCCGAGATCCTGTCCTATATCGTTATGATCCAGCTGGTCAACCCCGGCAACCCCTGCACCTACGGCAGCTCCACCACGGCGATGGACCTGCGCCGGGCCATTGCCACCGTCGGCTGCCCGGAACTGGGCATGATTTCCGCCGCCGTCGCCCGGATGGCTCATTTCTACAAAATCCCCAGCTTTGTCGCGGGCACGTAGGCTGACAGCAAGCTCAGCGACATTCAGGCGGGTCACGAAAAGACATTAACAGCTCTGTTGCCGGCGTTGGCAGGTGCCAACCTCATCTACGGGCTGGGCATGTTGGAATCCGGTATCACGCTGGGCTATGGCCAGATGGTCATGGACTCCGAATTTGCCGGCATGGTCCGCTACACCCTCCAGGGCATTCCCGTCAATGACGAAACCCTCGATGTCGATTCCATCATCCGTGTCGGCCCCGGCGGCAACCACCTGACGGAACCGAACACCGTCGCCAAGACGAGAGGCTATCAGTCCGCGCCGAAATTCATCGACCGGAACCTGATGGACAACTGGCTCCTTGAAGGCGGCGTCGACCTGAAAACGAAATGCGATGAGGAAGCCCGCCGCATTCTCGAAACCCATCAGCCCGAACCGCTTTCCGAATACGCCGCCGGCACCATTCGGGAAATCATTGAAAAAGAAGAGAGAGATCTCGGCATAACGCAATAACGGACAAAAAGAGGAGGGCGGCACGCCGCCCTCATCAAACCGACAAAAGGGTATGATAAATTAAACTATATTGAAATCATTGTGAAGGAGTGATGATTGATGGCAAGTAAAACAGCGGAACAGCCGAAAAAGCTCAGAGCGGGCGATCTGTTTCTCGGCATCGTCATGTTCATGCTGTTCCTCGATTCCGGAACGGCTTCCTCCGCGATGGGGATCAGCTCCATCACCTGGTACCTGATCTTGGGCGTCATCTTTTTCCTGCCGATGGCGTTGATCACGGCGGAACTGGGGTCGACCTACCCTTCGGACGGGGGGCTGTACCATTGGGTAAAAATATCCATCGGCGATGACAACGCCGCCAGAACGACCTGGTATTATTGGCTCAACAACGCGATCTGGGTCGCTTCGGCGACGATTTTCGTCATGGACGTTATCTGTGAAATGCTGGCGCTTCTTACCGGGTTGGAAGTATCCTTCGGTCTTTACCTGGGATTTTCCTGCGTTCTGGTATGGGTGTACGTTTTTTTGGCCTCGCAGCCGCAAAATGAATCGACGGCCCTTCGGAATATCGGCGGTCTCGCGAAACTGACGATTGTCGGCTGTTTGATTCTGTGCGCCGTCGTGTATATGGTCAAAAACGGCGGTCAGTCCGCGACGGAATTTTCCGCTTCGTCCTTTAAACCGACGATCGGCGCCGCTTTCGCTTTCTTCCCCGCGCTGATTTATAACGTGATGGGGTTCGACGCAATCAGTGCCGTCGCGGGGCAAAACATCAAGGATCCCGGCAGAGACCTTCCCCGGATGATTCTGCTGAGCCTTGTTGTGATTATCGCGATCTATATTCTGTTTACGTTCGCTATCTGCTTTATCACGCCCTATGAGGAAATCGATATCATCAACGGCATTTTGAACTGCTTTGTCTTTACTTTCCCCGGATTCCTCGGCAAGCTTCTCTATGTCCTGGTCGGTCTTATTTTCCTTTATACGCTGATTACTCAGGGGCCCTCGTGGATGCAGGCGGCCGGTTATATGGCCATTGAATCCGCGGACAGCAACGAACTTCCAAAAGTGTTCGGCAAGCAGACCAAAAAAGGCGCTCCCCTCGGCAGCGCCGTGATCATTGGCATCGTCGCGACCGTCGTGATCGTTGCTTACGGCGTGCTGGCTTCCATCGGCGGCAGCGCCGCCAGCGATCTCTTCTGGACGCTGTTCTCCTTTACCAGTCTGATCTTCCTGCTGCCCTTTATCCTGTGCTGTGAAGCTTTCATCGCGCTGCGCAAAAAGGACAGGGAAACAAAAAGAGCGTATCGTTTTCCCGGTTCGGATCTGTTTGGGATCATCGTGGCCCGTTTCTGTCAGCTCGTCATCATCTTTACCATGATGCTGTTCTTCTGGGTACCCGGACAGCCCATTGACTGGGTGACGGATATCGCCCTCGGCCTCGGTTTTATCATCGGTCTGGCCTTTGGTGAGTACTATAACATTCGCCGCAAAAAGATCATCGCTTCGCAGAAGAAATAACGGTTCGCGCCGGGGACGCGTTTGGATTTCAGATCGTTCCCGCGCAGGAGGGATTTCTATGGAAAGAAAAGCGCCATACAATCAATACGACCACTATCTTCCGAAGACCAGAGCGGAGCTGGAACGCAGGATCGCGCTGCTGGAAAGCGAGGATTATGAGTACCCTCCCCGTCTCAAAAAAGGCGACTGGATCGGCATGCTCATCGTCGCCGTCGTCTGTT